>JAIQFL010000378.1 GCA_020073365.1 Terriglobia bacterium | reverse complement strand
ATAGGAGTTCTGAGGCTAGCGCCAGATCTTCCAGGGCTTCCGGCTTGCTGCATCTCCGTAACGTGCTGTTTTGGTTATAGGAGAGAAGGAGAGGCCACAGAAAGCTCAGGACCCGTTCGGCGGATTCAGCGGAAACTAGCTTGGCGAGATGCGCCCGGACCCATTCTTCGATTGCCCTGTGAAGCCGATACGCCGTACAGCGTTTTGCCGTATACTTTCCTCCGCGCCGGATCGATCACCTTTTGCGCCACGTTTTCCGCAAGAACTCTGAAAAGCGCGACAAGCCTTTCCTTGGTTTCGGCGTTGGCTAAGAAGTAGGCAAGCGTGCCGTGGGCGAGTGCAACAGCGCCCTCCATCGTCATTGCGATATCGCCTGTATCCCAGTGCGACATCAAGAAACTCTCAACAGCGGCGATCACATTGGCTTTCCACGATATCTGCGTCTCAAGGCCCTGCCGCGTAAAACCCTTGTCCGCGTGATTGGTCGCGAACTCTTCGGCGAGGTGCTGCAAGCTTGCCGAGTCATTGATGTAACTCGTTACGAACTCCATCGCGTCGAGCTTGATCCGGTACTTGCCGTCGTCACTTCGCAAGGGTTCGAAGAAAGATAAAAGAGAGCTGATGCAGGGTTCTGAATTTGAGGGTTCCAGCAGTTCTTTGACCTGTTTCCACCGCCATTTATCATCGTCACTGTTCCGTCCATCGTAAACGTCGGCGTCGGCGAAGAAGATACTGCCCTCCGTGTGCATGCCGGCCCGCCCGGCCCGGCCAATCAGGTTGTGAAAGTCGCGGACCTTGATTGGTTCCGCGCCCTGGTAGATGCTGGTCACGAGCAAGTATCGAATAGGGAATTGACTCCTTGCGCGAGGGTTGATGTGCACACGACGAAACGAGCAAGGCCTGTACGCATCGCATGTTCGACAGCTAATCGAATTCCATGGGGGGTATTGCCGTGATGCGCGAAAATCCCAAGCGCTGCGCTTCGCGTGGCGGCGGCCTCTGGACCCAGGTTTTGCGCGTGAAGATAGGCCAGTCGCTTGACTTCGCCGACATCGGAGTGGGCAACAGGCGCGGCGAGCGGAACCTGACGCTCAAATATGTCTACGGCTTTTTCGCAGAGATTGGCGGCCGTGTCTTTTCGGCCGCAAAAGATGGCGACGGCGCCATTCTTCACGAGCTTAAGAGCGAGAAGCAGCGCCACCGACTGGCCATCCGAACGATCCGGAAATACTCGGTCCTTCCTTTCCCTTGGTTTTCGATGAAGCGGAAGTTGTTCAATGACTCTCGGTACGAAAAACTCTTGTTTTTCAGGGTCATCGTCGGCAACAAAATCCAGTCGGCCAAGAGACGTTGTCCAGCTCACTAAACCCAACGGTGCGAAATGTAGGGACGAGCTTGGTTCCGGAAACGACCTCCGAGCCGGTCCCGTTTAGCCACTCGGCCAGCGCGGGCGCATTGCTTATGACCGCGGAGATCAGGATCTTTTGCACTGTCGGTGGCAACATCGATTTCAGTGACGTCAGGAGTAGCTCGTAGGTGATTCCGCGAGTTCCGGAATCGAACTGGTGTCCCTCGTCGAAGATGAGCACTCCGATATGTGAGGCGAGTTCCGGGGTATGGCGGAGCACGTAGACGAACTTTTCGGGTGTTACCACGAGGACTTGCCTAGCGCCCAAAATCTGGGCGATTTCGAAGTCGCCCTGCATCACGTCCGACAGCTCATCGACATTAACCGGCTCGTTTCGGAAGGCTCCGACGAAACTGTTCCTTATCTCGTGGCAAAGCGCCCTGAACGGCGCGACAATGACGGCAAGCGATGTGCGGCCAGCTAGAAAGGCGCTACGAATTATCAGTTCGGTGGCACGTGTTTTTCCGGCGCTCGTCGGCATTTGCACGACCGCAGAAGCCCCGCGGAGGACTCCCGACTGCCCGAGCAGATGCTGGGCGGGCCAGAGCTCGCTCATGAAGCCCGGCTTTTGGAGGGTAGCGAGCCACTGGTCATGGGAGAGGTTCGTATAGTGCGGGAGCGCCTGCCAGCTCGAATTGCTGCATTTTTTTCGAACAACGGCGCATAGAACATCGGCCAACAGCAACTGGCGCGGGCTGCCGAGATCGTATGCCGTACGTTTCAGTTCATTGCATCGGCGGAAGAGATCTTCCAGGCCGCTGCCGTCGACAAAGAACTGGCGTATAGCGGGCGTAATGGCAGCGATTAATGGCGCGTAGGGACCCTCGACGGCATCGACGACGTTTGAAAGATCCCCCTGCAACGTCCAACGAAGCAGGTCTTCGAGTCCTGCGCCCCCAAGATCGGGAGAATGGGTCCCCATGAACTGGGCGAGAACAACCGAACTGCCCGGCAGCTCGCAGAGATAATATGACGCGGCGCCGAGAAGAATAACATAGGGGTCCAGGCTTTGATTGAACCTGCCCTGCATGTACGAGTCAAAAAAGCGCGCGGAAAATTGGAGGTTTGCTCGGAGGGTGTTCAGGTGTTGGGGTTCGGGAGAGTCTTCGTTCGATCGGGCTGCGAGGTCACCGAGCATACCGATCGAGAGCGTAAAAAGCCTGCTTGGGTCCTGAGGAATGTTGATGTGATATTGGGGCGGAACATCATATTCGAACATCTTCGCCTTCGAACGGGTGATGCCGAGAAGGGTATGGGATCTTTGTTCAGGCTTCATCGGCAGCTCTCCTGTAGAGTTCGTGCACTAGAGTCATCATTTCGCTGCCTTTAATGACCACGAGGCGAAGATTCTCCGAGTTGGGGTGCGGCTGGAATGTGCCGCCCTAACTCAAGCGAAATCCTCGATACCTTGGCCGGCGTCTTCTGAGTATCGGCCGCGCAAACGAGCGCGAATAGAGCGGCCGCGCCATGGACCTCCCGATACGGGAGATCGACTGGATTCTGAAACCGCTCGATATTCTGTGCCTCTTTCTTGTCGCCGGTTTCGAACAGTCTCTGTTTGATGTAGTTCAAGGATTCGTCGATCCGAATGCGGTCTTTGGCAGAGTCGTTAATCGCGTCCTGCATTCGATTTGTGGTTGAGGAGCCCGAAAAGCTGGCCTTGGATTCGAAAACGGCCAGCGCGTCCTTGGGCGATGCTCTTTTTTTCGTCTTCAAAGTAAAAACCGATGACATCACTGCCTTTGGGGGATTCATCTCTGACGATTTTGGAATTCCACCGAACGCGCGGAACGGAATAACCCAGAATCCACTGTAGAAAATCGGCGACCAGGATCTCAGCGAAGTCCCCAGCCCGAACGCTAGGTCCCAGCTTCGACGTTCGCGACGGAAATTTGATATCCTCCAGATATTTCTTGCGGGGCAGCTGGCCACGCAGGAAGTCGATGCTGGCGTCGGAGCAGTAGTGAGTACGGAAGTGTTTAGCCCACTCGGACAGGATATCCTCCTCCTTCCCGTGGCGGAGCTCCCAGACCTCGATTGTCTTTCCATCAACCGTTTTTAGGCGTTCACCCGTGTCGATAAGCCATTTCAAATGTGCGGGAGATCCCGGCCGAGGTCCTCCTGCATCTGCGACGGTTTTGGAGGTGGAAGTTCGGTCGTGACCGACACGTGAGCCTCAGACTTCAGATATCAATACCGTATCGAACGATACTTTATTGTAGGGCGGGGCCGATCCCAAGTACAGGGAGAAGTGCTCCCCGGCGACAGTAGAGAGAGAGGCGAAGTCCGGTTGCCGAGTGGACAAGCGCCTTGCGTCGCGGCGAACCAACGGCACACTGAGCGGCGCTACTCGGTTCACTTGGCGGGATTTCAGGAGATGACTACTGATTGTGGTTCAGGGACAGATTGCGTGACAGGAGTCCACGTGTCCCGGATTAGTCCCGAGTCGGCTTACCGCCGTTAACGTGGTCCTGACCGTCGGGCGACATGCGACCTTGGTCGCTAGTATGGCGGTCAACGCCGCTAACCGATTTCGATTTCTGTTACCAGGAGGCTAGTACCCGTCATTCTGCCTCAAGTCAGGCGGGCACGGTGAATATTCACCCTGGCACCAAACGGCCCCTGAAGAAATCGTCCGACTCTATTTAGCCTGTTTTCAAGCGCTTGACTTTCTTGGGAGCCCCATTTTGGCCTCCAGGGTGAATATTCACCCTGCCGGTAGCAGAGGCGAACATGAATTCGGCACCTACTGCTACCAAGACTCAAAACGGCCCGCCAGCGGCGGCGCCCACACTCACGCGGCTCCGGGATCTGTCCGGTCCCAGGCAGGCGCTCCTGCGGCTTTTTCAGACAATCAACTTCGGCCATGTGGATGGGCTCGAGGTGCGCGGCGGTGAGCCGGTCTTCAATCCCGTTCCGCTCGTGTTCATCGAACTGAAGTTGGACGCAGAGGACGGCCGGCGTGACGAACACGACCTGGGCAACTTCGACCTTCGTGCCGAAGCGCTACGCCTTCTGGCCGAACTGGACGGACTCGGCGACGGCACCATCGAGCGGATCGATGTTCGATACGGCATCCCGCGCCGGATGATCGTGGAGCCACGGCTGCGGAGGGTGGCCCAATGACACCGGCCATCGCTACTCCATTCGGCGTCGATCCGTATGTTCTCCGGCAAGCGTCGATGTGCGCCAGCCATCTAGTGCGCCGCGGCCGATTCACTGTTGACGACTGGGACGACCTGCGCCAGGAGATGTTTCTCGATCTCCTGCAGCGACTGCCGCGCTTCCGCCCGGAGCGGGGTGACTGGCATGGATTCGTTCGCGGGATCATGCGGCACAGATCGGCGGCCCTGGCTTCGGAGCAACAGAAGCACTCGCTGCTGTTCAGCGGCGAGGCCGGCGACGGTGTTTGCGGCGACGACGAGAATTGGCTCGATCCCCTCACCGACGCACCCGGCGAGGACTCCGGCGCTGAGCGGGAACTCCGGCTCGATGTCCAGCACGTGCTTCTACGGCTCCCGGAGCATCTTCGCGCAGTCGCCCTGCTCCTCAGGGATATGAGCGTCGCCGAGATCTGTGAGCACACGGGAAAGTCCCGCTCTGGCATCAACCATTTCATCAGGCAGATCCGCGCGGCGTTCGAAGAAGCAGGGCTGACTCCGGAGCGGCTCGCGAAACGCAGAGATACCCGATGACCGCCGCGCCCGTCGTTTCCACGTATTCGATGTGGAGCCTGTTCCGGAATTGCCGTAAGGCAGTGGACTGGCGCTACCAGCAGCGGCTCGTGCCGCTGCAGCGCGACCGGAACCTGCACTTCGGATCGCTCATCCACGAGTGCCTTCAGGCGTGGCACCAGCGGCGCGACCTGTATGAAGTGCTCGCCCTCATCGACAAGCTCTGCCCCAACCACCTCCAGGATGACAACCAGCGTCGGGATTGGCACCTCGCCATCGCGATGATGAAGGCCTACGCCGTGCAGTACGCCACCGAGGGCTTCGAAGTCATCGCACTCGAAAAGAACTTCGAGGGCCCCATCGTGAACCAGCCACCGGCGCGGCATCGCGCAGTTTTGTGCTCGCTGGCAACGTGGACGGCATCGTCCGCATCCGCGGCGAGTTCTTCATCCTCGAACACAAAACGGCGGCGCAGATCGATTCGGATTACCTCGAAAAGCTCTGGACCGACTTCCAGATCACCATCTACGCCCACTACATCGAGCAGACGATGGGCATCCCCATGACCGGCATCCTCTACAACGTGTTGGTGAAAGCCAAGCTCCAGCAGAGCAAAGGGGAGACGGAAGAGGAATTCCAGGCCCGTCGCGCGGAGCTGCTGGCGAAGTCGAAGACCGGGAAGAGTTCCGCGAAGCGCCGCATGCCCGAGACCGACCAGGAATTCCAGGAACGCCTCACTGAGAAGTACGCCGAGCCCTTGATGCTCCACCGCGAGATGCTGGACCTGTCCCACGACCGGTTCGACATTCTGCGCAGCGAACTCTGGGAGCTTACCCAGGCCTTCCTGGACGCGCGCCGACGCGGCGTTTTCTACCAGAACACTGCATTCTGCTTCAATTACCAGCGGCCTTGCCCCTACTTTGCCCTCTGCCGCTCCAACGGCAATCCGAACCTGATTGAGAACTTCTACCAGCGCGTGGCGCCCAACGAGGAATTGCGGGTGTTGCCCGCCGACGCGCCCGAGCCAACTTTCTGAAAAGGAGAATCATGCTGCCAACCGCCAAAACGAACCCAAAGCCCGACCTGGCCGACCTCACCGTGCTGGTGTACGGCCAAACGAAAATCGGTAAATCCACGTTCTGCTCGAACTCCGAGGGCGCGCTATTCCTGGCCACCGAGCCCGGTCTGAATGCCCTCGACGTCTACCAGGTGGCGCTCCAGTCCTGGGACGACTTGCTCAACGCCTGCGCCGAAATCACCGAGGGGAAGCATCCCTTCAAAACCGTGATCATCGACACCATCGACAACGCCTACAAGTTCTGCACGGATTACATCGTGAAGAAGGCCAAGATCGAGCACGAGTCCGACCTCGGCTATGGCAAAGGCTACGCCCTCGTCAATAACGAATTTCAGCGGGTGCTCACGAAACTGGCGTTCTTGCCGTACGGCCTGTTTCTGATTTCGCACGCCAAGGAGATCGAGGTCGACACGCGAACCGGAAAGTACACCCGCGTCGTGCCCACCCTGCCCGACAAGGCCCGGAAAATCGTGCTCGGCATGGTGGACCAGGTGCTGTTTTGCGACCTGGATTTGACCACTGGAGACGACGGCGCGAAGAGTATCCGCCGCGTCATTCGCACCAAGCCCAGCCTCTACTACGAGGCGGGCGACCGGACCGGGCGGCTTCCGGAAACCATCGATCTCGACTTCCGGATGTTCCTCGATGCATTCAACACCGCCGTCGCGCCTCTCAAGCCCGCGCTGGCCGCCAAGACGCCGTCGGCGAAAGTGAGTTCCCAACAGGAGACGAAACATGAGTAAACACGCGATCGATCTGACGCAGTTTGACAAAGACTTCAGCTCCGAACAACGGGAAGAGCGCGGTGAATTCGAGAGCGTTCCGGACGGCAAGTATCAAGTGACCGTGGAGAAGGTCGAGTTGACGGAGGCGCAGAGCAGCGGGAACCCGATGCTGAAGTGGACGCTCCGCGTCATCGCGCCGAAGTTCATCGACCGGCTGATGTGGCGAAACAGCGTGATCACCCACAACACGCTGAAATACGTGAAAACCGACCTCCACACGTGCGGCCTCGATCTCGACAAGCTGTCCGAGTTGCCCAAGCACCTGAAGAAGCTGCTCGACGTGAAGCTCGAAGTCACCAAGAAGACCAAGGGCGACAACGAGAACATCTTCTTCAACCGCCGCATCGAGAACGACCGGGCCCCCAGCAAATTCCGCCAGGATGCAGGGGACGCGCTTGTCCCGTTCTAGCCAGCGGCCGGCGACGATCATCATCGACACGCGCGAACAGGAACCCTACTCGTTCGATCCCCGGCTGGTGGCCGCAGTGCGGCGGGCGCTGCCAGCCGGGGATTACTCCGTGGCGGGACTGGAAGGATGCGTCGTGGTGGAGCGGAAGACCCTGGACGATTTAGTGTCCACGGTGATTCACGCTCGAAAGCGGTTCCGCGACGAATTGCGGAAGCTCGCCGGATATCGGGCGGCGTGCGTGGTGGTTGAGGCGGGCATGTCAGATGTACCGCTGCAGCGGTACCGGGGCGAGGCGCACCCGAACGCGGTGCTCGGGAATGCGCTGTCGATCATCCTCGACTTTCGTGTCCCGGTATTCTTCTGCGGGAATCGTCAGGCTGCCTGCCATTTCGTTCAGGCTTACTTGATCGCCGCGCATGCGAGGTGGGGGACATGACAGCAGAGCGCAGCAGCATCCGCGGCGTGGTGGAGACGGTCTTCTATTCGGGACCGGCGTTTTCCGCTGGCCGCCTTCGGACGACAGCGGGCGCCGTCATGAAGTTCGCCGGCAGGTTTTCATTCGGGAGAACGATGCGGTTCGGCTGGAGGGCCATTGGGTTGATCATCCCAAGTACGGACGCCAGTTCGAGGCCGAGTTCATGGGGCACGACCTGGAAATGGACCCGGATGGCCTGGCGAACTTCCTCGCCAATCATCCGGACGTAAAGGGCATCGGACCCGTGAAGGCGCGTCAGATTGCCGATGAGTTTGGGCGCGGCTTCGACGTTGCGATCCGGACCAGACCGGAGGCGGTGGCGGCGGCCGCCAAGGTGCCCGTGGAAACCGCGCTTGAGTTGCAGCGTATCTGGATCGCCAACAGCGATTTCAATACGGCGATGGCTTACCTGTCGGCGTTCGGGTTGACGCATCACCAGGTCACGACGCTGGTGGGCAAGTTCGGTAGTCAGGTGGTGCCGATCCTGGACTCCGATCCGTACGTCCTCATGGGGGAGATCTCCGGCTTCGGCTTCAAGCGGGTCGACAAGATTGCGCGCAAGATGGGGACACCGAAAGATCTGCCATCGCGGATTCGCGCGGGGCTTCACTACAGCGTGCTGGCCGCGCTCGATGATGGCGACTGCTGGGTGGAATTCGAAGATCTGCTTGACCGCGCCAACACGCTGCTGGTGATGGACACGCTCAACAGCCGGGAGGTGATTGAGGGGCATCTCGAAGCTCTGATCGCCGAGGGGCGACTCGTCTCGCAGCCATTCGAACGGCTGGTGGTTGCCGATCCGGAGATCCACCGGATGGAGACGGAACTCGCCGAAGTGCTGCAGACCGCCTCCCAGCGCAGCCCACATGCGGTCGCTGAGGTGGATCAGTTGCTCAACGCCGAAGGTGGCGAGTTGAATCGCGAGCAGAGGGATGCCGTGCGGAACGCGCTCAACTTCTCCATCTCGCTCATGACCGGCGGCGCGGGCAGCGGCAAGACATACGCTGTATCGACCATCGCCAGCATAGCTGAACGGTTGGAATTGAAGGTCGTGTTGGCCGCGCCCACAGGCAAGGCTGCCAAACGCCTCGAGGAAGTGGTCGGCCACGAGGCCAGCACAATCCATCGGCTGCTTGTCTTCAACGGCCACACGTATTCGCGGGATGCGCTGAACCCGATTGAAGCCGACATCCTGGTAGTTGACGAGGTCTCCATGGTGGATATCGCGCTCGCCTGGCGGCTGTTCCAGGCCGTGGATCGGGCGCGAACCGCAGTGGTCCTTGTCGGCGATCACAACCAATTGCCGCCGGTAGGCCGGGTAACCTCCTGCGCGACTTGGTGCGGTCGTTGGCGATCCCGACCACCGTCCTCACCAGGATCATCCGTCAGGCTGGCGCGCTGAAGGAAAACTCTACCGCCATTCTCACCGGCGATGTACAGCCAACATCGGATGTGCAAACCGGCGCGCGCCGGCCGTGGTACGTCATTGACAAATTCGTGGACCGCGATGATGTTCGGCGCATGCTGTTGCTCCTCTTCGAAGAGGTGCTCCGGGAGCGGCTCGGCTACGATCTCATCCGCGATGTCCAGGTGCTCACGCCGACGCACAAAGGCCCGCTCGGCACGGTGGAGTTGAATATCGAGTTGCAGCGCCTTTGCAGCAAAAGTTGTTCGGGGTCGAGGTGTCTCCCGTCGAGGCCGGCCACCGCGCCCGGCCTTATCCGGGTGACAAGGTGATCCAGATGAAGAACGACTACGAGTTGGGCGTGATGAACGGCGCCATGGGCATCGTGGTCAATGCTGGCGCAGACGGCAGTCTCGTGATCGAGTTCGATGGCCGCGCCGTGGAGATTGAAGCCGGTTCCGATGCGCTGGGCAACGTGCAGTTGGCATACGCCACGTCGATCCATAAAGTGCAGGGCTCCGAGTTCCCCTGTGCCGTGGTCATCGCCCACAAGTCACATTCGTTCATGCACCACCGCAATCTGCTCTACACGGCAGTGACCCGGGCGAAGGAGAGCGTGGTCATCCTGGGCGACCGATGGGGCATCGACAACTGCGCCGCGAAACGCCAGGTGGACCGGCGCAACACGTTCCTTTCATTCCTGCTCCATCAGGAGCGTCCGTGAACCAGCCTGTTGACGTCCAGGCCTATTACCGGCAGATCACCGATGTCGACATCGGTGAGATTGCGCGCGAGCTCCTCGGCGGCCGCATCACTCAGGACTCGCGGCAGACACTGTTCTGCGATTGTCCGAATCACCGGAGCCAATCGCACCAGTCACTGCACATCATGCTCGACAAGCAGGGCTGGTACTGCTTCGGGTGCGGTGTGGGCGGGGATGTACTGCAGCTTGTCGAGTTCGTGCATGACGGCGTGGTCACGAGAGGCCAGTCGGGCAAGATGCCGGAGTCGCACCGCCAGGCGCGGGACTTTCTGGCTGCGCGGGTGGGGGCGCCGCCGTTGTCGCAACTCGGCCGCACCGCGGAGGAGATCGCCGAGGCCGAAGAGCAGCACCGCCTGACGCTCAGGGTGCGGGATGCGCTCACCGCCTTGGCGGATCTCTATCACCAGCGGCTGGCCGGAAACGCTGAAGTGCTCGCCTGGTTCAAATCGAAGTACGGCATCGGCGAGGAGACAATCTTCCGACTGAAGATCGGCTTCGCGGATAACGCCGAGCCGAGTGTGGTGCGTCAAGTTTCACGGCGGGCCGGGCTGGCTGTTCCTCACGGGGAAGCAGGCGGACATCGACCTCCTCCGCAAGAAACTCGGATTCTATGCGGCGCGCGACACCAGC
>JAIQFL010000018.1 GCA_020073365.1 Terriglobia bacterium | reverse complement strand
AAATGGATTCGCATCATTTTCCGTTGCTGGAAGGACAACAAGCCCTACGACGAGCAGACCTATCTGCAGTCTTTACACAAACGAAACTCGCCCCTGGGCGCCGCCTTCACCAATGTCACCGGAGCGGGGTGGCAGCCCGTTGCAGGCTTCCAAAAATTTTCGGGAAATCTCTCTTGACGGATTATCTCAGATGTCTCCACGAGGCGGACTCTTACTCGCGACCTCCCATCTTCCACAGCACCTGCCGCAGCATGCCGAGCAGCACCGGAGCGTCGCGCGCCGCCAGATCCAGCCGCCGCACCAGGCGCCGGATCTTTTCCTCCGTAGACGCGGCCGTCACCGGGTTGATGTACCCGCTCTGCCGCAGCGCGTCGATCAGCATCGCGGTGATCTGTTCGTTCTCCGCCGCTCCCGCGCGCCGGATCCTCTCGGGCCGCGCCTCCACAGCTTTGGGGTCTCGCGCCAATTCGTAGAGGCACAACGCCACGGCCTGGCCCAGGTTCATGGAGAGATCCGGGTCCACGGTGGGGATGCGCATGAGCCAATGGCAGTGGCTGAGCTCCTCGTTGGAAAGGCCGAATTTCTCCGAGCCGAACAGGAGCCCGACCGGCGCCTGCGCCAGCGAACGGCGGATGAGGCGCGCGCCGTACTCCAGTCGGCGGATGGGGTGCTGCAACTCGCGATGGCCCACGGAAGTGGTGCCCACCACCAGCTTGCAATCGGCTACGGCATCGGCCAGGCTGGAGAACTCTTCGGCGGATTGCAGCAAAGGCGCGGCCCCGACGGCGGAGCGGGCTTCGCGGAAGGCGACATCGTAGGGATTGACGACGCGCAGCCGCGCGAACCCGAAATTCGCCATGGCGCGGGCCGATGCCCCGATGTTAAGCGGGTTGCGGGTCGAGACCAGGGCCACGCGGAGATTGTCTTTCCAGGTCGTGGAGATACTTCGATCGTAACGTACCAGTGGAGCAGCTCACCGACCTGCCGTGCTATTCCCGATGAGCGGGCATAGCTGGCTGGGCAAGCTCAAGCATGCCCCACCAAGGGCAGACCGGGAAGCTGCGCCGCGAGTGCTCAACGTATTCTTGCCGTAACCTCGATTTGACAATAACCCCCTCATCTCGGTACGCTTAATACTTTGCTGTACGAAGAGCTGGAGACGTGTGTGTCAATGAGTACCGAGTTCCCCTCCAAGAATGGCGTGCCCCGTCAGTGGCATCTGATCGATGCCGAGAACGTGGTCTTGGGCAAGCTCGCCACCAAGGCGGCTATGCTGCTGATGGGCAAGACTAAACCGATCTATACGCCGTTCCTGGATACCGGCGATCACGTGATCGTCATCAACGCCAGTAAGGTCCGGCTCACCGGCCGGAAGGAAGAAGACAAGGTCTATCGCCACTTCACCGGATACCCGGGCGGATTGGTGGAAACGAACATCAAGCGCGTGCGGGCCGAACGCCCCACCCGCATTGTGGAAGAAGCCATCCAGGGCATGCTTCCGAAAACAAAGCTTGGAAAACAGATGTACCGGAAGCTCAAGGTCTATGCGGGTGACCGGCATCCCCACGCGGCGCAGAAGCCTGCGGCGCTGGTCATACCGCGGAAGGTAGAGGTTTAGTGGCAGCGACGATGGTTCAATATTTGGGTACGGGCCGCCGCAAACGATCGGTGGCTCGCGTGTTCTTGCGGCCCGGCAAGGGCGAGATCAAGATCAACAACCGCGCGTTCGAGAACTATTTCCCCACGGAGAGTTCGCGCGCCATGGTGCGCCAGCCGCTGGCGGCTACCGAAACCATGGAGAAGTTCGACCTTCTGATTCTCGCCGATGGCGGCGGCGTCATCGGCCAGGCGGGCGCGGCTCGCCTGGGCATTGCCCGGGCTTTGGTGGAGTTCAATGCGGAACTGCGGGCCCGGCTCAAGAAGCTCGGCTTTTTGACCCGCGACCCGCGTAAGCACGAGCGGAAGAAGTACGGCCAGAAGGGTGCTCGCAAACGGTTCCAGTTCTCCAAACGTTAAAATTCCCCGTAGGGACCGGGAAAGCCCGGTTCCTGCTCGCGTATATCAACGGCCTACCGTTCCCTCTCCGCGGCGCAAATTTCGCTTTGGGCCGCGCGGCGGATGGCGGAACGGTTGTGGAAGGCTTAAACGAGGGTTCGCCCCTCTAAACTGACTAGGAGGTAGTTTGCCCGCAATATCCATGAAGGAATTGCTCGAAGCTGGCGTTCACTTCGGGCACCAGACCAAGCGCTGGAATCCGAAGATGAAGGAATATATCTTCGGCGAACGCAACGGAATCTACATCATCGACCTACAGAAGACCCTGAAGATGTTCAAAGACGCCGCCCGGTTTGTGGGCGAGATGGCCGCGCAGGGCAAGAATGTGCTCTTCGTGGGCACCAAGCGGCAGGCACAGGAAGCCATCGCCGAAGAGGCCAAGCGTTGCCTGATGTACTATGTGAACCAGCGCTGGCTCGGCGGACTGCTCACCAACATGTTGACGGTGCAGAAGTCCATCAAGCGCCTCAAGGAACTGGAAGGCATGGCTTCGGTGGAAGGCGGCTACGCCGGCCGTCCCAAGAAGGAAGTCATCCGGCTGGAACGCGAACGCAAGCACCTGGACCAGAACCTGGCCGGTATCAAAGACATGCCAGGGCTCCCCGACGTGCTCTTCGTAATCGATTCCAACAAGGAAGCCATCGCGGTGAAGGAAGCGCGCCGGCTGGGTATCCCGGTGGTGGCCATCGTGGATACCAACTGCGATCCGGACGAAGTGGACTATGTCATTCCGGGCAACGACGATGCGTTGCGCGCGATTCGGCTGTTTGCGAGCAAGATTGCGGACGCGGTGGTGGAAGGCCGCGCACTGGCCACCGAACAGGACTTCACCGCCGACAAGATCGTCCAGGACGAATCCACGGGCGAGGAAGCCATGATGGAGTACACCGAGTACGTAGACCCCAAGTACGCCGAAAAGATCATGGCGGAGAGCATGAGCATGGAAGACGAGCCTTCGGTTTCGCAGCGTAAGGGGCCCGCTTCTGAAACGGCCGAGCCGGCGTCCGAGCCGGTGGTGACGGAGAGCGCACACTAAGAAACTTGGCCACGGATGAACACGGATTCACACGGATAAGACCAAACACCGATTCCATTTTTATCCGTGTTCATCGGCGTTCATCCGCGGCCATAATTCTTACAGGATTGAGCAAGATACGACTATGGCGGAAATTACCGCGGCATTAGTAAAGCAACTCCGCGAGCGCACTGGCGCGGGGATGATGGAGTGCAAGAACGCCCTGGTGGAAGCTAAGGGCGATCTGGCGGAAGGGGAAGTCGTGCTCCGCAAGCGCGGAATTGCGTCCGCCCATAAGAAGGCGTCGCGCGAGACCAAGCAGGGCCTGATGGGCAGCTACATCCACCACGGCGGCCAACTGGGCGTGCTGGTGGAAGTGAACTGCGAATCGGATTTCGTGGCGCGCACCGTCGATTTCCAGGAACTGGTTCACGACATCGCCATGCACATCGCGGCGGCCGATCCACGCTACATCCGCAAGGAAGACGTCCCCGCGAGCCTCCTCGACAAAGAGAGGGAGATCGCCCGCGACCGCGCCAGGCTCGAAGGCAAGCCCGAGAAGATCCTGGACAAGATCGTCGAAGGCCGGATCGGCAAGTTCTATGAAGAAGTCTGCCTGCTCGAGCAGCCGTTCGTGAAAGAGGCCACGCAGAGTGTCGGCCAACTGGTGAAACTCAAGATCGCCAAGCTGGGCGAGAACATCACGATCGCGCGGTTCGTCCGTTTCAAAGTGGGCGACTCCGCGGCGGAAGCCGGTGGCGAGAGCCTGGCGGCCCGGCCGGTCGCACAATAATGCCCGGTTACCAGCGCATCCTGCTCAAGCTAAGCGGGGAAGCTCTGGCCGGCGGGGCCCCTTTCGGCATCGACGCCGATCGCGTGAAGAGCCTGGCGCGCGAAGTGGCCGACGTGGCGGCAGCCGGGGTCGAAGTGGGCGTGGTCGTGGGCGGCGGCAACATCTTCCGGGGTGTGGCCGCCGCCGCCCAGAAGATGGATCGCGTCACGGCCGACCACATGGGCATGCTGGCCACGGTCATCAACTCCCTGGCTCTTTCCGACGCCCTGGAGCAGATGGGAATCCCCACCCGAGTCATGAGCGCGATCGAGATGCACCAGGTTGCCGAGCCCTACATACGGCGCCGCGCCATACGGCACCTCGAAAAGGGCCGGATCGTGATCTTCGCCGCCGGCACCTCCAACCCCTACTTTTCCACCGACACAGCGGCCACTCTCCGCGCGCTCGAAATCAAGGCGAACGTCATCGCCAAGGCCACGCGGGTGGACGGCGTTTACAACAAGGACCCGCTAAAGTTCCCCGAAGCGATGCGCTATCACGAAATCACCTACCTCGAGGTGCTGTCGCAGGGTCTGGGAGTGATGGATGCGACGTCGATTGCGATGTGCCGGGACAACAAGCTCCCGATTATCGTTTTCAATCTGAACACAACAGGCAATATAATGCGTATGTCGATGGGTGAGCCTATCGGCACCGTGATTCACTAGGAAGCCGCGTTTCGGAGACACTGCGCTATGAAGACAGAACAGCCTGCAGCACCCAGCGGTCCAACCTTCAACTCGATCAAGGAAGTGGAAGCCAACCTGAAGACCCGGATGGAGAAAGCCATCTCGGATCTGCAGCATGAGATGGCTGCGATTCGGACGGGGCGCGCCTCACTGGGAATTCTGGATCATATTCGGGTGGACTATTATGGTACCCCCACCCCGCTGAACCAGGTCGCGAACCTGCACGTTCCCGAGCCTGCCCTCATCACCATCCAGCCGTGGGACGTTTCGCAGATTGGGCCGATCGAGAAGGCCATCCGGATTTCCGACCTGGGTCTCAATCCGGGGAACGACGGGAAGATCATCCGCCTGCCGATTCCGCCGTTGACCGAGGAGCGCCGCAAGGAGTTCGTGAAGAAGCTGCATGCCGCCGCGGAGCACCATCGCGTCTCGGTGCGGGCCATCCGACGGGACGGGAATGAAGCCGTGAAGAAGCTGTTGAAGGATAAGAAGGTCACCGAAGACGACGACAAGCGGGCGCACGACGAGATCCAAAAGCTGACCGACAGCTACATGGAGAAAATCGACCTGGCCTCCAAGTCGAAGGAAAAAGAAATCATGGAGATCCGGTAGGGTTGGGCATGCCCGGCCCTTCCACGTCGTGGTTCACGGTCCGGGTACCGGCTTCCAGCGCCAATCTGGGTCCAGGGTTTGACGCGCTCGGGCTGGCCTTGGGAGTCTATCTGACCTGCCGCTTCCGGCAGAGCGAGACCCTGGCTATCCGGGCGGAAGGGCGGGACGCGGCGCAGATCCCCACCAGTGCGGACAACCTGATCTGGCAGACTACGGTGGCCGTGGGACAAAGCCTGGGCCTGCAGGTGCCGCCCATAGAGTTGGAAATCTCCAACGACATCCCCATTGGCAAGGGCATGGGCTCCAGCGCGGCCGCGCTGACCGCCGGGGTGGTGATCGCCGACCATCTGCTGGACCTTCGGTGGAAGCCGCTGCGCATTCTGGACGAAGCTGCGCGGCTGGAAGGCCATCCCGATAACGTAGCGCCCTGCACGCTGGGTTCGATCGTGGCCAGTGCCATCGATTCCGGCGGCGTCACGCGCTCCATTCGGCTGGACCTGCCCAAGCGATTCGGCATCGGGGTGGTAGTGCCGGACTTCGATC
Source organism: Terriglobia bacterium (assembly GCA_020073365.1). Lineage (GTDB taxonomy): Bacteria > Acidobacteriota > Terriglobia > Bryobacterales > Bryobacteraceae > JAIQFL01. The sequence continues at coordinate 52,211 of JAIQFL010000018.1, read as the reverse complement.
TGCCGACCTCCCTGGCGCGATCGGTGCTGCCCGATTCCTACTCCAGGCAGGACGCCGTTTTTAACGTGCAGCGCGCGTCGCTGCTGATTGCCGCGCTGGCCACCGGTTCCACCTGGGCCTTCCCTACCGCCCTGGAAGACCGTTTTCACCAGCCGTATCGCGTGCCCCTGGTCCCGGGCCTCGACGAGATCCTGAAGTTGCGCGCGCCCGGCCTGTTGGGGTGCGTCCTGAGCGGCGCGGGACCGTCCATCCTGGTGTTCTACGAGCAAGGGTATGACAGCGTATGCGACCTCGTGCGCCAGATCTTCCGCCTGCACGGACACGAGTCCGAGACCCTGTTCGCCAACATCGCGGACCATGGGTTTGAACTGACCGCGGAGTAGGTTGAGTTAAGGAGAAGTTTGTGAGTGCACCGGTTGCCGGACCCGCCTCTGGTCCGGAATCTGCCGAACACCCGAGGCCATGGCTGTTGGGCGCGGGCGCGCTGGTGGGCGTGGTGGCCGCCGTCAAGCTGCTGCTGCACCTCTATGCCGGCCGCCACTACGGCTACTTCGTGGACGAACTGTACTATCTGGCGTGCGCCCAGCACCTGGCTTGGGGTTATGTCGACCAGCCTCCGCTGATCGCACTGATCGCCAGGATCACGCGCCTGCTTCTGGGCGAGTCCCTGCCTGCCATCCATCTGCTCCCCGCCCTGGCGGGCGCCGGGAAAGTACTGTTGACGGGCTTGATCGCCCGCGAGTTGGGCGGGCGGCGATTCGCGCAAGGACTGGCGGCACTGTCCGTTCTGGTAGCACCGGGCTTTCTGGCATTGGACAACTGGCTTTCCATGAACGTGTTCGAGCCTTTGTTCTGGATGGGCTGCGCTTACCTTGTGATCCGCATCATCAAGACGCGCAATCCGAAGCTGTGGCTCTGGTTTGGCCTGCTCGCCGGAATCGGACTGGAGAACAAGCACTCCATGCTGATTTTCGGATTCGGCCTGGTGGCTGGGCTGCTGCTGACCCCGGAACGCCGCTGGTTGCGCACGCCCTGGTTTTGGATGGGCGGGCTGGTCGCGATGTTCCGCTGCAATTCCAGGAACGGGAAGTGGTAGCGGACGTTCCACAGCACGCCAGAGTCGATCATCCGTATTCGATGCCTTACGAGCATTTCGACGTGTACTATTGCCGCGGGTTGAAATGGCCGCTCAAGGAGTTCTGGCCGAAGGTGAAAAACTGGCGGTGAAGGCGACGGCTCGCTGACGCAACAAGCGCGAGGTTCGCGCGCCTGGCAGGCCCGAGCTTCTGCCCTACTATTTGTGATGAGCGCAATAGAAACTTTTTGCGCGACAGATTCCTGCCGCCCTGGGATACTGTGACCAATGTCCCTGGCGAACTCAGCGCGGATCACGCGAGCCCGGATTTCCATCCGCGTGTTTCTTCGCCTGACAGCCATGGACGTGTGCTGCGGGCCTCCCTGCCCTTCCCGCTCGTGATCTGTCCGATTGAAGCACGGATTCTACCGCGCCTAGCCTTGTTACAAAAACCGGAAAGTGGGGAGTATATGAGCGAATCGCCCGTCCTTTGGGAAGAGACGGTCCAACCTGGCGCAAGCTGGTCGCATGTATTGAAGCGCGGCACCGCGTTGCGGATCACCGATGTGGAAGGATGCGCGAATGCCGGCGCACTCTTCTACAACTTCGAGTGCCCCACCGAGCGCTACAACATGCCGGATACTCTCAAGGCCCAGCACATCGCGCGGCTGACTGAGGGTTTGGTCCTCTATTCGGACATGGGCCGAATTCTTTGCTCGATCACCGGGGATACGGTGGGGTGGCACGATCCCATCGGTGGGTATTCCAACGCCGCGATCGTACGAGCGAAGTACGGAGAGGCGCGGTATCAGGATTCAAGAAACGACTGTCACAAGAACGCGCGCGATAGCTTTCTGGTGGAGTTGGGGAAATGGGGGCTGGGACCGCGCGATCTCATCGCCAACGTGAATTTCTTCAGCCGCGTGGATGTGGCCGAAGACGGAAGCATGACGTACCATGCGGGGAATTCCAAGCCGGGTTCGTACGTCGGCCTTCGCGCCGAGATGAACGTGCTGGTCATCCTGAATACCTGCCAGCACCCTCTCGATCCGCATCCGAAATACGACCCGAAACCCGTGCATTTGTCGATCCGGCGCGCGCCACCCGCCGGGCCCGAGGATCCTTGCCGGCTTTCGCGCCCCGAAAATGGACGCGGTTTTACTCTGACGGAACGGTATTTTCTGTAGTGGGACAGACCATCGCCTGATGTGGTCTGGCAGCCTGGCCGCAAGGCCGTGGGAGACACATGAGCCGAATCGGAATCGTCGAGAGCAAGTTGGACGCGGCCCACGCCGTGTATCGCGCCGTCATTCTGGCGGGCGAGCCGTGGGTCCATGAAATCCGCAAGGGGCACTATTTCCGGATCGTCGATCTCGGCGGAAATCAAGCCGTAGACACTCTGTTTTATAACGTGCGCGACTACTCCGACCGCTACAGCGCGCAAGATACCATTCGCGAACAGCGCAACATCTACCTCACCACGGGCACGCGGCTGATGTCGAACGGAGGGACAGTGCTGCTGACCATCGTGGCCGACACATGCGGCCGCCATGACACGCTGGGCGGCGCCTGCGCCAACGAAAGCAACATGGTCCGCTACGCTCTCGATAAGCGGCACATGCACGCCTGCCGCAGCAGCTTCCTGAAAGCCGTGATCGAGTGGGACCACGGCATGACGAAGCGCGACATCACCAGCAACATCAACTTCTTCATGAACGTTCCGGTGACGCCCGAGGGCCGGCTGACGTTCGAGGACGGGATTTCCGAACCGGGCAAATACGTGGAGATGCGCGCCGAAACCGACGTGCTGGCGATGATCAGCAACTGCCCGCAACTCAACAATCCCTGCAACGGCTACGATCCGACCCCGGTCGAGGTGCTGATCTGGGACGGGCCGGAGGACTGATGTTCCGCAAGGCCCTGGTGGCCAATCGAGGCGCGATTGCCGTCCGCATCATGCGCACGCTCGGGCGGATGGGAGTGGGTTCGGTGGCCGTCTATTCGGAGGCGGACCGGCATTCCCTGCACGTGGAGCGCGCCGATGAGGCGGTCCGCATTGGACCTCCGGAGTACCCCCTGGGTCCGGCCCAGAGCTACCTCTCGGTGGCGGCGTTGCTGGAGGCGGCGCGAAGAACCGGGGCTGCGGCCATCCATCCGGGCTACGGTTTCCTCAGTGAGAGTGCGGATTTCGCCGAGGCCTGCGCGAGTAGCGGAATCGTGTTCATCGGACCAGCTCCGGAACAGATACGCGCGTTCGGCCTGAAACATATGGCGCGGCGGATTGCGGCCGAAAACGGCGTGCCGATGCTGCCCGGAACGTCGCTGCTGAACTCGGTAGGCGAGGCGCTCACGGCCGCCCGGCAGATCGGTTATCCGGTGATGCTCAAGAGCACGGCGGGGGGCGGCGGGATCGGCATGCGATTGTGCGAGTCGGCGGCGGAGCTTGCGGAATCGTATGCGGCCGTCGAGCGCCTGAGCCACGCGAGCTTCGGCTCCGGCGGCCTCTATCTGGAGAAATTCGTCGCCAATGCGCGGCACATCGAGGTTCAGATCTTCGGGGATGGTGCGGGAACAGTGGTCGCCTTGGGAGAGCGCGATTGCTCGGCACAGCGCCGCAATCAGAAGGTCATTGAGGAGACGCCGGCGCCGGGCCTGGACGGGAAGGCCCGCAGCGCGCTGTTCGAGGCTGCGGTGCGGCTGGGCGGGGGAGTGGGCTACGGATCGGCCGGCACGGTGGAATTCATTTACGACAACGATACGGCTCAGTTCTACTTTCTGGAAGTGAACACGCGGCTCCAGGTGGAGCATGGGGTGACCGAGGAGGTGACGGGCATCGATCTGGTGGAATGGATGGTGCGGTTAGCGGCGGGCGAATTGCCAAGTCTGCGCGGGTGGAACGTTGCGCCGTCGGGATGCTCCATCCAGGTTCGCCTCTATGCTGAGGACCCGGCGAAGGATTTTCAGCCAAGCGCCGGCAGGCTCTCGCACGTGGCATGGCCGGCGCGCGCCCGCGTGGAAACCTGGGTGGAGTCCGGCTCGGAAGTCACGCCGTATTTCGATCCGCTGTTGGCCAAGATCATCGTGCGCGGCAGCGACCGCACGGCCGCGCTGGCGGAACTACGCGCGGCGCTGGCGGAGTGTCGCATCGACGGCATCGAGACCAATCTGGAGTACTTGCGGCAGGTCTGCGCCGACGCGGCGTTTGCGGCTGGTGGAATCACCACCTCGTTTCTGCGCGGCTTCGATTACCGTCGAAATGCGGTAGAGGTGATCGATCCAGGGACACAGACCACCGTTCAGGATTACCCCGGCCGGGTGGGGTACTGGCACGTGGGTGTTCCCCCTTCGGGGCCTATGGACGCGCTCGCTTTTCGGCTCGCCAACCGCCTGGTGGGGAATGACGAGGATGCGGCGGGCCTGGAGATTACGGTGACCGGGCCCACGTTGCGTTTCGGTTGCGACACCGCGACCGCGCTGACTGGGGCGGATTTCGGAGCGCGGCTGGATGGAGCGGCGGTGGCTCCGTGGCAGGCCGTGGGCGTGCGGGCCGGGTCACTGCTGGAGCTAGGATCGGCGCAGGGATTCGGGAGCCGCGCGTATCTGGCGATCGCAGGGGGATTCGATGTGCCGGTATACCTGGACAGCCGAAGCACGTTTATCCTGGGACGTTTCGGCGGCCATGCCGGAAGGCCGCTGCGCTCGGGCGACGTGCTGCATCTCCGTGGAGTGGGCTTTCGGGCTGCCACGCCGGCATTTCCGGTGTGTGGACCCGCTTCGGGCGTGCCGGCGTTTGTCCCGAGCCAAAACATGCCCGCAGGAAAGCGGGCATGGCAGGCTGAAAGCCCACTCCACGGAACCCAGTGGGAGATCGGAGTGCTCTATGGGCCGCATGGGGCGCCGGATTTCTTCACTCCGGCAGATATCGAGACGTTCTTCTCCACCGCCTGGAAGGTGCACCACAATTCAGACCGCACCGGCGTACGGCTCATCGGGCCGAAACCTAAGTGGGCTCGCAATGACGGCGGCGAGGCGGGGCTGCATCCATCGAATATCCACGATAACGCCTACGCGGTCGGAACCATCGACTTCACGGGCGATATGCCGGTGATCCTGGGTCCGGATGGCCCGAGCCTGGGTGGCTTCGTCTGTCCGGCGACCATCGTGCACGCGGAACTCTGGAAGATCGGGCAACTGAAGCCGGGAGACCTGGTTCGCTTCCGCGCCATTTCCCTGGCACAGGCTCGCGAGATGGAAAGGGCTCTCGACGCGTGCGTTCAGACGCTTTCGGGCGAACTTCCGGGGCTGCCTGTGCTGGCCGTTCGCGAGGAGCCGGTCTTGCGGAACCATGCTGCCTCAGCGGCTCCCTCCATGGTCTGCCGTGCCGATGGAGACCGCTGCATGCTGGTGGAATACGGGCCGAACGTGCTCGACCTGAACCTCCGCTTCCGCGTCCACGCTCTTGAAAACCAGTTGCGTGGCGCCGGCCTCCCGGGCATTCTCGACGTCACGCCCGGAGTCCGCTCGCTGCATATTCACTACGACGGACGACGGCTGCACCGCGAGGCCTTGCTGGAAGCGCTGGATGCCTGCGAGAAGCGCATTCCGGATCTGGACGATAACGTCGTGCCGTCGCGGATCGTTCACCTCCCGCTCTCCTGGGACGACCCGGCCACGCAGTTGGCCATCCGGAAGTACATGCAGGGGGTGAGGCCGGATGCGCCCTGGTGCCCGAGCAACATCGAGTTCATCCGCCGCATCAATGGCCTGGAATCTGTAGAAGAAGTCCGGCGGATTGTGTTCGCCGCGAACTACCTGGTGTTGGGATTGGGCGACGTCTACCTGGGCGCGCCGGTGGCCACGCCGACCGATCCGCGGCACCGCATGGTCACCACGAAGTACAACCCGGCGCGCACCTGGACTCCCGAAAACGCCGTGGGGATTGGCGGCGCCTATCTCTGTGTGTACGGCATGGAAGGGCCGGGCGGATACCAGTTTGTGGGACGCACGGTGCAGATGTGGAACACTTTCCGGACCACGCGCGAGTTTGAGCCGGGTACGCCGTGGCTTCTCCGCTTCTTCGATCAGATCCGGTTTGAGCCGGTCTCCGCGGATGAGTTACTGGAGATTCGCGATGCCTTTCCGCACGGGCGCTATCCGCTGCGCATCGAAGATCGGGATTTCCGCTTGAAGGACTACCACGCGTTCCTGTCCTCCACCGGGAGGGAGGCGGCACAATTCAAGCGGCGCCAGCAGGAAGCCTTCGAAGCGGAACGCGAACGATGGGCCCTCGCGGGCGCGGACCGGTTTCTCGAAGCGCCGGACGAAAGTGCGTCTGGACCGCGGGTGGAGGAAACCGTGCCCGAAGGATGCCGGCCGGTCTGTTCCCCGGTAACGGCCAGCGTCTGGAATATCGCGGTGGAAACGGGGCAGCGGGTCGAAGCGGGACAGCGACTGGTGGTCCTGGAAGCCATGAAGATGGAGATCGCAGTGGCATCGCCCGCCGCCGGAACGGTGGAGAGGCTGAATTGCACGACCGGAGCGCTGGTGACGGCCGGGCAGCACCTGGTCACCCTTCGCCAGGAGGCTAGGACGTGAAAGAGGTGAGGACGTGAAAGCGGACTTCGCACTGGACCTGGCGTCTCTGCGCACTCTTTATCAATCACGGGCGGCGAAGCCCGCCGACGTGGTTGCGGCCGTCTACGACCGGATCGGCTCCGGTCCGCTCGCTCCGGTCTGGATTTCCCTGGTGCCTCGAAAATACGCGATGGCCCAGGCGCGCGAACTGGAGAGCGACCCGCTGGCGGCGGCGCGGCCGCTATACGGCGTGCCCTTCGCCATCAAGGACAACATCGACGTCGCGGGTTTGGCGACCACTGCGGGCTGCCCGGCGTACGCTTATCAGCCGGCGCAGAGTGCCACCGTGGTGCAATCGCTGGTGGACGCCGGAGCCATCCCCATCGGCAAGACCAACCTCGATCAGTTCGCCACGGGCCTGGTGGGGACCCGGTCGCCGCACGGGGCCTGCTCCAGCGTGTTCGATCCCCGGTATATTTCCGGGGGCTCCAGTTCGGGGTCCGCCGTGGCCGTGGCCGCGAAGCTGGTCAGCTTTGCGCTGGGCAGCGACACGGCCGGCTCGGGCCGTGTTCCGGCCGCCTTCAACAACCTGGTGGGACTGAAACCCTCGCGCGGACTCTTGAGCACGCTCGGGCTGGTGCCGGCATGCCGGACTCTAGACTGCATTTCCATCCTGACCGCGACCTGTCATGACGCCTACACCGTGTGGGATTGCGCCCGCGGATTCGACGGCGCCGATCCGTTTTCGCGCGTGGCGGCCGTGGGGCAGAGCGCGGCGCCGTGGGCCGCCGGCACCTTCCGCTTTGGTGTGCCCGCGGCGGATCAACTCCAGTTCTTTGGCGATGACGCCGCCGCCTGCCTGTACCAGAAGGCCCTCAGTGACATTGAGGGCATGGGCGGGCAAAGGGTGGAGATTGATTTCGCGGTGTTCCGGGCCGCGGCCGATCTGCTCTATGCGGGGCCGTGGGTGGCGGAGCGGCTGGCGGCGCTCGGCCAATTCGTGGATCTGCACGGCGACCAGATGAATCCGGTGGTGCGCGAGATTATCTCGGGCGCGCGGCGCTACACCGCGGTGGACGCCTTTGAGGCGGAATACCGGCTTCGGGAATTGCGCCGCGCCGCGGAATCCGAATGGGAGCAAATGGACGTGATGGTGCTACCCACCACGGGAACCACCTACACGCACGAAGCCGTGGCCGCGGAGCCCATTCGCCTGAACACCGATTTGGGCTACTACACCAACTTTGTGAATTTGCTGGATCTTGCCGCGGTAGCGGTGCCTGCCGGCTTTCGGACCACGGGCTTGCCATTCGGCGTCTCCTTCATCGGACCCGCGTTCAGCGATGAAGCCTTGCTGGCGGTGGCCGACCGCTACCATCGCACGCACGGCAAGCTGCCCGGTCCGGCGATCGACCTGGGGGCGTGTCCTCCGGGGTGCATCGCTGTCGCCGTGGTGGGCGCGCATCTGAAGGGGCAGCCTCTGAACCGGCAGCTTACCGAGCGCGGCGCGCGGTTGCTGAAAACGTGCCGTACGGCGCGGGGCTATCGGCTATACGCGCTGGACCGCACCATGACTCCGAAACCGGGGCTGGTGCGGGATGAAGGCTTCGACGGGAAAGGAATCGAAGTGGAGGTCTGGGCCGTACCGGAAGACCGTTTTGGCGGGTTCGTTGCGGAAGTGCCGCCGCCGCTCGGAATCGGGAATGCGACCCTGGATAGCGGCGAGACCGTGAAGTGCTTCATCTGCGAGCCTGATGCGCTTCGGGGCGCCACCGAAATCACGCACTTCGGAGGCTGGCGGAACTACCTGAAGTAGGTGGGACAGACCATCGTTTTCTGTGGTCTGTCTCTTTTGCCGGGGAGACGACAAAAAGCGATCGTCTGCCCCACGATCACTATCAGGAAGATGAATCGGGCGCATAGAAAGAATCGAAGGCCGCCGTCCCGGAACCACCCGGCCATCATGATAGAATCCATTAAGTTCCCCCGCCGGCCCCGTCGCCGCGGAGTCTCTGCACCCTGTGGGCGACGATGCTGCGCACTCTTTCCTTACTATTGCTGCTTGCGGTTTCGGGCTTGGCCGAGAAACCTACCTTCACCGTGGGATGGTCGGTCTATGCCGGATGGACGCCCTACCACTACATGAACAAGGCCGGGATTCTCCGCAAATGGGCGGATAAATACGGCATCGCGATCAAGGTCCAGCGATTCGACTATGCGCCTTCGCTGGATGCGTTCGTGGCGCGCAACATCGACGCCTGCACCATGACCAACATGGAAGCGCTGGATATGCCGGCGGCTTCGGGCGTTCCCACCACCGTAATTCTGATCGGCGACTATTCCAACGGAAACGACGCGTTGCTGGTACGCAACAATCTCGCGATGAAAGACCTGGCCGGCAAGAAGATGCTGCTGGTGGAGAAGACCGTTTCAGAGTACCTGTTCGACCGCGCCATGACGCTGGGCGGGTTGCGCGACCAGATCAAGCGAGTGCGCATGATCAACACGTCGGATTCCGACATCGCGACGGCCTTCCTGAGCGATTCCAGCGCCTCCGCGGTGGTGACGTGGAAGCCGATGGTCTCGCAGATTGTCAAACAGAAGGGCGTCGCGTCGCTGTTCAACTCCGCCCAAATTCCGGGAGAGATTCTGGACCTGACCGTGGTGCGGACGGACGTGCTGAACCGTCCCGACGGCGCGGGGCAGAAGTTCGCCAAGGCACTCTCGGGGGCATGGTACGAAGTGCTGGCGCAGATGCAAACCCCGGGGCCGGCCGCGGACAAGGTGCTGGCTGCGATCGCGGAAGGGTCCGAGGACACGCTGGCATCCTACAAGGAACAGCTCAGCACCACCAAGATGTTTTACACGCCGCAATCGGCGGTGGAGTTCGGCGGCTCTGCCGGCCTGGAACAGAAGATGGCGCTGGTGCGGCAATTCTGCTTTGACCACGGACTGCTGGGCGCCAACACCAAGTCGGTGGACGACGTGGCGGTTCGCTATCCCGATAACACCGTGCAGGGGAAAGCCGATCGGGTACGCCTGTACTTCGATCTGAGCTATATGCAGATGGCCGCGCAGGGCAAGCTGTAGAGGAACCTATGTCTGCGGGGTTTTTGCTGATTCACGCCAAACCGAGCCGCTCCTGGACGATACTCCTTTCCTGGAGCCTCTTCGTGGCCGGGATCGCCATGTACTTCTATGTCTCCCACGGACGCCATCGCGACAACCCTGAAGACCGCGTGATGCCAACCGTGGCGCAGATGGCGCGCGGCCTGTACGACGCCGCGCTCAAGCCCGCGGAGGATGACGAGCAGCGGGCGCAAGACGCGTCGGTGGTCCGGCAGTTCTTCGCCAGCATGTTGTGGAAGGACACGAAGGCGACGTCCCGCAGATTCCTCTACAGCATGGTTCTGCTGATTCCCGCCGTGCTGCTGGGGCTGCACATGGGCCTGTTTCCGTTCATCGGCGTGTTCTTTCTGCGGTTCGTGCTGTTCTTCGACAAGATCATCGCGCTCTCCCTGCTGCCGATCCTGTTCATCGCCTTCGGGATCGACGAACTGGCGAAGATCATGCTGATCGTGATCGGGGTGACGCCCACGATCATTCTGGACACGTTCAACCTCACGCGCGGGGTACCAGCCGAACAGACGGTAAAAGCCTTCACGCTGGGGGCGGGCGATTTCGACGTGGCCTACCGGGTGGTGCTGAAACAGATCGCGCCGCGCGTGCTGAACAGCATCCGGCTGAATCTGAAATCGGTAATGCTGTTTCTCTTCGCGGGCGAGATGATCGCTTCCACCGATGGCTTGGCCTACCGCATCGCGCTGCTGCGAAGGCACATGGGGATGGACGTGATCATCCCGTACGTGCTCTGGGTGGCGCTGCTGCTCTTCCTGGTGGACCAGGCCATGCGGCTGGCGAACCGCAAACTGCATCCCTGGTTCCAGGAGGCTTGAGAGCCATGCCGCTGATCCACATCGATGGCGTCTCGGTGGCGTACGGCTCGCCCTCGCGGCCCGTACTCGACAGCATCGATCTTGAGATCGAAGAGGGCGAATTCGTCTGCATCCTGGGGCAGACGGGTTGCGGCAAGTCTACCTTGCTGCGCCTGGTGCTGGGCTGCGAGCGGCCTTTGAGCGGCCGCATCCTGGTGGATGGACGCGAGCACACACAACCGGACCGGACACGCGGCTACATTCCACAGAAGTACTCGCTGTTCCCGGATAAGACCGTGCTGGACAACATCACGTTCGGGCCGGAAGTGAGCGAATTCAGCCTGTTGGGCCGGCTGACGCCGCGCTTCTACCGGCGCCGCCGGGAATTGCGGAACATGGCGTTCGACTACCTGCGGCGCATCGGCCTGCGCGAGCCGGATGCCCGCAAGTACCCCGACCAGCTTTCGGGAGGCATGCAGCAGCGCGTGGCGATCGCGCAGGCACTCATCACCGGGCCGCGCATTCTGCTGATGGATGAAGCTTTCAGCGCCCTCGACCCAGGAACCCGAAAGGGCATGCAGCGGCTCATCCGGCAGCTCTGGCAATCCACCGGCACTACGATTCTGTTTGTCACGCACAACACCGAGGAGGCATTGCGGCTGGGCACACGGGTGATCGTCCTGGCGAAACCTTCGCCGGAACACGGGTCCCGCCCGGTGCTCGATCTGCGGGTGCCAGACCCTTGCCATGAGGACGAGATCCCGTGGCTGGTGCGAAGACTGGAGAGTGCGTCCAGTGGGACAGACGATCGCCTTTTGTCGTCTGTCAGCCGGCCTTAGCCGGCCACTGGCTCACCGCGTCACGATCTTGTCCACGGCCTTGGCAAGCGCCTCGAACTCCGCGTGAGAGACCGAATTCGGCGCGTACTCGCACACCGTCAAGCCGTTTGCCACCGCCTCGGCCACCACGATCCGCAGGCCGATGGGGGGCAGCACCTTCTTTCCCATCTCCTCCAACGTGGAGGAGAGATTGCGTCCGAGGTTGGTGCTCATCAGTACCCGGGAAGGGACGAACCGGATGCGGGGCTTCTTGGATCGCCGTTCGGCGCGCGCCTTCAGGGCTTGGGCCAAGGCATCCTTGAGGGAGAAGAGGTCCAGGGGAGAAGGGCCGCACGGCAGCAGAACCAGGTCGGCAACCAGGGCGGCCTGATAGGCGATTTCGGGGATCCCTGGCGGCGTGTCGATGAGCACCAGGTCGGCCGCCTTTTGAACCTTGCGCACCTTGGCCTCTAGCGCTCCGGTGCTGTCCGCTTTCACTTTTTCGACCGAGCGGGATAGCATTCCTTCGCCCTGTGACGCCCAGGCCGCCAGGCTGTGCTGCGGGTCGGCATCCAGGACGATGACGCTCCGGTCAATAGCGGCGAATTCACCCGCCAGATTGCCTATGATGGTCGATTTCCCGATGCCGCCCTTTCGCCCGAGAACCGCGATGATTGCCATGGAGAGTACTATAAACGAAAACGCAGTGGGGCAGGCCATCGTTTTTCGTGGCCTGCCGTGCACGGTTTCATGCGGAGCAGCGACCGGGGTACCCTTTGGGTTGGGAGCGGTCGCCTTTAGAACTCGTAGCGCAACGCGAACTGCATTACGCGCGCGGCGGTCCCGCCGAGGGAGCTCGTGATTTCGCCGAACGTGGTCGGATTGGACATATTGAGACCCGGCGAAGTGGCGCTGAGACTCGGGTTGGCGAAGTTCTCGTGGTTGAGGACATTGTATGCCTCGGCCCGCAGTTGCAGCCGGTGCCCTTCTTTCGGTAGCTGGAAGTACTTGCCGATCGCCACATCGCTGTTCCACATGCCGGGACCTCGAGCGATGCCTCTCGTACCCACCTGCCCGGGAAGGCTGGCCACCACGGAGTTCACCACACTGGTGTTCGCAAAGATGCTGGGAATGCCATTTTGATCGAAGGTGAATCCACCGGAGGGCAGACTGGAACCCGGCTTCACGATGCAATACGAGGATGTCTCGTAATTTACGTTGTAGACCCCTGAATCCACACAGTTTAGCGGCTGCCCGGTGCGGAAGGAAAACAAGGTGGATACCTGCCATCCGCCGATCGCGTAGTCCAACCACTTGGGAATGTGATTCGCGAACGTCTTGCCCCTGCCTACCGGCAACTCCACTACGGCGTCGGCGGTGATGGTGTGACGCGCGTCGAAATCCGAGGGGCCGCGGTAAGCGTTGGGGTTAAACGCATCCTGCAACAAGGCGCCGCCCGAGGTCTCGGACGCCGAACCGTTGTCGATCGAATGCGACAGAGTGTAGTTGAAGTCGTAGCCCCAACCATTCGTCACGGGCCGCCGGATCACGATGGTCGCTGCGTGGTATGCCGACTTACCCGCATTTGCGAAGGCCTGCAGGCCCGAGTTCTGCAGCGGAAAGAACGTGTTACAGCCATACACCGCAATACACCCTCCGTTCGGCTGGCGGATGCGGTCCATGTCGTTCAGGCCATCCAAATAGCTGCCGGAATAGTTACCGTACACATCATAGAAGAAGTTGGCACTGGCGCTGCCGTTAATATACAGGTTCTTCGCGCCCGGGAAGATGTTCTCGAAGAAAGCCTGATTCGGAATCAAGTTCGGATTGGCTTTCACCTGGGCGGATGTAACTCCCGAGTTGTAGAGTTGCGCCAGTGCGGTGCTGGCTTGAATCCATGACTGACCCGATTTCGGATCGGTGAACTTCGTCATCGGCTGGGCGAAATCCTGGCTCAGGAGGCCCCTGTGGCTGAGGCGCCCGGCGTAACCGATTTCCAGGCTCATCTTATGCGGCAGGGGACGTGCATAGCTGGCGTTGAGCAGATACTCGTAGGGCGCTTTCAAGTTACTCGCCACGCCGCTGAACGTGGTGAATCCTCCCTGAATGACAGGTGGAGCGTATGGAAATGCGCCCCCGCCAGCAGCGGGAAGGACCGGCAATCCGCTGCCGTTGTAGCGGTACCCTGTGGTGAAATTCGTGTTGACGGGTTGGGCCACCGTAGTTGCCAAGCCAGGCGAACCGGAATTGGCAAAGGTGTTCACCATGGCGCTGCCGTAGTGATCGTAAACGATGCCCGCGCCAATGCGGAACACGCTGCCCTTACCCATAATGCTCTCCAGCATCGAGCCGGATTCGGGCGTATAAGCCACCGAAAGGCGCGGTGCGATGTCCTTGTAGTCCGTGGGATAGTATCCGGGCTTGTTGTTGACCGGACCACCCAGGTCGTAAGTGACCATGGCGCTGGGCAGCGCGTAGGAGGGGATTCCGAGCAACTGTCCACCGTTACGTTCGGCGAAGAACTGGCTGAGGGGCGTTACCGGCACCACCTGGATGCCATTCTTCTCGTAGGGCGGGCTGAAGATGGAATATCGCAGCCCATAAGTGACCGTAACATTGCGCTTCCACTTGAAAGTATCCTGGGCGTACTCTTCGTATTCCTTGGAACCGAAATCGACGGCCACCGGCTGGCCAAACGGAATGGCCTGGCCGCTTTTCCCGAAGTTGTAAGTGGCTCCGAATTGATTGATCAGTCCCAGCAGGGCGCCGAAGGCATTGGTTACGTTGGTGCCTGATGAGAGGGCGATGCTGCTGCCATAGATCGGCTGGAGGTAGGCCAGTACGTCGGCGTCGATATCGGCGCCCAGCCCCAGCAGGGTGTTGCGGCTGAAACTGTAGTTCGGCAGGTTGTTAAACGAGAGCCGGTTGTTGTCGATGATCCTGAAGTTCAAGCCCAGTTGGACCGTGTGACGGCCCTTCGTCCAGGTCAAATCGTCAGCCAGGTTCATCGTGGGTGCAATGCGCTGCGAAGGGCGCGGCGTCAAAGGATCCAGTGTCGTAAAACCGAGGTTCGGGACAACGGCATCGGAACCGGTGGAAGCCGTACCAAGCCGGGTGTAGCCGTAGGTGGCCAGGTTTACCAGGTGAGGAGCCAGCACGGCGGTATATCGGACGGAGACGCCGCGCGAATTATCGAGCGTTTTCGCCACGGCCGCCTGTCCCGGGAATTGCGCGAGCCCCGTGGTTCCAGTGCCGCTTCCGTCCTGCGAGGCTCCGTTCAAAGTGCCGCGCACCGTGATGCTGTGTTTGCCGGACTGGTCGATGTTGTAATCCATCCGCCCGACCATGGCGTGATTGTCCAGATGGTTGGGCGCGTTGAAGAGCAGTTGATTGAAGTTCAGACCCTTGTCGGAAGCCCCCAGCGGATTGTTCCCCGCCGGATACTGTTTCATCAGGTTCAGCACGTACTGGCTGGCGCCGATGTGAAGCGGGTCGATGTTGACTACGTCCTGTGGAGTCAGTTGGACGGTCCTTCCGTCCTTCAGCAAGACCTGTACGGTCCCCTGCGCGAAGGTGCTGTTCGGGACTGTGGCCGTCTTCGAAGTGGCGCTGCGATCCTTGCGGCCTTCATAGTTGAAAAAGAAGAACAGGCGGTTCTTGAGGACCGGACCGCCCAGCGAGCCTCCATACTGATTCCGAACCAGGGCCGCACGGGCTACGCCGGCGCGGTTGCTGAACCAGTCGTTCGCCTCGGTCAGAGTGTTGCGATTGTACTCGTACAACGACCCGTGGAATTGATTGCTTCCCCCCTTGGTCACGATAAATACCTGTCCGCCCGCGGAACGGCCCATATCGGCGCCCAGACCGGCGACCGTGGTGCGAAACTCCTGCACCGAGTCGAGCGGGATCGGAAGCACTGCATTGAATCCGTCCTTGCCTTGGTTGTCGTTGACATCCACGCCGTCCAGGAGCACGTTATTCTGATCGGGCCGGGACCCGAGAACCTGTCCGGAGGACGACACACCCGCCTGTACGCCCAGCAGCGCGACTACGTTGCGCGTTTGCAGCGGGAGTTCCTTCACCTGGGTCTCGGTGAACGGACTGCCCATGGCCGCATTCTCGGTATTGACGACGGCGACTTCAGCATTGACGTTCACCGACTCGGCTACCTGCCCCAGTTCCAGCTTGATGTCCAGAGTAGCCGGAGTGTTCACTTGCAGCAGGATCTCCGCGGTATGCGTGCGGAACCCGGGTTTCTCCACCGTAATCTTGTAAGTTCCGGGCTGGACTTGGGGTAGAACGTAGACGCCAGTGCTGTTGGTCAGCGCTTTTCGCATGGCGGCAGTGTCGGCGTTCTTTGCCGTGACGACGGCTTCTGGCACTACCGCCCCTTGCGTATCGGTAATCACACCCTGCAGGCTGCTTTGAGCGGCCAGCGGCAACACTGCCAACACGAGCGCTATGGCGAAGCGAGTCATTTGAGACTATTCTCCTTACGTAGATGGGAGCTTGGGAGCAACTGTTCGACGTGGATCGAGTCTCGGCGGGGAGAGTCTGTTACCTAGAGAAACAGAGACCGTTGATGCAGTGTACGGACAACCTGGCACTGGAGTCAAATCAAAATCTGCTATTCGACCGATTGATTTGATTGATGGCGAGCCGAGCGCCGGCACCCGCCAAGTGCCGGCACGAGTGCCGACCGACCCAGAGGGTACTCCGAGCACGAGTGCTTGCGCCACTTCAAGCGATTAGGTCGTGGAGGACGGTGCCCGACACATCTGTTAAACGGAAGTCTCTGCCGCTGTAACGGTAAGTCAGCTTGGTATGGTCGATGCCGAACAGGTACAGAATGGTCGCGTGAATGTCGTGAACGTGTACGGGTTTCTCAATGGCCTTGAAGCCGAAGTCATCGGTGGCGCCGTAAATTGTGCCCCCCTTGACCGCGCCGCCTGCCAGCCACATGGTAAACCCGAAGGGATTGTGGTCGCGGCCCCGCTTGATGCCGCCGCCGGCGCCGCCGACTTCCCGTACCGGCGTACGGCCGAATTCCGAACCGCACACCACCAGCGTGTCCGTCCACAGGCCGCGCGACTTCAGGTCTTTGATCACGGCGGCGAAGCCCTGGTCGGAATTCTTCGCATTGGTCTTGTGGGCGAAGATATCGCCGTGCGCGTCCCATGGGTCACCCTGGGAATAGTAGACCTGCGTCATACGAACGCCTTTTTCCGCCAGCCGGACCGCGGTCAGGCAACCACGGGCAACCGGCCCCGGGCCGTAGAGATCCAGCGTGGCTTGCGATTCCTTGCGCACATCGAAGACTTCCGGTGCATCGGTCTGCATGCGGTAGGCGACTTCCATGGACTTGATGACCGCTTCCACCTGCTGATCGGTACCGGTTTGAGCCTCGCGCAGTTTCTCCAGTCTTTGCAGTAAGTCGAGCTCGCGGCGCTGCTCCACCAGCGAGAACTTCGGGTTATTCACGTAGCTGACCAGTTTCTTGGGATCGAAATAGCGCTCGATGACCACTCTCTTGGGCTTGTCTTTGCCGTCCTTATCCTTGGCGTCCTGGTCCTTAGCCGCATCCTCGGGCATCTCTTCGGGCATGTCTTCGCCAGGCATGCCATCGGGACCGTCCGGAGCGGTCTGAACCCGATTGGAGATGTAAGTTCCCTGGTTGATCGCCGGCAGGAAGCCATTACTCCAGAGAGGGGGACCGACCGTCGTCGGAACGCTAGGACATAGAACCACATAGCCGGGAAGGTTCTGGTTTTCCGTGCCCAGGCCGTAAGTAAGCCAGGCGCCCATGGATGGCCGGCCCGCCTGGTTGGCGCCGGTATTCAGCATGAGGCAGGAGGGCTCGTGGTTGGGGATATCGGTGTACACCGAGCGGACCCAGCAAATATCGTCGGCCACCTCGCCGAGGTGCGGCCACAGTTCACTGACGTCCATGCCACACTGGCCGTACTTCTTGAACTTGAACGGCGACTTCATCAACTCTCCGGTGCGCCGTTCGGTCTTGACGGTTCCACCGGGCAGGGGTTGGCCATCATACTTATCCAGGGCAGGCTTGGGATCGAAGCTATCGACGTGCGACAGGCCGCCGTTCATGAACAGAAAGATGACGCGCTTGACGCGCTGCGGGTAGTCGAGTTTGGCCACTCCCACCGTGCCATCCGGCTTGATGATGGTGTCGGCTTTGGCCAGCGAGCGGCCGAGCATTCCCGCGAATGCCATCATGCCGAAGCCGCTGCCCACGCGAAGCAGCGCTTCCCTGCGGGTCACGGGGTTAGAAGACTTGTGTAAGGACATATTTTTCACGATCGCTCCTCGATCTCTGCGGGCAAGTCGGAAGCCCGGCCGGCCGAAGGCCGGCTGACAGACGACGAAAAACGATCGTCTGTCCCACTAGTTGATAAAGACAAACTCGCTGGCACTGAGAAGCACCTTGATGTAACGGCCCCATGCGGTCGGCTCGTACTTCACCTCTACCGGTGGCGCGCCCGGACCTCGGCGGCCGCCCATGCCTGCGCCTCCCGGGAATGCGCCCATCCCGCCCATCATTCCCATACCCATGGGCATGGGCGCTGGCGCGTCAGCCGCGGCCTCGGCTCCGTCGCCGGCGCCGCCTTCCGGAGCGTCGGGTTTGGCGGCGGCAGCCGTAGCCGTAGCAGCCGGCGTTGCGCCTCCCGGCCCGCCGCGGCCGCCGCGCCCCCCGCCTTCCGGCGGCTTGTTCTTGTTTTCCTCGTACTCGCGCATCGGCTCGGCGTGCAGATAATCGATGCCCAACTTCACTTCCTCCGGGCTGGGCTCGCGGCCGTACGCCAGCAGATAGACCTTCCGAATGCGCGCGCGGTTGTCGGCCTCCGGGGCCACCCGCCTGGCGAGCTCTTCCGATTCCACCTGAATGAAGTCGCTATTCATCAGGAACAGCCGCTGCAGCGGCACGGTGGTGGTGAAGCGCTTCTCGGCGCTGATGTTCGGGCTGGGGAAGTCAAACAACTGGAGGTACTCATCCAGCTTGTAACGGCTCACCGTGCCGTATACCGTGCGGCGGGTGAAAGCAGGCGTGAGCTCCTGGCTGGGACCGCCCAGTGACTTATCGAGATTGCCCGCCACCATCAGAACCGCGTCGCGAATCTGCTCGGCGTCCATCCGTTTCCGGTCCATGCGCCAGTAGAAGCGGTCGCCGGAGTCCTTGGCATAGTTGGACTCGTCCCTATCGGTGGAAAGCTGATACACCGAGCTCAACATGATGTCGCGGTGCAGCTTCTTGACGGACAAGCCGTTCTTAACGAAGTTACTGGCAAGGTAGTCGAGTAGTTCGGGATTCGTGGGGCGCTCGCCGGTCATTCCGAAGTTACTGGGGGTATCGACAATCCCCGTGCCGAAGTGACCTTTCCAAATGCGGTTCACGAACACGCGCATGGCAATCGGCTGTTTCAGGATGTCATCGGCCAGCTCCAGCCGCCCGCTGCCCTTCGCGAAAGGCTGCGGCTCGTCCTTCGAGAGCATGCTCAAGAAATGCCGCGGGACTTCGGGCCCGAGGTTGTTGGGATTGCCGCGGATACTGACCGGGAGGTTCACGGGTTCCCTGGCGTCCTCGACGCCATGGAGAAACGGGTAGGCCGGCTCCAGTTTCTTCCGGGCAGCTTCCAGATCGGCTCGAACCGCGGCCATCTGTGCCTGCGCCTCGGCTCCGGTGCGGCTCTCCAGTCCCCAACCGCGGAAGAGCAGCACTCCGGGCTTGCCCGCGCGGCCGCCAGCGGCCATCATGGCGGCAGGGTCGTCGGCATCGGTCAGCTCACGCTGGAAAATCTCCGTCCAGAAGCTGCTCTCGTCTTCCGGCATGGTCTTCAGGCGAAGGCCGCAATTCGGGCAAAAGTCGTCATTCGTGATAAATTCGTTGGGTTTGTTGGCGCGCTTCTTTTTCTTGGTGCCTTCCAGCGCCTTGGCCGCGATGATATCGTTCTCCTCGTTGAGCTCCTTGCGGGCAAGCATCGCCTGGATCACGCTCGCCTGGAACTCATCGGCAACCTTCTTGACTTCCGGATTGCCCCCGCCGCGGCCACCGGCGCCCCCGCGACCACCGCCGTCCGCGCCACCCCCGAAGGCGCCACCGCCGCCCATGCCTCGACCACCACCACCCCCGGCCGCGGGCTTAGCTTTCTTCATCAGGGCCTGCCACGCTTCCTTGTGGTGGTATTTGTCGGTGGGCTTTCCCATGTACTTGATCCACCGCTCCAGCAGCTCGTAATCGAGCTTTCTGGCCTCCACCACGGTCTCGATGTCCCGCTTCTGGCCGGCGACTTCGTAGACCCCCTGCAGGTAATTGGAGGTCTTAAAGGCCAGAGACTCCGATAACTGCGCGCTCAAGTTATTCTGGATCTCCTGAAGCACCTTCTGTTTCTTTTCCACCTCCTCTTCCAGCCTGGTGTACTCGTCCAGAACCGACTTAGGGACGCGGGAATACTCATGGTAAGCGGTGTTCAGGAACACGCCGGCCAAGGAATAGTAGTCAGTCTGGGGGATGGGATCGTACTTATGATCGTGGCAGCGCGCGCAGGCCACGGTGAGGCCGAGGAATCCGCGGGTCACCACATCCACGCGGTCGTGCCGCTCGTCGGCGCGTGTCACTTCCACCGCGCCGTTGTCGTAATACCAGGGTCCCAGACCGAGGAAGCCGGTGGCGGGCAGCGTCTTATAGCGGGTCTTCTCGTCCAATAGGTCGCCAGCGATCTGCGCCCTCACGAACGCGTCGTACGGCATATCGTCGTTGAACGCCTGGATTACCCAATCGCGATAGACATAAGCGTTGGGATAGGGATGGTAGCCGCGAGGATTGGGGTTGAGGCTGCGGTAATCGTCTTCGCCGTAGCGCGCCACGTCGAGCCAGAAACGGCCCCAGCGCTCCCCATAGTGCGGGGAAGCCAGCAGGCGGTCCACCACCTTGGCAAAAGCGTCGGCAGAGGGATCCTTTTCGAACGCCGCGATCTCCTCGGGGGTGGGCGGGAGGCCGGTCAGATCCAGGGTCGCGCGGCGGATCAGGTCGTGCCGGTTGGCCTGCCGCACCGGCTTCATCCCCTCCTTTTCCAGGCGCGCCAGAACGAAGCGGTCGATCGCCGTGCGCGGCCATCTCGCATCCTTTACCTGGGGAGGCGGCGGATCCTGGAGCGGCAGCAGCGACCAGAAGGCCTTCCGCTCGGGCGGGATCGCGTACTTTTCCGTGCCCTTGGCGGCGGTGGCCGCGCTGGCGGCGGTTGCGGTTGCCGGCCACACCGCGCCTGCCTTGATCCACGAGACGATGTCTTCGATCTCAGACTCCTTGAGCTTGCCGCCCATGGGCATCTTGAGCTTTGCATCGGTCTGCCGGATGGCATCCACCAGAATGCTCTTGTCGGGATCGCCCGGCACGATGGCAGCGCCGCGTCCGCCGCCTTTCAACAAGGCCACCCGGCTGTCCACCCGCAACCCGCCCATGGAAGTACCGGTGTGGCACGCGTAGCAATTGTTTGCCAGGACCGGCCGCACTTTGGTTTCGAAAAAGTCCGAGGAAGCCGCGGGTATAGACTGCGCGTGGATCGCGCCGGCCGCCGCACACAGAAAGAGCAGCAGTCTTCCGCAGAGAGAACAATTCGAGCAGCGCATAGGGCCTTCGCCTAGGATCTCCGAACCCGCTTCACAAATCAAATGCCCGAGCAGCAAGCCAAGGCGGGATAACCGGGCGGCAACGGGGCGCCTCCAGGTACGCAAAATGCAGATGTCACGTGAAGCCAAACGAGGGCAGGAACTCAGCGGGCACAGACAGGGGCCGCCTCCGAGCGCTGTAGTTTTTTACCATTTCTGGCGAGGAATGTCAATGTCAGGGTGCGCGAGTGCGCGAGGGTGCACGACACCACAGTGAGAATCTCGATTAGCGGGCGAGCGAACGAAGGCCTCGCCACACTCTGGGCCCCACGCAGGATTTCAACAGCGACGCATGACGATAGGGGAGAAATGTGGGAAACGGCCAGTTCCCCAGCGAGCGCCAAAGCAGGGATTTCTCCTGCGGGGCGCCGTTCTCGCGGGCGACCAGCGCCGCGCCATACAATTGGGCGGCCCATAAACGGCGCCGGACGATCCATCGCTGCCAGGCGTTCAACCCCGCCACCATGGTGCTCCCGCAGACTTCCGGAATTCCATCCAGGTGCTTCTGTAAGTCGTGGCTGATGCTTTGCGCCAGAACCCGATAGAAGGTCAACGGCTCGGGAACGGAGGCGAAAAGATAGTGCAGCCGCAGCCGTACCCACATTTCCCAATCCTCGAAACCGATCAGGTCTTCGCGGAACGCGCCAACTGCGACCAGCGCATCGCGTCGCGCCATCACAGTGGAAGCGCCGAGAGGATTGATCCACCGCAAAGTGGGCCAAACGGCCTTGGCATCGGCGGTGGGACAGCTGGTACGCTCGCCCGAGGCCTCAGAGACAAACCAGGCTCCTGTGTAACTTAAGGCCGCACCGGGGCTTTTTTTCAGTGCCGCCAACTGTTCGGCCGTCTTGCGCGGGTCCCACCAGTCGTCGGCGTCGAGAAAAGCCAGCCAATCTCCGGACGCAGCCTCCACACCGAGATTGCGTCCCGCAGCGATGCCCTTCCGGCCGGATTTCCTCTGATCCAGCAACTGAACGTGCGGCCCGTAGCCCCACACCACCTCCTGCGTACCGTCCCCCGACCCGCCATCCACCACGATCACTTCCAGTACGGGATGCGTTTGCGCGAGTGCGCTGTCAATCGCCGCTCGTATGTAGCGCGCGGCGTTCAGGGACGGAATGATGACCGACACCGTGGGGACGCCCACTTCGCTCGACGAGGAACCGCCGGAAGACGAGGGGTGCGGCGGCATGGCTGCCATGGTGATTCATTATAGCCCCGCGCGCTTACGGCGGCGGCTGGAGGGCCCGTGCGGGGCGGACGGTGAATCCCAGGCAACACCAGTCCAAACTCGGGCCGCTCATGATGCCTGCGCCGGAACCGACGAATCCCGGCGCCAGCTCACCAAGGGTTTCCACCCACCAGCGGTCATCGAAGAATAGCTTCACCACTTCCCGGTCGCGTGCTTCATGGCAGAAGAAGGAGCAGCCCGGCTGCAACTTCTTCCATGTGCCGAGGAGTACGCTACGGACTGATTGCGGCAGGTCGGCATCTTCGAAAATCAGAACAAAGCGCTCGCCGGGGTTGCGGTGCGGCAGGGTGGCGTCAAAATAACCTGGGATAAATTCGCACACGCTAACGTCTCCGAAGAGCGTTACGTTCCGCCGGACCTCTTCCAGCGTGCCGGTGTATTGGCCCTGGTGGTAGAGCACCTCAAGGCCCGTGTCGAAGTTGTGGATGGACTCTTCCGGCGCTGGCAAGCCTTGGAAGGAATCGAAGACCAGCAGACGCCTCCCTGTCAGGGCGCAGGCCAGCGAAAGGCTGGCGGTGGAGAAGCCTTTATAACAGCCGAACTCCGCCACCGTGCCGGGGAGGTCCTTGGAGATTTCGAACAGGCGGGTGACCAGGAAGACGTGTTCAAAAAAAGAGGAGGCGCTGCCGGGCTGATTGGAATTGCGCCAAATCTGGCGGAGCAGTTTGAGCTTGGCAAATAGGCCGATGCCGTAATCCCGTCCCCGGCGGGGGTGCACAAGGGCCTCGGCGATCCACCAAGGATGCAGCAAGAATCGCAGGATACGCCGCATTAGCAGGCCATTTCTCGGGGCCGGGGCCGATAACGGTGGCTGATGGCGGCAGTCATCGAACGTAACCACCCAACGTGAAGTCCTCGCCCTATTATTGTCCCTTACCGAACGTCGGCCTGCAACCGTTTGGTGAGCAGTCCCACGGCAAGTGGCTTTCCTATGCCGCCGTTCAGTGAAGAGCGAGCTGGATGTACAAGAATAGCCAGCGCACCCAACGCGATAGCTGGTACGACCTACACCGCGGCTCCACGGGCCGCTACTCCGCTTCAAAGCCAAAGTTCACTTAGTTGTGAGTTTCTCGTCGAACAATCGTCACGCCTCCGTGGAAATCCACACGAGCCTTGGGATGCCTTGATGGCGGCCATGGCGATCATTGTAGCCCGGCCCTAACGGCCGCGACTGGAGGGCCCGTGCGGGGCGGACGGTGTAGCCCAGGCAGCACCAGCCTACACTCGAGGCGCTCGTGATCCCTGGGTTGAATCCATCGCCAACTCACGGGAGATTTCAGCCTGGAGGAGTGGGCCTCGCACTGCTTGGCCGCAAGTCGAAAGGTGATATATTTTGGATTCGGTCCGGTGGGCTCATCGTGCCGATGACGGAGGAGAATTGGGGGAGCACGACCTTGTCTTTGACATTGGGCTCAACAACGGCGATGACGCTGCCTATTATCTCCATCTCGGGTATCGGGTCGTGGGAATTGAAGCCAATCCGCTGTTGGCGGCTCAATGCACCCGGCGATTTGAAAACGACATCCAGCAAGGGCGGATGACGGTCATCAATGCGGGGGTGTTGAAGGAACCGGGAGTGTTCACCTTCTACCGTAATCTCCTGAGCGACGGCTGGTCTTCCTTCGAACCAGATAAAAGAGGACAGGCTGGGGAGTGGGAAGAGATAGACATCTCTTGCGTCACGACCCTGCAACTTATTGCCGAGCATGGGAAGCCTTTCTTCATGAAAGTCGACATCGAAGGTTCGGATCTGCAAACTCTGCAGTCCCTCACTCCAGCAACTGCCCCCGCCTATGTCTCCCTCGAACTGAACTTTGCCGACCCTACCATCGAGACGTTGATCGAACTGGGGTACTCCGACTTCAAGTTCGTGGATGGCGAGACCTTCTGGCACACGCCGCCGATATTCGATCACCAGATCGGCTGGCGACTTCTACGGAAAGCTGGGTGGCTCGCTCCGTTCGTTCGGAACGCGATCCGCAGCCTTCCGCAACGGTTTCGTGCCAAGTCCGAATGGAATCCGCCCGGCCAGTACAGCCGCGATCACTATCCATTCACGCCTTGCAGCTCCGGCCCGTTTGGAGAGCAAGCCGCCGGTTCATGGATGACGCCGGCCGCCGCGCTTCGCTGGTTCGGAGATCTGAAAAACTACTATCGCAGGGCCGGCAAGGAACGCTCGCTCTGGTGGGACGTGCATGCGCGTCACTCCTCGGTACATCGATGATCTGGAGTTGGGCGGTTCACTGTCAGCCGCCCTCCCGGCGGCTGTATCCACTTCAACAAGGAGGGCTATTGAAGATGTTAGGTGGGTTGAGAATGTGGAGGGGCCGGAGATCTAAGCCGTCTTTGGTCCCACTACCAGGCATTTCACCTTCGCCTTGGCGCCCCTCTTCGAGAAGTCAGTGTCGCGCACCTAAGGGTGGCTGCTGTCGCGGCGCGTCTACTTTGTGGTCATATGTATATCAATCCACGACCAGGATTTTGATATGATATCGCCTTGTTTAACACCCGCTTTCAGTGCGGTCATTCCGGTGTATAATTCCGGTCCGTATTTGAGGCCTGCGATTGAATCTGCCCTTGCTCAAACGACCCCCCCGGTTGAAATTATTGTCATCGACGATGGTTCCACCGATGGCTCGGCTGAAGTTGCGGAATCGTTCGGCCCCCCCGTGAAGGTTCTCCGCCAATCTAACCGTGGTCAGGGCGCTGCAAGAAATGCGGCCATGTAGTGGCGCAGTGTGAATGGATTGCCCTGCTTGATTCCGACGACCTGTGGGAGCCCGACAAGCTTGCACTCCAAGCCGAGGTGATCCGGCATAACCCCGAAGCGGTGGTCATTTATACTGATGTCCAGTATCTGCAGGAAGATGGCGCCATCGGAATCCTGAAGGCTCCAGATCCCAGTCGTCTGCCTAAGATTCTTCGGCGGCTCAGCCCTTTTTCACCTTCTTCTACCGTGCTGCGGAGGGATGTTGTTCTGGCTGAAGGTGGTTTCAGCGAAGATCGTGGAATGTGCGAGGATTGGGACTTGTGGCTCCGGCTGATTGGCCGCCACCAGTTTGTGCACATTCCCAAACCGCTGGCGATTTATCGAAAGTCACCCATTCAGGTGACGCAGCAGGCAGAGAAGTTTCTTCGCATACATATGATGTGCGTAGACCAAACAGTTCTAAAGAACGTGAGGGGACCAGTCCGCTGGCTTCGCCGTGCCAGGCTTTACGGTTGTTTTCTCGCCGACGGCGCTATCATGCTCCGGGAACAGGGCAAGGACGGGGCCCTGCGCTGGATGGTGCGGTCGCTGGCGTGGTGGCCCGTGCCTACCGCCTGGTACGATCGGCGCTACAAGGTGTTTGCCCATATGTTGTGGAAGCGCGCTGCCGGACTGTTGACTGGCGGATAACTGTTCAGGGATTGTCAATTGAGCCCTCAGCCTCACCATACCAGCACCAACACCCAGACGATCGCCCGAAACTCCCTCTGGTACGGGCTGGAGTTTTTGCGGCATCGGGGGCACTTTCATCCTCCATCATTGTCGCCAATGTAATCGGTAAAGTGCGGCTCGGGCCCTACGTCTACGTGGGGTGGCTGACAAGTATCACCGCGGGGGTGGCGGCCACCGGCTTGGCGATCACAACCCGGAAATACATGGCGGAGTACCTGAACCCGGGAGAACCCGGCATCGCGCGCGCGATCTATTCCTACGCGAGACTACAGACCCACATTTCCATCCTGGTAGCCGCGGTCGGATTGCCGCTGGCTCTGCTGGCGGGGAGGCCCGGCTATCGCCTGGTGTCTGCTGTCCTGGTGATGAGAGTTCTGATGGAGAAAAGCAGCTATGTTCTCAACGCTCAATTCACCCGTTTCCATAATGCTTTTTGATACAACCGTACGCGGCCGGCTGCGCGCGCCGTTTGCCCGGTCGCGCCTCTCCGGCAGAAACGCCGCGGCCGGCCCGTTAACCGGCTCCTATCGCGGCTTCGTCAGTGTACCGTGGGCACCTCCCTTTTCCGCTTCCGCATCCGCCGCGGCGCGCGCGTCTGCGTCATCCCCGAATGCGATGGCCGCCAACTGCTCCATCAGTTTGGTCGCCTGGGCCGGAGTAAGGCTCTGGATGTCGCTGACCTCATGGGTGTACTGGATCCGTCTTGCCGCCCTCTGCAACTCGGATTCGTTGGGGTCACTGTGATTTCGTGCCCACTGCAAAGAAGTGTGCCGTGTGCCGGGCAGTACCATGCAACGCGTCCGTCCCTGCTTGTGCTTTTCTCATTCCAAATCGAATCCTCCGGTGATGATCGCTGCCCGTTGTGTGTCCACATACCTAGCCACTTCCTCTGCCCGTTCAGCGCACTCCGGGCAGGCCAAAACGTGTTCCTCCAACGCGGTCAGCTCGCCTTCGTCCACCACCATTCCAAGGTGGTAGCGCTCTAGATCGTGATCGGAAATGTGCTCCACACTTAGATAGTGGCGGGTGGCCTTGGAATTCTCAAGATTTTTTCTCAAGGTTTGCGCTCATGGCTCCCTAGCGACGGCCTGTAAAACAGGGACGGAACAGGGAATCTGGATCGTCTCTCGGGACCTAATACTCACATTCCAGGACACTTGTGTGCAAAGGCAACTGCGAGAATATCAGGCAATAACAGGCAATAACAGGGCCTGATCCAGGTGAGCAACTGCCGGACCAGCCGGACCCGGTTGGCACCGACGGCGATCCGAATGGCGATCTCTCTGCTCCGCTGGCTTCCGCGCGCCAGCAAAAGATTGGCCAGGTTGGTGCACGCCAGCGAGAGAATCAAGCTCATCAGGACCGCCATGAAGGTGTACGTCATCGCCTTCTTCTCGGCCGGCATGGGCATCATGCCGCCAGCCGAAAGCAGCCGTACCTGGCGGCCCTTGCGTTCGCTTTCCGGGATGCCGCCCTCGTCGTCAAGGTGGCGTCTTTCGGCGTCGAGAGCCGCTTCCGCGGCGGCCAGCCTCACCCCGGGCGCCATCCGCAGCACCACACGAAACAAAGCGAGATTCCTCGCGTGGAGAGCGTCGCCGCCCAGCTCCGGCGCGATGGCCGCACCCGAAGTCACCGGAACGAACACGTCGGCCGGAGCCATCGGAAAAACTCCGAGAAAGTCCTTGGGAGCCACTCCGACGACCGTCACGCTCTTCCCGTTCAGCCGCAAAACCCGGCCCGCCACGTTTGGGTCTCCATTCAGGCGGCTGCGCCACATACGGTGGCTGATCAACCGCCACTGGCGCGGTTCCCTCCTTCTCTGCGTCCTCTCGAGTAGCGAATGGTGCGGCGTGCCGCCAGTAGTATTGCACGAATCTTTTCGGCGATGTCCTCGGTCGCAAGCAGTAGAGGCGCGCCGGAATCGTCGCCCTGTTCGATGCATAGATCGGCGATAGAAAGGAGAAGCGCGTACTTGTACGTGGCGACGAACAGGCCCTCATCGAGCAGGCGTTGCAGGTTCACCAAGGAACCGGACTTGCTCATCGGACGAGGGAGGCACAGTGGGAGCCATCGTTCGTCACCCCTTGGGCCAGCCCAGCGTGTCGTGAGCCAGCCACTGGATTCCGTCCCGTGGTTCAGGCGGATCACCGGCCCGGCGCGGGACCACGTGCACGTGGGCGTGCAGGTCGGTCTGCACGGGCGCCAGTCCGTCGCTGAAACCGATAGCGAGGCTTTCCGGCTTGAGGCCGGTTAGCAGCTGTTCGCGGACTTGGGCCACGAGATCCCAGATGGCCTTCTGCTCAACGATCGTGAGCGCGTGAATAGTGCTGACATGCCTCCGGGGCGCGACAATCAAGTGGCCGTCAGCGACGGGCTGGGAGTCGGCGAACGCAATGGCGTGCTCGGTCTCGATCCAGATCCGGTCGGGCGTGATGGAGCAGAAGGGGCAGGGGACCAAGCCGGCAGAGTACCATGCTGCGCACCGGGAAGGAAGGACGGGTCGTCGATCACGGGACGTGTAGGCGGGACATTTCCCACAACGACTTCGCGGGGGGTTGCTGGTGGGAGCTGGTGGGAAGGGGATTTGTACTAACCCGCTTGCGCGGGAGTATCATAGAGTCGTGCCGTGTAATCGGCCTTTCCTCTTCACACGACAGTTATCTCCTTTCCACCCATAAGGTTACGATTGAATCCCCATATGCGGGTTCAGTACAAATCACCGTATCGGCAATGCTCCGGCCCCGTCCGCTCGACACGTCCTCGGCGGTTTCCTCGCCGGAGCACTGCCGATACAGCCCTAGTGATTTATCAATAGGAATGACTCGGCACGCTGGCCCCGAACACCGTCTCGGAGCCATTCTCCGAGTGTCCGACCATCCTTGGTGGGTGGCACTTCCGGACGGCGAAGGTGTCTGCGTTCATTTCTTTAATCCCGCCGTCCAATTGATCACGACATGCAACGGATCGAGCGAAGTGTCTTCCACCGGCGTCAGGATGAGGAACTCTTTGCCGTCGGCGGTGACATCGTAGCGGAATGAGCTGTACGGATTGTTAGACCCGCGGAATGCGAACAGGGCTTTCGGCTGTCCGGGTTCAAAGGCTGCTCCGGGCTTCATCTCTACCGACATCATTTTGCCCAGGGGATCGATATAGAACAACTCCTTGCCATCGCGGCACCATCGCGGTTGGCTGCCGCCATCGCTGGAAATCTGCCACTTGCCGCGACCAAGTGGGAACGATTGCACGTATACTTGCGCCACGGGCGATTCCGTTGCGGTGTACGCCACCCAATGGCCGTCCGGGGAGAACTGGCCGAGAACCGATTCGAAATCGGCCGGCATGAGCCGCTCAGGCTTCGGGACGCCAATGAGGCCGAGCGTCCAGAGCGAAGTTCTGCCGGTTTCGGCGGTTTCGGAATACAGCAGCAGTCGTCCGTCTCTCGACCAACCGGTCGGAACTTTGAGCCTTCCGTTCTCCAAAATCGATTGCTCCACGCCTGCGCCACTCGAGTTCTGGACCGATAATTCCGTCTTACCCCCACGGAGGGCTACAAATGCGATCCGCGATGAGTCCGGCGACCACACGGGGTGCAAATAAGAGGCGTCCTGTCGGCCGATCTCCATGGTGCTTGCGCGTGCCAGATCCAATATCAGCAGCGGCCAGGTCGCGCTCGCATCGAGATTGGATGCCGCGATCCGCTTCCCATCTGGAGAGAGCGCCACGCTGACGTAGTTTTTCGCGGGACCAACATCCTCAAGCCTGGCACCGGAACGGTCGAACCAGGTCAAACGCGCCTTGGATGTCGACGCGTACACCGGCGACCAGGCCAGCACGCCACTCGGAGACACGCCAAAAGCGCCACCGCCGGTTGCGGGAGCATAGCCGATCTTCGGCGCCACCGCCTCCGCCGTACCAGTTAGAACGGCGCGGTCCGGATCAAAGGGTTGCGCCATCAGGGCGCCGTTGCGCACGAACAGCAAATATCGACCGGAATAAGCAGCGGCGGAGTCATCGTCTATGATCCGCTTGCGATCAGATGGCTGGGTGAGCGAAGCCACCCAGATGCCGCGAGTGTCTGGTTGAGCGGATTGCACCAGGAACAGGAAACGTTTGCCACCGGGCAGCACCCAAGGGAAGCTATGCCCGGCCTCGCCGTGGGAACGATCGAGCGTGGTCAGCGCTTGGGGTACGCCTCCAGTGGCGGGAACCCGGCGAATTGGGGCGCCAAAAACCCCGAATACGATGGTCCCGTCGGGTGCCCAGCACGAGCCCCGTGCCAAGCCCCCGGTGTCCGCGATGTTGAAGACCTGGCCGGTGGCCACCTCGATCCTTTTCAATTTGTTAGAAGCCTGAAAAGCGACCGACCGCCCGTCTGCGGACCAGCCCGGACTTATTGCGCCTTCGGTGCCCGGTAGGCGCAGCGTTTCCGTGGAGTCCAGCGCGCGCAGCCACAACTGAGAAATGCCAGCCGAGTCACGCGCCACGAAGACAATGTGCCTACCATCGGGCGAGACCGCGAGATATCCGGTAAGCGCCGTCTTTTCTTCGGGAAAAACGGTGAATGTTGTGAGTGGAGCGGGCGCGGGGCCAGCCAAGAATTGGACGGCCGCAAGGGCTAACGCGACGGCCGCCGTGACGCCGGCCGCAATCATCCACGGCCAGGGACGGGACCTGCCCCACTCCGCTGCCGCTGGGTTCGGCTGCATAGCCAGCCCGAGGGTGTATTTCAGATCGCGCGCATTCTGGAATCGTTCTTCCGGATCTTTGGCCAGGCATTTGCGAATCAGGCGGTCCAACGGCGGACTCACATCCAACGGAGCGGGGTCGCGCTCCAGAATCGCAGCAATCACGCTGGCCGTCGACGCGCCCTCGAATGCCCGCTTGCCGGAGAGCATCTCATACAGGACGCAGCCGAAGGCAAAGATGTCACTGCGCGGGCCGGCGTCCCTTCCCCGCAATTGCTCGGGCGCCATGTATTGCAGCGTACCGACAATCTGCCCCTTGCCGGTGAGCGCACTGGTCAGCGTGGCATCGGACTCCTTCAAGACGGCCGCCTCCTTCGCCAGTCCGAAATCGAGCAGTTTGACGCCATGGCTGCCGACCAGGATGTTGGAAGGCTTCAGATCGCGATGGGTGATGCCTTTGCGGTGCGCTGCATCCAGGGCGTCCAGAATCTGTCCCGCATACTCCACAGCCTTGGCGGCCGGCAGTGGGCCCTTCAGCGGCACGCCTTCGACCAACTCCATCACCAGATAGTTCGGGCCCACGTCATGCAGGGTGCAGATATTCGGATGATTGAGCGCCGCTACCAGACGAGCTTCCCGTTCAAACCGTTCGCTGAAGTCGGCTTTAGCCAGCTTCAACGCTACGGTGCGGTCGAGGCGGGTATCGCGCGCCTTCCATACTTCACCCATGCCGCCCTCGCCCAGAGGCGAGATCAACGTATAGGGCCCGAACTTGTCGCCAGGTGAAAGACGCATAGCATGCCCGAACGATTCTACCCCAACTGGCGCTCGCGGCTGGCTGCGGTCCAAAGCCTGGATCACGGCACTCTGAAACTGGCGGATGTGGGCGCTTCGGGTCAGAGGTTCTCGGGAATGAAGGCCTGGACCCTGGGCCGAGGCTGATTCCTAGCGAAAACAGCCCTTCCCACCAAACAATCCCGTCTGGTGGCCCCAAACGCCGTTGTGGGAAAGCGCCCGCTCCGCTCGGGCCGTCGGCAACTCGGAGTCGGCCGAGGCGCCATTCCAAGGAATCCACTCTGATCTGCGGACGAACCGCGAAGAGACCCCTGCGGCGCTGCTCACCGCGCCGCTCTCAGCAATACTGAATTCCGGTGGAAGTCCAGGACCCCTTCTGGCCGCTGGTAAACGCCCCAACGTTCACGATCTCCTTCGTTTCCACACCCATACGCTCGAGCGATGGCCGATGGGCGACCGGTGACAAGATCAACGTGCCGTTGTTTTCAAAGCCGATGAACCCACGGTCGAAGAGGTGGTCGATGGACGGCGTCAAGAGCAGACCGTTCTCGCCATTGATGCGTTCCTCATTGTTGGAGTCCCGCCAGGGCTTGCAATGGCTCGCAACCAGGTGGATGGGATTTGAAACGCCGGTGATCCGGCAGTGCTCCTCGATCTCCATCACCCGCTGTTTGAACAACCCCTGGCCCCGCCGTGCCCTGATGATGGCTTCCCGTTCCGTCTCCGTGACCGTGGTGTCGCCCACGATCCCGCTCTCGATCTTGTGCTCCCAATAGTCCAGGTCGTCGCTCGTCTGCATGAGCGCACCCACGAGGACACCGGCAATCAGTTCCTGCGCTTCCGCGCCGATGATCCCGGCGAGCACCTCGGCGAACGTCTCGGAAGACTTCGGTCAGGTAGATGGACTGGATGCCGTTGCCGTTCGCCTGCAACGGTGAATACTTGGGCGGCAGCAGTGGCCGGAGCACGCCCATGTGGTCCTTCGGCCGCACGCGGTGCAGCAACGGCGTGAACCGGACTCGAACCTTCCAGCCGATGTTGTCCCAATACTG
Organism: Terriglobia bacterium; assembly: GCA_020073365.1. Classification (GTDB taxonomy): domain Bacteria; phylum Acidobacteriota; class Terriglobia; order Bryobacterales; family Bryobacteraceae; genus JAIQFL01. The sequence goes on along the minus strand of JAIQFL010000018.1, from coordinate 19,899 downwards.
GCCGGTGGAGCCGAACTCGGACGGCTTGGGGCTCTCCCAACAATAGGACTGCGCTATGCCGATGGCCGCGATGAACGTGTCAACAAACGAAAAAATCGAGTCGCCGGGCGAGACCTCCCGCATGGTCTCGTAGAACGGGTTCCTGGCCCCGTCCGGTTGGCAGCAGCAGCGGCGTTGGACGTTTTCAGCAACCGCGCCTCGGGATCGCTTCCCCTCAGTCGGATCCATTTCTCACAGTCGTCGATGGCAGAACAAGTTTCTGAGAGCCTTCCCTCGACTTCGCAGAGTCCAGCGTAAGTGTCGACCAGAAGGCGCTCGTACTGATCCTTCTTAGCGACGTCGAATTTCCAGCCGGCGCCCACCAGGCCCCCTAACTCGTACCAGAGCTTGCCGCCGGGGCCGCTGCTAAAATTCCTCAGGCGGTCGAGGGCTTGTCTGAACTCACCGGCGGAGTCATTGTAGAGCTTCATCTTGATGTCGCGTTCCGGGGCCTCGTCGGCGCATGCCTTCAGGCTCGCTCCGTATTCGACCAATGGCTCCGCCTGGAGGTCTGCCTTCGCCGGGGCGCGCTCGGATGCGGTCTTCGCCCACTGCACGCTTTCGCCGCAGAGATGCGCGCGCTGGTAAGCCCGTGACAGCACGACGTGTGAGCCGATGGCAGGCAGGGATGGGCCAGGGACAACTCGCTGCGTCAAGTGTCGGCGATTTCGGTAAGAATCCGCCTCACTTCCGCCGTCATGCTCCTGGTGCCGTCACACTGAGGATAAGTAGGACAGCCCCAAAACGCCCCGCTCCTGCTCTTCCTCTGCACCATCTTCCTTTCACAATCCGGGCATTTCGGAGTCAACTCGTCGAGTTTCTTATAGAGCGGCGCCCGCAGAGCGCGAAGTTCCTCCTGTCGAGCGTAACCGGCCGCGACAGCGTCCTTTGCCTTTTGCAATCGAGCCAATGCCTCGGGCGTGTCGAGGATTGGCTTTCCCTGCGCGGTCTTTCGGTATTCTTCCGCCGCTATCAGGCGTTCCGAATCCTTCCCGACGCTCCTGCTTCCTGCGCCGGGCGCAAACGAAACCCGCTCTTGGGCCACTACCTCCACGAAACCCTGCCCTTTGCGAGCCACTACGGTCTCCCAGGTAATTTCGAGATTGTAGCCGCTCTCGACCTCCTTCTCGCGGCTGGAGACGAACACGATTTGGGACAGGCCCCAATCAACATAGTGCTGCAAATAGTTGCTCATCGAAGGGCTCCCCGACCATTTTAACCCTGGACCAACGGTCTCAGAGATGGAGACCGCTCTGCCGTCATCGGTCCGGACGCCCTCTGCTCGGATTTCCTACTGGGATTAGACAGTCGCGAACCGCTCCGTCAAAACTCAACCTTGCTTACGCCCGACCAAAGAACGAAGATTCCAGACGAAGCAATGACCATGCCCATCCCTTGCCGGAATATCGCAGACCCACAGCGGAACAGCTTTGTGGACTTGACGTGTTCTGGTTCCAGATGGCGTGAGCCGGGATGCTCAGAAAAGTGCGGAGGGCGGCGCTGTACAGCCGCCCGGAGCGACACAAAATCGAGAACCATGTAGTTCCCTTCAATCGGTTGCCCTGGCCAGAAGGTTCCGATCCAGCGGCCGCGCGTGCGGACCACAGACGACAAGGAAGTGCGGTTGGGCAGCTACGAAATGTTTCACCGTGGCGAATCGCTGACGGAAAGCGTGTGGGAGAAGTTGATCCTCGGCCTGAGCACGAGGAAATACGGCCAAGCGGTGCGCGAGTTCACCGAGGCCTACGGGCTGGAGAAGAGCGCCGTCAGCGAACATTTCATCGAAGCGAGCCGGGCGAAGTTGAAGGACCTCATGGAGCGCCGGTTTCAGAGGGCTCGGGATGAGATTTTCCACGATTCGGGCGTGAGGGGCTTGTCAACGAGGGCAAACCCACGGCGGGCTGGGCGGCGGTTTCATCGTTTCCCATCCGCGGCTACAAAGCGGAATTTCGCCTCCGTCGCCTTCCGCCGCGTGAACGCGCATTCGGGCCATCGCCAGCGCCCAGAAAGTGATGTGTCCGCTCCAGTACACCCTGCGGGGTGAACTCTGCTCCGTACCACATTGGCCAAACGCGCCGCTGGTAGGAGACGTGTTGGGGGCGCCCAGCCACACGTGGTTGAATGCGTTCAGGAACTCCCACCGCATCTCAACGTTTACCCGTTCGCTGATCTTGAACCTCTTGATTCCGGAGAGATCCGCTACACTCAAAGGCATGCCTCTGATGTAGGAGAAGCGAGCAGGCAAAGTGATCAGGTTGTTGCTTAGTTGTTGGCTCGAGACGGTGTTGAAGCACGACGTGTTGAACCATCTCAAATAGGTGCGCTGATCCGCTGGTAGGGCGAATCGACGCCAAAGTGGGGCAAGTGCCATTGAGGAGGGCGTTGCCGAAGCCAAGGGCCGGGCCCGATTGATACCGGTACACTCCTTCAATTTGCCACCCTCCCAGGAGGGCGTTGACGAGCCTGGAGCTGTTGCCGAGCAGCATGCGCCCGTGACCGATAGGCAAGCTGTAAATGCCGCTAGCCGAGAAGTACACCGGGAAGTCCGTGGTAGCGGGTAGCTTTTCGGGAAGCGGGTCGCCGGCGTTCAAGAAGCTCGTCGCTTCCATGTCGTTCTGCCAGGTAAAGACAAACGTCCCCGTGAACCCGTTCGCGAACCGTCTCTCGGCGTTCACTTGCAGCGAGTTGTACATGTTAGATCCCTGCTGGGTGTTGTACGTGATGCCCGTGAATAGCGGATAAGGGGCAAGCAGCGACGACCGGGCAATGGTCGAGTTCGTGTACAGGCTAGTTCCCGCCGGCACCAGGCCCTTAAACGGATTGGGGATCTGGGCGCCGAGATAGTTGATCGTGGTTGTGTCTCGGGTCGGCAAAGTGCTGAGGTACTGGTTCGGCAGCGCGTCCAGGTTCTTGTTTGTGGTCAGATGCACGCCGCGGTCTCCAGTATAGGCAATCGACAGCACGATCCGCTCCGGCAGTTCGCGCTGGACGCCGAACGTCCATCTTTGGACGTACAAGTCTTTGGGATGGGGCAGCACCACTGCAATGCTGCCGCCCACGTTGGTGTCGGCTCCCAAGCCGGCGCCTAGTGCAGGCAGCGGGGCGGCCGGGAACGGGTTGGCCAGACTATAGGGGTACCCGTCCAAGCCATTGTTAAGCGTACCGTTGTACGTCGTCGTCCGGCTGAAGCCGGTTTGATTCGCCGCCTGGAACAAATCCCCCATGGCGCCGAAGAAGATTCCAATTGGGCTCGGACCCAGAACGACCTGGGAGAATTGTACTTGAAGCGGCTGCGTGTGGATTTTGGGGAGAGTCTGGAACGGGCCATCGACCATTTTGAGAACGCCCTGCGGGTCTATACTGAGCGGGACTCCCCCCTGGGCTGGGCCGGGATCCAGAATAACCTGGGGGTTGCGTACGGTGATCTACCGCGGGAGGTTCCGACTGAGAATCTCGAGCGGGCCATCGCCTGCTACCAGAACGCCCTCAAAGTATATACGCCGGATCGTCTGCCGTTGGAGTGCTGCCAGACGCTCGACAACCTGGGTGACTGTTCTTCGGCCGGAGCAACTGGCAGCGCGCGCTGGAGTGCTACGGACGTTCTCTGGAAGTGTTGGAGCGCATCCGCCTGGAGGGCCTGGAGGATACAGCCCGGCGGCGCGAGCTGGCGAAATCCTGGCGGGCACTGGAGCGGGCCGTGATCTCTGCAGTGCGTTTGGAGGAGTTTGCGGTGGCGCTGGACCTGACCGAACGGTTCAAGACGCGCAACTTAGGAGATCACCTTTTGCGGCAAGAGGTGAAGCCAAAGTGTGTCTCGGACCAGGACTGGGCGCTGTACCAGGGGTATCTGGCGGAGGTGCGGGAGAAGGAGCGGGCGGCAGATGGCTCGCCGAGTTCCGAGGGAGCGGTGCGGGAACGAGGGGCGGTGCGTTCACTGGAGGATCTGGACGCCTTGCGGGGGTTGCGGGCCCGAGTCACCGAGCTGGAGAGGCGGTTTGGGGGCCTGGACCCGGACTATGTGCCCTTCGCCCCGCCGCTGGGAATGGAAGAGATCGCGAAGCTGCCCAGGGTCTTGGATGCCGTGCTCGTGGAGTTCCGGGTGACCTCCGAAGGCACGTATGTGTTTCTGGTGGGGCCGGGGGAGCGGGAATTGTGCCGGGATCAAATGGTGGAAGTGCCGGAACTGACGGCGGCCAAGCTGCGGGAGCTCCTGTTCGAGTGGCCCGTAGCCGGTGTCACTGTGACTTGGATTGGCCAAGGGGAACAACCGGAGGACATGGCCCTCTGGTTCTCCAAGCTGCTGAAAACGTGCTACGAACACGGCGGCAACCCGCCACTCTGGCAGGACGACCAGGATCAAGCTTGTGGCAGGCTCTACGACGTGGCTCTGACGAAGGTCCACCAGAGGCTGCGGGAGCGTTACCCAGGCACCCGGCGCCTGATCCTAATCCCCAGTCAAGGTCTGCACCTGCTGCCGCTGCACGCCTGCTGCTGGGCAGATGAAGGGGGCGTGAGGCGCTACCTGCTGGATGACTTGGAGGCGATGCTCGGCGCCAAGCGGAAGGAGTTATCGAAGGTGCGCATGTCGGCGGTGGACGCGGTGAATGCGCAGTTCCGCCTGCGGGGGATGCCGGAGAAGCCCTTCGCCAATCCTTATTACTGGGCGGCGTTCCAGTGCATCGGGGCGGGGTGGAGGCCGCGAAAATGACGGCGCGCGACCGCTTGCGGCGGTTGTGTCACCCCACCGACGTGTGGGGCCCGTTGAGCGTGGCCTCCGTCTGGGACAAGGGCGATCGCGAAGGCATGATGCAGCGCGGCAAATGGCCGGTGGATGTCACCGTCCGCTTGCGCGATGGCGTCAACCGACAGCAGGCCGAGATTGCATTGAGCGCCATCGCGACGCAACTTACGAGGGAATATCCCGCCACAAACAGAGCCAAGACCGTAAATCTGCGCCCAGTAGACAATCCTGGGATGGCCGTGATCGGCGCCATCATACTTTCCCTGGTTAGCCTGGTGCTGCTGATAGCCTGCGCAAATGTCGCGGGAATCCGGTTAGCCCAAGGCGAGGCGCGTCGCCGGGAGTTCGCCATGCGCCTTGCCCTTGGCGCGGGGCGTTGGCGCCTGCTTCGGCAGTTGCTCGCCGAAAGTGCGCTGCTAGCGCTGGCAGCCGCCGGACTCGGCCTCTTGCTCGCATGTGCGCTGATCCAGGCGCTCCCCGCGGCTCTGCCGTCGCTTCCCATGACGATAGACTTGGGTCTGCGCGTGGATGCCCGCCTGCTGGCCTACAGCCTGGCGCTTGCGATGATCACCACATTGGCCGCGGGACTGCTGCCCGGTCTGCGCGTTTCCCGCCCGGATCTGGCGCCGGCACTCAAAGGCGAGGCTTCCGGCGGCAAATCGCGGTCCTGGATCCGGGGCTCCCTGATCATTGCGCAGATCGCGTGTTCGCAATTCCTGCTAGTCGGAACCGGCCTGCTGGTGGGGAGCTACTTCCAAGTGCAGCACATTCGGCCCGGCTTCGACATCGGCCGGCATGTGCTTTTCGCAACCATGCTCCCGAACGCGGAGCGTCCCAACCTCAACTACGAGGATATGCTCGGCAGGTTAGGCGCGGTTCCCGGAGTGCAGCGCATCAGTTCCGTCGGGAATCCGCCGCTCAGCGGTTCGGGCGGAGGTGCGCAGCAGGTGTCCATTCCGGGTGTTACGGCTGAGCCGGTGGGGATCGCCGGCAATGCAGTGGGCCCGGAGTATTTCACCGCAATGGGCACGGCGATCCTTCGCGGCCGCGATTTCACAATGTCCGATTCCGCCGGAATGGCCATCGTGAACGAGCAGATGGCGCGCCGTTTCTGGGGTGATGACGGCCGCGCCATCGGCCAGTTTATCCGGGTAGGCGGCAAGGATCGCCAGATCGTCGTAGTCGAGACGGGCAAATACCAATGGCTGCTGGAACAGCCAACGCCATTCTTCTTCCTGTTCACGCGCGGCGCGGGAACCCTGCTGATCGAGACGGCAGGCGATCCAGCGGCGATGGCGGACTCCGTCCGCAAAACGTTCCGGGAGGAGGTCCCCGGCGTTACCCTGCATTCGCTGGTCACGCTGCGCCAGCAGATGGGCCTGGCGTTCTCCTCTGGCAGGCCGCGGCGGGCTTGTTGGGGATCTTCGCAATCCTGGGAATCTTTCTTTCGGGCGTAGGGCTGTATGGCGTGGTGTCGTATGGAGTCACTCGCCGCACTCACGAGATTGGCGTGCGCATGGCGATGGGAGCGCGCCCAGCCGCTACGTGCGCAGGACGAACTTCCGAGCGGGAGACCCGTTTCGATGCCGCTAACGCCGACTATTCGTCCCGATTTGCGGGCGGAAACTCCTGCGCCCCCCCTGCGAAACCAGGGAGCTCTATTCGTCGTCTTCGTCCTGACAACAGTCGTCGGCGCTTCCCTGGCAACAGCAGTCGTCGTGAGTCTTGCTGCAGCATCCTTTCTTGCACTCGTCGCAGCAGCCGGAGCAGTTGCAGGGGCTCCAGATAGTGTAGGCCATTACGTCCAGAGTCTTCACCGGTGTGGTTGGGTCGTCGCTGACGATCACCAGTTCGCACGCAATCGGGCACTTCTCGGTGGCCTTGTATCGAATCACGACGCCCAGACACGAGCCGGGGTGCAGGGTCGCCGGGAATGGGTTGTTGATGAGCTTCCAGTGGCGGCTCTTGCGCTTGAACTGCACGCTGGTGACGTGCAGCGCGCAATCGCCTACGTTGCAGATGGAGAGCGTGCGTTCGGCGCGGCAGCAGGCCTTCACTCCACCGAAGCAGAGCGATCCGCTGACCGCAAGCTTGCCGGAGGGCGCCTCGCCGGTGAGAGTGACGGTGCGCGCACCGGCCGGATCGTTGCTCGTAATGGTGAGGGTGGCGGACTTGGCTCCGACGCTGGCCGGTTCGAAGCGGATGGGCAGCGGGATCACGTCCCCTGGCCCAATGGTGAGCGGGAAGGACAGCACCAGCGGCACAAGGAACTCGGGCGAAGTGGAGGTGATGTTAGTGACGGAGAGCGTACAGGCGCCGCTGTTGTTGAGGATCACGGGACGGTCGACGAACGACCCGACGCACACGCGGCCGAAATCGCCCTTATCGGCCACCACGAGGCTCAGGCGCGGCGACACCGCATCGCCGGATACAGGGACCTTGTGCGGCCCGGCGGGATCGTCACTGAAGATCGTGATGGTGCCCACCCTGGCGCCAAGGCTGAGGGGCTGGAAGCGGATGACCACGTCCACCGATCCACCGGCTTCCACCTTGATCGGATAGGAGAGCACGCTGGGGGCGAGGAAGTCGACGGACGACGAAGTTATGTTCGAGATCGAAAGCGGGCCGGTGCCACTGTTGTCGATCGTGAGGATCTCGTCGACGAACGATCCCACGCACACGTGGCCGAAACTGCCGCTGTCGGCAATGGCGGTCACCACCGTGCCGTAGTCCACTGTGATTTTGAAGAAGTAGGGATCGATTGATACGGGGACGGGAGTGACGTTATCGTTGGCGAGCAGCGTGTGCGTGGTGAAGTTGGCGTTCCGCTGAAAGGTAACGCCGTTGGGGAAATTGCCGTTGTCCGGAGCGTTGTTGGCGCAGAAAATCCCATAAAAGGTCCGGCCCAACGCCAACATGTACAAGTAATCGCCCAGGTAGGGACTGAATGTCGCAGCGGGCGTGGCGGCCGGGGTGTCGGCCAGATAGCGGGTGGTCACAGAGCCGAAATCGTTCTTCGTATGCTCGCAGGTGGTTACCCATCGCTGGTTGGGAGAGATCCCTGTGACGTGCTGATAGAGGAAGCCGAGCCTTCCCGCGCTGTTGACAGCCAGCGCCGGGTTGGTGGCGTTGGTGACCGTGCGGAGGTCGGAGGACCAGGTGGCGCCGGAGTCGGTGGATTTGCGGATGTGAAGGGTGTAGGTGCCAGTTCCAAAATCGCCATAGCAGACATAGACGATGGCGCTGTCGTTCGGGTCAACCGCGACCGAAAGATCGCTGCCGATTCTTTGCTGGCCGAGGACCAGGCCGTTGTAGGGGTCATTGACGCCGGTGACGATGCGAACGCCCTGTTTGGAATCGCCGGTATCGATCAGCGCCTGGAAAGGAGTGGCGCCGCTGGCCCAGTTGTCGTCGCGTACGATGACCACGTCGGACGTGCCTCCCGGGCCGACGGTGGCGTAGAAGATGGCATAGACGGTTCCGTCGGGGTGGACGGCGGGACGCGTCGGAAAACCGTCGCGACCGACGGCGCGGGCTTCGAGCACGAATGTGCTGGTGCTGGGCACGGCGGCAGCCGCGTCCAGCGAGAGGTCCATAGTGGCGGGAACGTTGGCGGGCGCGTGATCGTTGCTGCCGACGTAGATGCGGTCCTTGCCGGCCGCGGGTCCGGAGGGCACGGTGGCGGCCTGGATGAACGGCTGGTCGTCATTCGTCCTCGTGGCCAGCCTCGTCATTTGAGTCAGGCCGGAAAAGTTGTTGGTGCGCAGAATGTCGAAATTGATGGTCGAAAGGCCCCCGGGGCCCCACAGCACGCTGGCGTAAAGATTGCCGCTGCTGGTGGCGAAGCGCAGAGTTTGATCGCGTACCGGCGTGCCGGCGATGATGTCCCTGAGGCTCCAGGTGTTGCCTCCGTCGCTGGAGTAAAAGACCGGCGAATTCTTGCCGCCACTGGGACTGGGAGTGAATGCCGTGCCGGCCATCTCCAGCGGATTGGCCGGATTGACGGCGAGGTTAGGCTCGCTGTCCTGATTGGCTTCCCCGCTCGACAGCTTGGGGATCATGTTGACGACTTTGATGAGGTCGGCCATGTTAGCGATCCCCCTTTCCTCTTTCGAGCGCGCGCTCCACTTCGGGAAGCCGTTCGGCGGGCAGGAAGTCCAACGGATCGGTGGCCTGGTAAGTGGTACGCTCCCCTTTCTCCGGAACCTCCTTCGGATCGGCTTTTCGCAGAATGAAGATGCCGCCCGCGCCCTCATGCAGCTTGGGCGACTTGTACCAGGCAATGTCCTCGCTGTTGGCAAAGACTACGTCGATCTCCTTACCAACCTTGGCGCCTTTCACCACCGACCGCACGGCCACGCTGGCAATCCACCAATCCGGGTCGTGCTCGGACCGGCGGATGGACGGCGGCGCCAACGGGCGGCTGGCGGAGACTTTGCCGGTGACGATGAGTTCCGCGCCCGCCACGCGCTGGTGCAACGGCCGCTCTTCCGCGATTCTCACCGCCTCCGCGATATCGCGGACCGCATCGCCCGATGCCTCGAAATGGGCCAGATCGCGGAGCACTGCATGGTCGCCGAGCACCAGGCACGTGGTGAGGAATATGTGGCTGCTCCCCTCCTTCATGCCAGCCGCATGCTCGCCAACGACGATGACCTCCATGCCAGCGAGGCCTCTCATTACGTCGGTGGAGCGGAGAATCTCCGCCACCGCTACCGTTGCCGTCTGGTCTTCGGCGCCGGGCACCGAATGCTGCTCCGGTGTTCCCCGCCTCACGACTCTGCCTCGGAAGATGAATCCCGCCTCTTCGACGAGACCCAACAGTTGCTCGTTGCTCATGGATTAGGCTCCCCTATGTTGACCGCTCCGATTTGTAGTTTTCCGCACTGGGAATCATCCCTAAGTAGGAAGTCTTCGGGAACCGCGTTACTGCTCTCGACCACGTCAGTATACACTGAAACTTCTGACTTTCAACCCTGTGTTTTCCGCTAAGAATCAAATCCGCTCTCACCTCACTGAGTGTCTGAAAGTTTGTGGTTAACAGCACATCTTATGCTGGCAATGCGGCGCAAAACCTCCACCATAGCGCAGGCTAATTGTCGGGTCGGCATCACCAGCGCTGAAGGAGTGCAGCTTGTCCAGGTAGCGGCGTTTGGCTTCCATCTTTTCCGGTCCGGTGGCGCGCAGGTATTCCTCGAACGCCAGGTTGAGTTCGCTTTGTAGTTGCCCGTCGATGTCGTTACCTCACCATGCCGCCCACGTCCGACGAACATGTCCGGTTCCTGGTGCGCCTCGCCCTGCGAGCGTTTTGCCATCAGTGCTTGGCGCATTGCTGTGAGCAGTCGGGCGTGCTGTGCACGGCGTTATCTGGTGATATCGGAAGCTACGTTGATGCCGCCGAGCCCGGCTCGGTGTCGCAACTCCGCCCGCCAAGCTACTCGTACCGGAGGGCGACTAATGGATCGACGGTGGCGGCGCGGAGGGCAGGGATCAGGCTGGCCAGGAAGGCCACCAGACCGATCCCGATGATCGCCGCGACGAAGGTGATCGGGTCGCCGGGGGTCACGCCGAAAAGCACGGAGCGCACGAGTTTGGTGGCGGCGATGGCGAGCGGCAGACCGATGACGACCCCGATCAGGGTGACGAGGAAACTGCCTCGGAGAACCATCCACAGTACCTGGCTGCGCTGTGCGCCAAGCGCCATGCGTACGCCGACTTCGGATGTGCGGCGGCTCACGGTATAGGCGAGAGTGGCGTAGAGGCCGGTAGCGACCAGGAGAGCGGCGAGCAGGCCGAAGAACATCGAGAGGCGGAAGAAGAGACGCTCCTCGGAAAAGCTCCGTTCGAACTGGGCTTGCTGTGTCATTGGCTGCAGGAGCGCGAGACCAGGGGCGTACTCGTTGACGGCGCGGCGCACGGTGGGCAACCACGTCGCGGGATTGCCGGCAGTGCGCACCTCGAAGTGCAGGGTGGCGTTGCCCTTGATTTGCACATACGGGAAGTAGGCCATCGGGTGGGCCTCTTCGCGCACGCCCGTGGACTTGCTGTCGACCACCACACCGATGATCGTGTACTGGCCCTCGGGACCTCTGCCGAGATTGACGGCGTGGCCCAGGGGAGGTCGGCCGCTGAGGTAGCGGTCCGCAAACGTCTGGTTGATGATCGTCACCAAAGGCGCGGATTCGGAATCGGCATCGGTGAAATCGCGGCCGAGCAGCACGGGCGTGCCAACTGTGTGGAAATAGTCCGGGCCGGCGACGTTCCAACGCATGGGCGCGGGCTTGTCGCCGAGGGGTGGCTTGCCATCCACAGCGGCGCCGGTGTTGTTGCTCCATCCTGTCCCGATGCGGTTGCTCATGACGGTAACCGACTGCACGCCAGGGACGCTGCGCAAGCGTGCGATGAGGCCCTGGTAGAAACGGTTGGCTTCCGAGTTGCTGTGCACTCGCTGCAGCGTCTTCATCCCGAGGTTGACCGACTCGAGGTTTTGCAGAGTGCGCACCAGCAGCCCGGCGGTGACGAGCAACACCACACAGCTCGAAGTCCCAATCCGCCTCCTCATGGCTGCGGTTGTCCATGAGCCGCAACCCGCGTACTTGGGCTGGGGTGAGATCGTGAGCCACATGCACGGGGATCTCGGTGAACCCTTCCTTCCGTGCAGCCGCCCGCCGTAGATGGCCGATGATAATGACCTCGTCCCGATCCACAACCACTGGCTGGCGGAAGCCATAGGCTCTTAATGAGGCACCGACCTTGGCAATGGCCTGGGCGCTCCACTTCCGAGCATTTTTGGGGTAGTCGCGCGGCCGCTCAATCGGCCACCAGCACACCTGTAGATCGTTCATCCGTTCACCCTGCTCAAACTGGATTTGCGGATCTTTCGGCGGGTGCGCTCTGCGCTGGCCTGGCGAACCGAGCCTCTTCCAAAATTCTACGCCTAAACGCTGCGTTTGTATAGATTTGTCCTGCCTTTTTGCCCGCCGGTTGAGAATCCTCGCGGCCGGCCGGCAAGACGAATGGCCCGTTTTCCGGACGCTTTGCGCTAATACTGATGACGGCTTTCACTGTCGGGCTCGACGACAAATGATGATAGCTGAGGAGACTTAACAGTGCGAACTAGAATCCCAGGCGCTCATCCATTCCATCAACGCCGCGCGGCCAGCGAATTTCTTAAGAGGAGATCCATCGATGCGACTACTCATAGGCTCCCTGATTACGACCCTCCTGGTATGCCCCTGCGTCGGGAATGAAGGCGACGTAAAATGGCTGCGATTCAGCAAAACCTTTGTTCAGTCGCACTACGCGGCGGATGCCGCCGTTGGTGAGATCGTCGTCGCCGCCGATGGCGCTCAACCAGCCAAGACTGTCCACAAGCGCTCTTGCAGCGGTGATGACGGAGAACTCCACATTGGCATTCTGAACGAGAGTCTGTCACCAAGCAACGCGAAGGCGCCATCGTTTTCCGAGTTAAGCAATGACGATGCCTGGGGGCTCGTCGCCGAACTCCCGAACGCTGCTCTCGGCGATGGTCCCGCCCAGCTCGCGGACGCGGTTTCAAAAAGGATCATTTTTCACGGATACTTCAGGGTCTGGAACGAAGGCCACGACCACGGAGCGACGCCGCCGAGCAATCCGCATCACGTGTTCGAGGTCCATCCGGCCTGGAGGTTCATAGCTCAAGGAACGGAGTTCGACGAGCCTTCCCTGGTGAAGTCCATCCCGGCCTACAGTGGTTACGGCATCACTAAACTGCGCCCCCTGTTCACTTCCTTAGCGGACGGGGAATGGCTAACGGCCTACGGGGACGGCGACGACGTCTTCGTCAGCCTTAGAGAGAGACCTCGAACTTCTTCCAGTTTCCCGTCATCGTACGCTCCGTCAATGAAACGTCCACGGGCCACGAAGGCGCGATGGACATCTACACCAACACTGACTATAAAACCAAGCTCCGCGCCGGCGTGCGTTTCGTCACCGTCGCCGGCTCTGCGCTCGATGGGAAGTTGGTGGCAGGGCGCCGGACCTCCCTCTTAGGACTTTTTAGTGTGAACCTCAGCCGGCTCCTCAGCGTGGCAGACAGCGTTCACGTGGAAAGCGAGGCTAAAAGCGTACCTGACGCGCTGGAGTTTTTCGTTTTTGGAAAGCCACTTAACGCCGCAGTTACGGACTCACAGTGTGACGCCGAACCAGACCAGTAGACCTGGGATGAACTGGAATGAACGACACTGGTGGGACACCGGAGGCATTCAGGCCCGACCTGGCAAGTTCTTGACGCAATCTCATCGGGGACGGTTCAGGCCCAGGGTTCGTGGGACAAGGCAAGTGGAACGGCACCGGGCCCCGCACCCTTCAAGGCCGCATAGCCTACGGAGCGGTGAGTTTTGGCTCAGCTACAGTGGCGCGGACTCTCTCGTACCTACTGAGAGGCTGGCAAGTCCAAAATGCCCCGCGCTGAATTTTGGCTCACTTCTGAGCCTCTCGTGGTAGACTTGCCGAAATGAGCGACGACCTATCCTTACTCCAAGCTGCACTAATCGGGTACCAGCACCAGCTTGACCAGATTGAAGCAAAGATGGCGGAGATCCGCGGCACGCTGGCTGGGAACAGTTTCGGTGAGGCGATAGCGGGGTTGGCCTCGCAACCAGCAAAACGCGGAATGAGCGAAGCCGGCAGACGGCGAATCGCTGCAGCTCAACGGAAACGTTGGGCGGCCGTCAATGCTGGGAAACAGCCGGCTCCGAAGAAGCGCAGGATAAGTGCTGCAGGTCGGAAGCGCATCGCCGATGCCACCAGAAAGCGGTGGGCTGAGTACCGGGCACAGAAGGCCGCGGCCAAATAACCGGAAGCGCGGTTGTTGGACGCAAGGGCGAGTCCCCAGCGAATCGGGGAAGGCTGATGAACGGCCTCAGAATGGCAGCGCTCTCCTGGCTTGACCGTTCACTCCAATGTTGGTAGGGTTGTTTCGGATGACGAAGTCCTTTACGGGGGAACCATGAGCGGAATCTCACCGTCACTCGCGGCAACCGTTCCCTCGCGCAAGCGGTTGATCCAGGTCGCCGCTCTGGCCTGGTTCGCCATCATCGGCCTCGATCTTCTGATGAACGCCGGCTTGCTCGCGCCCTTCTATCACTGGGATCAACCGGGGCTCCTGCCGCCCATGAAAATGTTCCAGTACATTCCGCTGGGCTATGCCTCGTTTCTCTTCTGGAGCATCGCGCTCGTCTGGCTCATCGTGCGGACGCGTTCGTACAGCGCCGCGGCTGGCGCCAGGTTCGGCGCGAAGTTGGGCGCCCTATTGGGGGGAGCCGCTTTTCTCGGCTGGCTCTCGATGTTTTCTTTCCCGCCCGTCATGCTCTTCTGTTGGGCCTTCGATCACGCCGTCAGCTTCAAGCTTTTGACAGAACCTCCGCCGTCTTGGAAAAGGCGAGAGAAAAGGTCGATGCCTTCATATGTTTGGAGGCTCTGGCGGACAAGGAGGTAGCGGCAGTCCTGAGTCGTAGCCATGTCGCGGGTAAAACCATTGTCGCCATGGACACCGACTCAGGGACCCTGGAATGGATTGAGAAGGGCGTGATCGCCGCGACGGTGGCGCAAAAGCCCTTCACGATGGGGTTTATCGGGCTGAAATTGCTGGACGAACTCCGTCATCACCCGCCGAGCCGTCTGAGCGCCAACTGGGCGGAAGATCCGTTCTCACATATTCCTCGTTTCGTGGACACCGGGGTGACGGTGGTCGACAAAAGCACCGTGGCATTAACCCCAGTTGTCGGAATTGCCCCCCAGGCTTTGGATGTGGGGACCTCGAATCCGGCTTCGGCCACGTTCGAGAGAGTGCCTTTAAGGAATGCGTGGAATGAGGAGGGCGGACGCAAGCGCTGGCCACGTGACGGTGAAGTTTCTGGAAACGCCCGTGGGCATCGGTTCTGCTGGTAGCGGAAGACCCGGAGCAGCGTGCGCGGATCGCGCAAGCCGCGCCGACAAGTGACGTCTGTGGGCTTGGCGTTAGGGAACTACGCGCTGTCTGTACACTTGGCGAGTGCGGCGAAGCGCTAGCCTAGAGTTTTGCATATTTACGTCAATTTACGTCAGTGCTTTCGCCCATTCCACAAAGGGTTGAAGGATTTTTCGAGTGTGTGAATCGATAGCGGGGTCGCTGAAAATCCTCTCCTCCCAAGTGGCGTTACGTAACGTCCGAAGAATGTCCTCAAAGGAGACTGAACGTTTTTGGGGATACCACAAGCGTTCGAGGGCGGCCTTGGGTGCCAGTCGGTGTCCCACCTGCGCGTGCCAGAGCAGCACCAGATCATAGACCAGGAAGATCAGCGGAGCGGTGCGTGTGGTCGCCTGGGCCACGCGGTTCTGGGGATCTTCAAAGCCCAGAAACTGCTTGACGTCGCGGAAGCAAACCTCCAAGGGCCAACGGTGGGAAAAGAGTTCCAGGATTTGCGTGGGGCTGAGGGTGAGGTCGGTGGAGAAGAAACAATCGTCGCGGCGGCGGCCGCTGGGGTCACGCACCACGACGATGCGCAGGAGTCGCGGGCCGGCGCTGGGATACCACAAGGCGTCGATAGTTTGATACCAGAGTTTGACCCGCTTTCCATAGAGCGTGAGGGTAGGCTTGATCCATTTGGCTTTCTTGTTCTGGGCCAACTGAAGGGGACTGGGTAAGCGCTTGCCTTTCTTGCGGCGGCGCCCCCGCTTGGCGACCTTCTCGGGTCGCTCATAGAGGGCGGCCTTCATGTTCATGCGGCTGATCAGTTAGACGTTGGCGGGGAGGTGACGGCTGATGGACTGACCGGCATACTCGCTGTCTCCGAGCAAGCGAAGCATGCGTTGGGGAATCCAACTGGCCACGATCTGAATCATCTCCAAGGCCAGTTCGGGGCGGGTTCGATATTGCTTGGCGGTGGCCTGTCCGGTTTGCTTGCGCTCCAGTTTTCCGCCTTTACCGGGTGCGCGCCGGTTGGTCTGGCGCTTGCGGTACATGCGGACGAGGATGGGGAAGGCCCAGTATTTGTTGGGGGCGAAGGGCAAGGCAACTTGCAACGAGAAGACCACGAAGTTGTGGCCGAAGGCGAAGGAGGGGTGTTTCTGGGTGGAGCGCAGGGGATCGTGGTGCATGCCGGCGCCCCAGATGTGGCGGCCGGACTTACGGGCCAAGGTGTCGTCGACGGCGCCGATCAAGACCTCCGGACAAAGAGGTAACAGCAGTTGGAAGACACAGCGGCCGAGATCATCGAAGTTCCAGCGGGCTTGGCTGAAGAAGCGATGGAAGGAGCAGTAGTGTTTGAAGCCGGTGAGTTGCGCGGATTGCATGACGCGGGTGAGGGAGCGGCGGCCGGAGCAGAGGATCCAGGCGCAGGTCAAGGCCCAGAAGGAGTCGAAAGAGGGGCGAGTGAAGCAGGATTGGAAGGCGAGCAAGAGGGGAGCGAAGGAACGGACCAAGAGATCGGGCATGGGTGTGCATCCTTATCTTTCATCTTTAAGAAATGAAAGATAAGGAACACCAAAAAAAGACCTTACGGTCGCTGGCGCTTACGTTCTTTGAGCAACTCCAGGTTCACCTGCGCGATCTGTTTCAGTACCTTCTGCAACTGAGCGAACGCACGAAGGCTTTGTTCTACCTCTTCCTTCAACTCGCTGGGGATGGGGATCTGGCGCACCTGGCGATTGCCTAGACTCACCGAGAGAATCCAAATCGGCCCGTGGCCCTTCCCTTTGCCCTTCTCGCAAAAGCGGCAACCGGGCTTATTGCAGCGCACCATGCGGCTCAATAAGGAACCCGGCAAGACCGTGGAAAGGTCCGGCATTTGCAGCAGGAGTTGCTTGCGCAAGGCAGTCAGTTGAGCGACCTTATCTTTCATTTCTACAAAATGAAAGATAGCACGCTCTAACTCGCGATGCAAGAGAAAAACGACAAAACACTGCAAAAATGTTTTACGTTGAAAGAACTCTCAGTTGACAGCCTATCCAGGGTCGACGCTACGCTATGCCACCCGGCTGTCCACCGCTTCCGGTAGCGCGATATTCTGAGATGGATGTCGGGCTCCGTCCAGGCACTGGAGCAAGCTCATACCCAGGTACGGGCGGCGATCATTCACCGCCGACCAATCGCCGCACTGTACCGGGAACGCAGACGGCTGCTCTGTCCGCACCTGCTGGGCTGGAACAAACATCGGCGGCTTTTGGTGCTGTGCTACCAGTACGGAGGCGACAGCGAAAGCGGCCTCAACCCCGCGGGTGCCCCGGACAACTGGCGCTGCCTGGCAGTAGAGCATCTCAGCCAGGTGGAGTTGCTCGACGATTCTTGGCAAACCGCAGAAAACCACTCGCGGCCCCAACGATGCATCGAAGAAGTCGAACTCGATGTGGATGACTACCCTGCAGCAGTGTCCACCTACTCAGCCACCCCACCCTAAAAAGTGCAAAACTCTAGGCTAGCGGGGCAGTCACTGAAAGCACAACCGCGCTCAGCAGCCGGGGGCTAGGCACCCGAGTGCGCGCCCATCGAAAGCCCTTGTTCCACGCCTCCATTGAGTTCCAGCCCAGCGACCGGTCGGGAATGTACGCGATTAGTGTCTCTCGCCGCCTGACGTGTTCCCCATCAGCCGCCAGCGGAGCCGGTCGGCTGCTATGGGGCTGGGTAGCTGTGCACGTCCCAGTCGTCCGAAGCTCGCCCATTTCTAGATCTGACGCCCCGCCTGTTGCGCCATGCGTGCCTCGCTTTCCAGTCCCGCTTTGCGAAAGGCGCTGGCGGCCTTCTCAAAGCACTCCCTGGCTTCCGTACGGAAGGATTGGCCGAACCTTGTAGTCAACTCAGCAAGAGCGAAGCCCATATTGTACTGGATCTTCGCGTAGTCCAACGGACGGGCCGCTTCTGTGAGCATGCCCAATGCAGCAATATGACTCCCAATTGCCAGTTCGAGATTCTCCCTTCGGCTGCCATCGGACCTTTCAAGAAGAGCAGTTGCCATCGTAAAGTGAATACTGGCGGTCGCCTTTTTGTCACGAAACTGTATGGCTTTTCCAAGAGCCTGCGTGTAGGCCCTCAGAGCGGCCGAATGCTGCCCACACTCATGTGCTGCGCGACCCAAGGTATAAGCGCAGTTTCCTTCAAGGGCGCCACATTTCGCAGCAACTGCGAGTCGGAGGTTTTCTCTCGCTCTCTCATAAGCTTCCTGGCTTTTGCCTTGTGCAATCAGCGTTAGTATTACTTCGTTCTCTTCTCTAACGCCAGTCTCCTGGGTCATGTCTTGTTGCTCCTCGGAGGCAAGTGGGCCTGCTCTGCCTGTTGACCAACGTCATTGCGCTTACTCCGTTTACCTATAGCCTCAGCCCGTTGGCGATGCCTCAGCCACGTGGGTACGCCCTCAAGATCTCCTCCTCGCAGCCCCATCCGCGTCCGCGACCACAGGGTCGGCAGGTGCAACTAGCCGCGCCGCAATGTTCACGCGGTTTTAAACTGACGACTCAATCTCTTCATATCGTCGATCGTTTGCCCGTGCCGATTCCGCGCTCTCGTGTCAGCGCCATGTTCTATGAGCGTCGTGGCGATTGTATTCTGCCTGTTCAGGACGGCCTTCATCAAGATTGAGTTACCATCCACGTCCTGGGCGTTGGGATCTGCCCCTCCATCAAGGAGTATTCTCACGGCGTGCAAGTTATTATCATCCCTTGCAGCGTCCAGTGCCGTGCCACCTTTACGCTCTGCGATATTTGGGTCGGCGCCGCATTCCAGGAGGGCCTGCAGGGCATCCGCTTTGCCCCAAACTGCTGCGTTCAGAAGCGGCGTTCTTCCCATAACATCCTGCGAGTTAACGTCGGCCCCATGCCTCACCAGAGACTTGATCGCCCCGGCGTTGTCCTGTCTGGCCGGCACAGTCAAGCGGAGCTTTGCCCTCCCGACTTTCGTTGATGTCGCATCCCCTCGCTAGCAAGGTGTCAATCTGACGGCCGGCATCTTCGGGAAAATCCCGCCCGAGGTTTGAGATGAAGTCGATGAACGAATCGAACGCGGTCCGCGTCTCCCGTCCCTTGCTGTACTGGTCGGAAGATTGCTGAAGAAGCTCCACCAAGTCATACATGCCGTTCTTCACCGCCATCATGGCAGCATTCAACCCGTCGTGGTTTGTTTTGGTGGCATTCGCACCCCTCTCAAGGAGACGTCTAGCAATGTCCAGCACATGCGGCTCCTTTCCGTCCCGATCGATTGTCATGAACATCAGTGGCGTGCAGCCGTAGCGATCTTCGTCATTGACTTCTGCACCCCGCTGGAGAAGAGCCTCCAGGACGCGCGGTGACCCGTTGTACGCCGCCTCCATCAAGGGAGTAAAGCGATCAGGGGTTCTCGCGTTCACACTGGCGCCCTTCTTGAGAAGCAACTCCACCACATCTATTTGACCTTCGTAGGCGGCACCATGCAGGGCCGTCCAACCTTCTTCGTCCACAGCGTCAATTGTGACACCAAGGTCAAGAAGGCGCCGGACCGTCTGGAGTTGTCCCTCCCGTGCGGCTCTAACCAGTTCATGTTCTTGCGTTGACGTCGGTCCTCCTTACGGGGTGTCTATTGCCAGATCCTCGGGATCGAGGGCGTCGAGAAAATTGACATTCTCAACGGAAATTTCGCGTGCACCTTTCTATATTACCAAGAATTCGAAGCCAATCTCATAAATCAGACCTGTTTTACCTGTTTATTCCAAAAACCTGTCGCCCAGACACTCCCGCCCAAGGGAAGCGATCTGGCCCTCCATCGGCCACAGCCGCATCGAGACCACCGCGCGTTACGCTTAGGTGAGCCCGCAGGTGGTGGCCGCCACTGTCAGTCCGCTCGACAACCTGGCTCGCAACGCCCGCAAAGGCAAGAAGTAGACCTTGCCTGAGCCAACCCTGGAGTTGGCCGACATCTTTCGACAGCACGGCCCGGCGTACCGGCAGGCTCACGATTTGCCCCTGCATCAGCACCGCTTGATGCAGGCTATCGAAACCTGCCGTACGCCTCTGTTAGGCGGCAGCGTCGAATGGTGCGACCATTGCCAGTTCACCCACATTCGCTACCGGTCCTGTCGCAACCGCCATTGCCCCAAGTGTCAGGGCATCGCGCGCGAACATTGGCTGGAGGAACG
>JAIQFL010000017.1 GCA_020073365.1 Terriglobia bacterium | reverse complement strand
GCGTCCGCCCTCCAGGTAATTGCCTCCGGGAAAGCGCAGGAATGAGGAACGCATCGCGGCCAGCTTTTCCATGATGTCGATCCGGTTGCCGTTCGGCCGGCCATGGTACGTCGGCGGGAACAGGGAGACCAGTTGCAGCCAAAGGGGTCGCAGGTTTGTCGAGGGTGATCTCCAGGTGGTTTTCGGAAGACGCTGCGATGTTTGCGGACTGCATTTCGAACTTGTACTCCTTCCAGGCGGTTCCGGCGACCGGAACGGACGCGCTGGCGAGGACCTGGCCGGAGAGGTCCGCCACCAGCGCGACTTTGAGCGGCAGCCCGCCTTCGGAGTTGGTCTTGGCGAAGAACGAACCGGTGTACCGTGCGTTCGGACGCACTACAATCCCCCAATAGCCCTCGTTGAGCAGGCCCGCCGGGCTGTTCGCGTCCGCACGGGTCACCTCGAGCTTCGCGCTGCTGGTGAGCGCCGCCGAGGGTCCTTCCTTGGAATCGACGCTGACCTTTGCGGATGACGTCCCTTTTTCGATCAGGAACCAATTGAGAACGCCGCTCCAATCCGATCGGAAGGTGCGGTTGCGGATCAGCTCGGCATACAGGCCGCCATCATACGAATAGTTGATCTCTTCCGTCATCAGGCCGTACAAGGTGGGGCTCACCGGAGATTTGGGCCGACCCAGGTCCACTTTCAACGTGGCTGGCGATTGTGCGAAAAGTGCCGGCATCACAAGGGTTGTAAGTAAAAGTGCGAAAGAGGCTCTACCGATGCGATCGTTCATGATGTCCTTTCCATTCAAACTTCGTGCCAGATAGGGCAAGGCCGCTAGGATTCTCTAGCGGCTTTGCGGCTCGGCGGCATTCCCGAAAATCGTAAACTCAACGATACCCAACGGCAGGTCTCCCGTGCGCGGCCAATCCGTCATGGTGAGGCGGACGTACCGGCATTGCACTGGGGGGATCTCGTCGAACTCCGTGTACCTGGTGACGCTGTTGTTCGTCTTGTCCAGAACCGTGGAGTACGATTTCCCGTCGGTGGACACCTCGATCCTATAGCGAAACGCGGTCGCTCCCTGTTGCGGCGGTGGTGGCGCAGCCGCCGGGCCCCGGCCCGCGCCGAAGCCGCCGCGCGCCAGGAACTCGATCCGGCTGGAGTCGACAACAAAGTACTGCTCGGTTTCGAACTGCGTGATGGAGCCCAGGTCCACCGTGAGGGAAGGCTGTGCGTCGTCCGCTGCCGGCTCCCACCAGGTGCCGTTGGAGTCGTCGAGCGCGTAGGCGGCCTCGTGCCCCGGGCGCTGGCTGGAAAATGAGCCGTGCTGGTTCATCACCCGCAGTTTGTTGACGCTGAGCGGAATGGAGCCGGAGTCGCCGTCGCGCGCCGGGTTGGCCACCACGCCGGGAGCCCATTGCGGCGTCTCGCTGACGCCGCGGACGAACATGTTCCCCTGAGCATCGAAGCCGACGGGGTCCATGCCGAGCCGCCGCCCGCCGGGAGGATTGGCCAACACGATGGTGTAGAAGACCCACCAGTTCCCGTCCGGGCCTTTGACAATGGAGCCGTGCCCCGGGCCGGTGACAATGCCGGTGGTCTTGCGCAGCAGCGGATTGCGGGACGAGTAGGTAAACGGCCCCATGGGGCTCTTCGCCGTGTAGATTCCGCTGGCATAGGACAGGCACTGGGTGCCCGAGGCGCTGTACTCGAGATAGTAAGTCCCGTTGCGTTTGAGGACCCACGGGCCTTCGATCCAAGCCGCGTTGGTGTACTCATTCTTGTCGCCCCACCGCTCCCAGACGTGCGATTTGTCGAAGCCGAACAGATGCTTGGGCGCGGCAGCGAAGCGCGCCAGGTCTTTGGGGTCGAGCGGGGCGACATAGATTCCGTCGGTCGATCGGCCGGGGAAGTATAGATACGGCTTGTTATCGTCGTCGACGAAGAGATCCACGTCGAAAGCACCGGTCCACGGCTTTCCGTTCGATACCCCGGTCCAAGGTTCGCCCTTTTCGTTCTTCCAAGGTCCGAGGACTTCATAGGGCCCGAGAATGTTCGACGCCCGGTACAGTGGAGCGCTGTTGCCGGACATGTAGAAGGCGCCGTTGTATTTGGCGACGTGCGGCGCAACCGGCAGCCGGCCGCCGCGAACTTCGACCGCTTGATACTTCCAGTTCACGAAGTCGGAAGAGACCCACGCTCCTCCGCCTGTGCCGAAAAGGTAGTACAGATCGCCCTCGCGCACGACGGTGACGTCGCCCAGACTGACTCCTTGCGGCGAGCCGTCGCGCGATGAGGTCTCGAGTGGAAGCGGGTTGCAGTAGCGGGCAGACTTACCGATGACAGGTGTCGCCGATCTGCGTGAGGCGGGTTGGGACCAGATTGTCCATGCGGTTCCCAAAAAGGCGAGAGCGCCAGTCGAAAGCACCAGAATGTGCCGGGTTGACATCAAATCACCCTATTTGAAGGGCCCCGAACTGTATGATTCTCATTCGTCGTCCTTATGAGCAGTGGCCCCTTACCATTCCGCGACAGATCCATCCTTATGAAAAACCCTGGCCATCGGCCGGCTTCCGGCGAATGGATATTTCTTCAGAGCTTCTTCGGTCAACTCGAATCCCAGGCCTGGTTTCTCCGGCAGCGGGTACTTGCCATTCACCATGCGCATGGCTGGAAATCCGAACCATTCTTCCCAAACCTTGTCGCGGACCTGCGGCGCCGCCTGGCCGCAACATTCCTGAATCAGGAAGTTCGGGATGGAGGCATCTACGTGAAGAGAAGCCAGCATTCCGATCGGCCCCTCGCATGCATGTGGAGCCATCGAGATACTGGAAGCATTCGCCAAGGCCGCCACCTTCCACAACGCCGTAATCCCGCCCACGTGATTCGTGTCGGTCTGAATGATATCCACCACGGCCTGTTCCACCAGTTCCCGCACGCCGTAGGCGGCCACCAGGCGTTCTCCGGTCGCAATCGGCGTATTGACCCTCCGGGCGATCCGCGCCATCGCCTTGACGTTCTCCGGCGGACAAGGTTCCTCGACCCAAAGCAGGTGCAGCGGTTCCAGTTCCTTAATGATCACGGAAGCCACGGTGGGACTCGTCTTGGCATGAAAGTCCACCGCGATATCGATGTCCGGACCCAATCCTTCTCGAAGCATCTGAACGTGACGGACCGCTTCGGTGATTTTCTCGTTGGTTTCGATCCATTCGTAGTAACTGGGCAGGCCACCCTTGAAGGCGGTGATGCCTTGAGCGGAAGCGGTCTCGCGCAGCCGCTTCAAATCATCCAGCGTCCGCGCGTTGGCCACGTAGTAGCCGCGTACACCGTCGGGATCGTTGGGGCCGCCGAGCAGTCTATATACCGGAACGCCCAGGATTTTGCCGCGCAGATCCCAGAGGGCCTGGTCGAGCGCTGAAATCGCGGAGCCCATCACCGGGCCGGCCCGGTAAAAGCTGTGGACGTACATCGATTGCCAGTGATGCTCCACCGGCATCGGATCGGCGCCGATCAGAAATTCCTTGAAGTCGTTGATGCAAGCCACCACCGCGCCGGCTTTGCCTTCCAGGGTGCCCTCGCCCCAACCCACCAGGCCGGCATCGGTCTCCAGTTTTACGAATACATACGGGCGGTCCGGTGGCGCTCCGGGAATCGTCACCCCGAAGGTCTTGAGATTGGTGATTTTAACCTTGGAGCCGAAGGGCGCAAGCGCGCTGGCGCCCACTGGCGCGGCAGCCTGAGGCTCCAGTGCACAATCGCAAAACGATAAGGCGGTACGGCGCGCGGGCGCGCTAGACAGCTTTCCCGCCGCCAGAGTTCCGCCAGCTCCCGATAAAAAGTGACGCCGATTCATGGTTCACGCTCCCGATACTCGCCAAATGCCGCTTCGTTCACGGTGATGCCCAGCCCCGGTCCTCGCGGCAATTGCAGGAATCCATCCTTGACGGTTTCCGTGGCGTCGCCCGCGAGGCGCGCGCGCATGCGCCGGTCCTCTTCGGCCGCCGGGAACGGAACCTGCTGGATGAAGAAATTCGGGAGGCTGGCGGCAAGATTCAGCGCCGCGGCGGTCGCGATTGGTCCGCCGTCGTGGAACGGAGCGGCGGCAACGTAGTATGGTTCGGCGATCGTGGAGATCCGGCGCGCCTGCGAGATGCCATGCCGCGCGAGATCGGGCCGGACCACGTCGACTGCATCGGCGCGCAGCAGGTCCTGAAAGACCCCGGCCTCCGTGGCGAACCGTCCGAATCCCACCGGCGTCACGTTCTCGCCGGCGATTTTCGATGCGGCGCTCAGGTTCGACAGCGGGCAAGGCTCGTCGAACCAAAGCAGGTGCAGTTGCTCGAAAGCGGCGGCCAGGCTGGAGGCATCTCCGGGCGTCAACTGACCGCCTGCATCCAGGACAAAGTCGCTGCCCTCGCCCGCCACGGACCGCACCCGATCCAGACGTTGGCGCGTGGCATTCACCAACGTGGCGCTGTGGTTGGGAGAATGCGTCGCGGGAACGGGAATCAAGAACGCCTTGTGCCCGGCCGCGCGAGCCAGTGCAACCGCGGCGACTACGGCATCGTCCGTCTCCCCTTCGATTCGCGCGAGTGCGCGCGCCTGGCTTCGAGTGGGCCCGCCCAGCACCTGGTACACGGGCGCGCCGGTGAATTTGCCCAGCAGATCGAGCATCGCCATGTCGAGCCCGGCAAGCGCGGACGGCGTGACCGTCAAGCCCTGACGGATGCTCTCGAAACTGCTGGCCTCTTTGCCTTGGATCACGGATCGCAGGAGCGCCAGGTCGGACGCGGAGATGCGCGAACACTCACCGTAACCTGTGGCGCCCGACTGGGTCCGCAGCCGCAGGCATGTGTACGCGCGTTTCGAGACGGGCTCGCGCACGGCGAACGCTTCGATCGCGACCATCTCGAGTTGAGGATTCAGCGGCGCAGCCATATTACCTCTCCACGCTGACGTCGATCCGCCCCCCAGCGGCCCCTCACCGCTGACGACGTTTCAGGATCTCCTCGATCTGTTCTTTCGCCACCGGCAGCTTGTCGATGTTCTCCCTCAGCCAGCCGGTAAAGTCCGCCTCGATGGGCGCGGTCCAGCCGGTATCGATCTGGCCGGCCGTGTATTTGGCCTCGCGCAGGCGCTGATGTCCGAACAGGTCGCGAAGATGCGTAATCTCGGAATACTGCACCACCTGCTCCGCCACTTGGGGCGGGATGAAGAGCACGCCGCCGTCGCGCCCCAGCACCACGTCGCCCGGCATGACCGTCGCCTTGCCGATCCGGATCGGCGTGTTGATGCCGATCATCGTGGAATTCAGGCGCGCGCCGGTCGCCAGACTACCGAAGTGGTGCGAAGGATCATAGGAACGGACGAAGGAAACGAAGTTCTCCAATTCTTTCAGGCCGTTGATATCGCGCACGGCGCCGTCGTAGACGATGCCGTTGTGGCTGCGGGCGTAGATCGCATTGCCCACGTTGTCGCCGATCGATGGCCCGTCCTGCTTCAGCCCGAAGTGGTCGCAGACGTAAACATCATCGAGCTGTAACATGTCGACCGGCCAGGCGTTCTCCCCTCCGATGCGGCCGTCCTTCTTTCCCTGCTGCTCGATGACTTTCTGGATGTCGGGCCGGCCGGGCAGCCACTGCGCCGTGAGCGCGCGGCCCACCAGTACCTTATCCGGATGGATGGTAAACCAGCCGTCCTCGTATTGGTGATTGAATCCGGCGGTCCGTAATTGGGCCCACGCCTCCTCGAGCGTGACCGATTTCATGCGCTTCAGGACGCCGTCCGGAACTTTTGGACGGCCGTCGGGGAAACGCTCGCCCTTCCAGTCGGGCGTGTACTGGATCAGCAGTTCCCTGGTAAGGATTCCAGGCTGTGCAGACGCCGACGCTGCGCACAGCACTGCGATAGGGAGCCATGAGAGCCGCATCGTCATCCTCTCCTCGTTGGTCCGAACCACGGCGTGCCCGGCACCTGAGCTTTGCGCGCGGTGTCGTCATTCATCTCGACGCCGAGACCAGACCGCTCCGGCAGCGGGATGTAGCCCTTCTGAATGATCTCGCCTTCTTTCACCCAGTTGCGCCAGAGTTCGGGCGAATCGATCCAGTGCCATTCCTGAACCAGGAAATTCGGGATGGCGGCGCAGACGTGCGCACTGGCCATCATGCCGATCGGGGAGGTGACAGCGTGCGGCGCCACGGGCACGTAGTACGTGTGCGCCATATCGGCGATCTTGCGCGCCTCGAGCAGCCCGCCGCACTTTTGAAAATCGGGCATGATGATGTCGACCGCGCGCTTTTCCAGCAGTTCGCGGAAGCCCCAGCGCATGTAGACGTTCTCACCGCAGCAGATCGGAGTGCTGGTCGAAGCGCGCACGTCGCGCATGGCGTCAATGTTTTCCGCCGGGACGGGTTCCTCCAGCCACATGAGCTTGAACGGCTCCAGTTCCTTCGCGACGCGCTTGCCCGTGGTCGCGTCGTAACGCGCGTGCATGTCCACCGCGAGATCGAAATCCTTGGGATAGAGTTCCCGCGTAAACGCCACCTTCGCGACCATATGATTGATCTCGCCGTTCGAAGCGGTCCAGTTCACGCGGTCCTTGCGCGCGGGGTCGGCCGCGTCGTCGATGTCGATCTTGGCGGCGGTGAAGCCCATATCCTGAATCTGCTTGATACGTGCCTTGGACCCCTCGTTTCCGGGAATCATTTCCCGCGCGCCGGAATCGGCGTAGACGCGCACGCGTTCGCGCACCTTGCCGCCGAGCAACTGGTACACCGGCAGGCCCAGCGCTTTCCCCGCGAGATCCCAGAGCGCTATTTCGACGGCAGTCAGCGCCGTCACATACTGTCCGCCCTGCGCTCCGGCGAAAACGCCGGACGTGCGGATGCGTTCGAACGCGGCCTCGATGTTGAGCGGGTCCTGCCCCATGAGCATGCGCGCGAAGGACCGGATGATCGGAACGTTGCCAGTAGCTGCGTCCGTGGATTCGCCCTGCCCCACGATGCCCTGATCGGTGTATACCCGTACGTGCACCTGGTAGCCATGCACGCGCACTTCGGCCGTGCGGACATCTGTGATTTTGAGCTTGGGCCGGTTGTAGGGAGTCGTGGCCTGCTCGACGGCGGCCGATAGGGATGGCAGTCCAGCTAAGCCCGCTATCGGGAGCAGCCCGCCCTTCAGTAAGGTTCTTCGATTCATTCGTTGCACCAATTCCTCCCTGCGGATAGCTGTAACAGGTTTCTTGGAGTGGCGCCATGGTACGCGTTGCCGCCGGATTTGGTCACCACATTGATTTGCGTTGACTGGTGCCCGAACTCCGCTGGATAGATGCCGGTCTGAACCTTGAACTCCTGGATCGCGTCGATGGTCGGCAGCACCACATAAGTCGAGAAGTCCGGGTCGGTGTTGCTGACGCCGTCCAGCGTGAAGTAATCGAACATGATTCGGTTGCCGCCCGCGGAGATCGATTGCGCCGCACGGTCGCCGCCCTGCCGGCCTCCCGCCTGGCCGGAGTTTGCCGAGAGCGTGTTGGTGTTTGCCGCCAACGCCACCAGACCCAGGTAGTTCCGTCCATTGAGCGGCAGCTCCGTGACACCCTTGTTGTCGATGACAGTACCGAGCGACTGGTTCTCGGCTTGCAGCATGTCCGCCGACGCCGAAACCTGAACCGATTCCGTGATTTGCCCGACCTCGAGCGTGATATCCTGACGAACGGTCTGCTGCACCTGAACCTGCACGTTCAGGCTGGTGGCCGTCCGGAACGAGGCCAGTTCCACCTTGATGCTGTAAATTCCTGGTGCGACCGCGGGAAACGTGGAGTCTCCCGAATCCGTCGAGGCGCCCACTCGCATGGCATTCGTGGCGGTGTTCGTAAGGGTCACTTTGGCGCCCGGCACTGCGGCGCCGCTGGGGTCGCTGAGGTGACCCGTGATCTCACCGAAGGTTTGAGCAAACAGAGGAATCGCGGAGAGCCCCGTGATCATGGCAGAAACAACTAGCAAGCGTCTCTTCGTGGTTCGCATGATTTACCCCTTACGTTGTTGGGCTGGCTATGGCGCCAGCGACTTCCGACGGCCCGGTCGCCTCCTCCGCCCATCCTGGCGAAAAAGCTTTGGGGGCACGACTCCCACACTGGTCTGGCATAAGCTAGCACGTCCCTTCCGGACGGGCAAGGTTTGGTACGGTGTCCGCTGTTCAACCGTAATGGAATCTTATTCTTGTGCTGGATTGGAAAGGACCTGGCTTTGGGAGGGATTAACTGTTAAACGGAACGGTTACCGCCGTTAGTTCCCGATTCGACCCGGCCAAAACGAAATTGTGATATGCTCCGGCAGAGCGGAACATGACGGAGAGCGAAGGGATCGGTCTGAGTGAGTCGCGCGAGCAGGCCGTGCGGGCGGAACTCGACCGTCTGCTGGAGAGTTCTGCGTTCCGCACCAGCAAGCGATGCAAGGAGTTCCTCGAGTACATCGTTGAGCACACGCTGACCGGACAGGGCGGAGCTCTCAAAGAGCGGTCCCTCGGAGTGGAACTCTTCCACCTTCCGACGGATTTCGACCCCGGTCAGCACACCATCGTCCGCGTAACAGCGAATGAGGTACGGAAGAAACTCGCGCAACATTACCTCTCCGAGAACGGTGCGTCTCATCCGGTCAGAATCGAGGTGCCGCCGGGGTCTTACAGGGCCGAATTCAGGTGGGAGACGTTGGCCGCGGAGCCGGCCCCCGAACTCACCGCAGGGAGGCCCGCCGCGGACCACCTGGTCGCCGAGCCGCACGCTGCGGAGCTGACCACGGAGGTGCCCGTCGCGGATCCAACGGTGGCGGAGCCGCGCATTCCGCGACGTCCGAGCGGGTTCACTCCAATAGTCATCGCTTGCGCCATGACAGTCGTGTTGACGGCCGGCGCTTTCTTGTGGTGGCAGGGCCGCGCGAAGCCGGTCTCCGCCGATGCCAGGTCCGTTTCCGTTTCCGTTTCCGGGGCCGTTCCATCCGCCCTTATCAATGGCGAGGATCTGCGGATGATTGTGGGCTCCGCCACTCCCTATGTTGACCGCAGCGGGCAGACATGGGGCCCGGATCGCTTCTTTTCCGGAGGTTCTGTGGTTGTCCGCTCTTCCCAGAGAATCTTTCGAACACTCGATCCGGATATTTACCGGCGCGTACGCCAGGGCGACTTTCGGTATGACATTCCGCTGAAGCCGGGCTCCTATGAGCTGCATCTTCATTTTGCCGAGACCGGCCTGGCGGATTTCATCAGCGCGGAATCCAGCGGTGAGGGGCAGCGTCTGTTTCGAGTCTTCGCCAATGGGAAACAGATTCTGGATTTGTTCGATGTAGTGGCTGACGCCGACGGCATCAATACTTCAGATGAGAGAGTGTTCCGGAACATCTCACCGGCCGAAGATGGCTTTCTCCACCTGAGCTTTGTATCCTTCAGAGGAACTGCAATCCTGAATGGAATCGAGGTGTTGCCGGTCAGTCCGGGTAAGGTGAGGCCGGTCCGAATTCGATCGGGTTGGACCTCGTCGTGGCAGGATCCCGCCGGTCAGCGGTGGCGGGCCGACTCGTATTTTCTTGGAGGAAATGCGCTCGTCCGCACGACCAATCCGGCTGAGCAGAACAATGCGATGACCCCTGACATGGCGCTCTACGCCAGCGAGCGGTGGGGACATTTTTCCTATGCGGTGCCCGTGGCCGAGGGCCGGTACCGGTTGACGATGAAATTCTGCGAGGGACACTACGGACGGCATAACACCGGCATCGGCGGGCTGGGCAGTCGCGTGTTTGACGTATATTGTAACGGCGTGACCCTGCTGAGGGGCTTCGACATCTTTAAGGAGGCGGGCGGAGAAGGCCGGCCTCTGGATCGAACCTTTTCCGACATCCGCCCCAACGCTCAGGGCAAGATCGTCCTCACTTTCGTTCCCACTACGGGAATGGCGTTTCTGAATGGCATCGAAGTTGTGGAGGATTCGAAGTAGCTTCGCCCGGAGCTCATTTGCAGTTTGCTGCCGCGCACAGGTTCTTGCTGAAGAACGGGATTACATGGTTCTGGAAGCGGTCGGCAACGGCGCTGGTGTGAGTGCCGGAATAGATTTCGAAGGTATTGGCGATGCCGTAAGTGTCCAGGATGTCGTGTAGTTTGCCTGCGTCAATCCGCAAACCGTCCTGGTCGCCCACATCCATGGCGATGGCCCGATACTGCCGCAGATTCCCGATGTACTGGTCGACGAACGCCAAGGGCGCGTTTGCAGCCCACCTGGCGATTACATCCTGCCGGACCGCTCCGTTCTCACTCGGCAGATCGAGATAGAGCGGCGGTTTTTTCGGATTGGGAGACCAGGCAGCGGCGGAGGCGAGCTGAGCACGGAGCCCGAACGACAGAGCGGCTGAATCCGCGGGTGTTTTCACCGCCTCCAGGGCCTTCTCGTTGGCCGGGTTGACGGGTCCGCCTCCCCGGGCGGACAAGCAGCACGGGCTCATGATATACAGGCTGCCAAACACGTCCGGATGCTTCATTCCAATGCGGCTCGCGCCATAACCACCCATGGAGTGCCCGACCAGTCCGCGGCTCGTGCGGTTGGCGATGGTGCGGTAATGAGCGTCGATATAAGCAACCACGTCGTGCGCGATGAATTGCTCAAAGTCGCCGGTAGTCACGGAGCTCGAATACATCGACCCGTTGTGCACGGTCTTGGAATCGGGCAGCACTACAATCATGTCCTGAGCGCCTTGCGCGAAGGCGCCCTCGATGGTTTGCGGTACATGGATTTCCCGGGACCATTGCTCGGCGCCTATGGAATAGCCGTGCAGGGCATAAACGACTGGATAGCGGCGGGACTTGGCGGAAGCGTAGCTGGGCGGCAGGAAGACCATCACTTCGCGGTCGACGCTATTGCCTTCCAAATTGCCCTCCAGGGCAGTGCCGTGAACTTTGATGTGCTCCACCGCCACGGGCTTGGCGCTGGGCACGACTGGAGGGATCTCCGTCTTGACCTGTGCCGGCGCAAGCAGCACCAGCCCGAACGCGATCAAGACAATTCGACAAAGCCTGCTTTTCATCATGGTTACCTCAGATTTGCTTCTATCACTTGAATCGAGCACGCCGCCGCCAATTACTATCTCACCTCGAATTCGTACACCGTGATGCTGCTGGGCGGCAGGGTGAGCCGGCGGGGTGCTTGAGCCAGTGAACTCTCCGCCATCGTTGCCGGAGGGCCGCTGAACCCGCCCCGTCCGGGCCTGGCCGGCGACGGCGCAGTCCCGGCTGGAGCGGTCAACTGCCAAACCCTGGCCGCCCCACTGGGCTGGACGCCGGTCAGATTCAGATCGCAATCCTGTGTCGTCTCGGTGGGATTGACCACGGAAATGGCGAGTTTCTTGCGATCGGAGCTCAGCGCCGCAAAGATGTCAATCGGGTAAGTCGGACTTCCGGAAGGCCGCGCAGGGAGGTCCACCCCAAGCGTTCCCTTGATGACACGTTGGGGAGAGTTGCCGTTCACGGCAACCGGTAGTGCGCCTGCAAAGTGGTCGTGCAGCACCTTGATCACCAGCCCTTCCAAGCGGTAGCCAACTGCATCTCCGTAGGCGTCGTTCGCCAGAGTCCCCATTCCTCCCGTGGCCACTCCCAATGCCACCATGTTCGAGTGCCGGAAAAACTCGTGGTAGACCAAGGCATTGGTCATGGGGTTCAACATCGGATTGGCGATGAGGGGAGCGCTGCCCGAGGCATTCACCGCTCGGTTTGTTCCGGTTCAGCTGGAAATGGAGAAAGCGTTCCCCCATTAAGATAATGGAGCGAACGCATGAAGAAGCAACGGAAGCACTATACGCCGGAAGAGAAAGTCGCCATCCTGAGGCGGCATCTGTTGGAGCAGGTCCCGATCTCAGAATTATGTGACAAGCACGGCCTCCAGCCGACGGTCTTCTACCGCTGGCAGAAGGAGTTCTTCGAGAACGGAACGGCTGCCTTTCAGCCGAAAGGGCGGCCCAACCATTCCGCCGAGCAGGAACGAATCGACTACCTTGAGAAGAAGATTCAGACCAAAGATGAGGTCCTGGCCGAATTGATGGCGGAGCACGTCGCGCTAAAAAAAACGCTTGGGGAACTCTGACCGGGGTCTGGGTTCCGCACGATACGCGGGATCAGATCGTTGACTTTGTCCGGCGCTGGTCGGAGAAGACTGAGATCGGCGCCGGGCGGTTTATCTTGTGGCTCGACATCGCTGCCAGCAAGTTCTACGACTGGCGGGAACGCTACGGCAAGGTGAACGAGCACAACGGCTGGGTTCCCCGCGATTTCTGGCTGGAGGATTGGGAGAAGCAGGCGATCATCGGCTTCCATTTGAAGAACCCGCTGGAAGGCTATCGGCGGCTGACGTTTATGATGCTGGACGCCGACATTGTGGCGGTGAGTCCGACCAGTGTCTGGCGGGTGCTGGGGCAAGCGGGACTGTTGTCGAAGTGGAACGGCAAGCCGTCGAAGAAGGGCACGGGCTTTGAGCAGCCTTTAGCGGCTCATCAGCACTGGCACATTGACGTGTCGTACATCAATATCAGCGGGACGTTCTATTACCTGTGCAGCATTCTGGACGGCTGTAGCCGATACATCGTGAACTGGGATCTGCGGGAGTCGATGACCGTGGCGGACATCGAGATCATCCTACAGGCAGCCAAGGAGAAGTACCCGGAGGCGCGGCCCCGGATCATCTCCGACAACTGGCCACAATTCATCGCCAAGGACTTCAAGGAGTTCATTCGGATCTCGGGCATGACACACGTCAGGACCTCGCCCTACTATCCTCAATCGAACGGAAAGATCGAACGCTGGCACAAATCGCTCAAGGGAGAGTGCATCCGGCCGGGGACGCCGCTGTCGCTGGACGATGCACGGCGTCTGGTGGAGAGCTACGTCGAGCATTACAACAACGTCCGTCTGAACAGCGCGGTTGGCTACATCACCCCGAAGGACATGCTCGCCGGCCGTCAGCAGGAGATCCACGCCGAGAGGGACCGGAAGTTGGAGGCGGCGCGAAAGCAGCGGCAGATTCGTCGGCAGCAGGCTGCGTGATATGCTTTGGGGCCACTGTACGAGATGCCCACATATCGTTCCCAATCCTCGGCAGAACGTCGCCGGCCAGTTCAACGAATAGCGCGTTACACGTCAAAGTGACCTGGCTGAGCTTTCGGTTCAGTAAATGGTAGGCGACCAGGGAGGCTTATTGGCTGAAACATCGGTTCGAGCCTTCAACAGCCAAAACAAGCCGACAAGAACACTCAAGTCGATAGCGCCGTAGCCGTAGTTCCAGTCTGACCGACAGCTTGGCCGCTTTTTCGGTCATGCCAAACGCTGCGCAGCCCGGTCCTCGAAGGCCGCCCGTCTATTCTTGGAACCAGAGCATCGCACGCCAAACAGCGTCCGCCAATGCCTGTGACGCGTCCCTGGACCGAGGTATAGCGCGGCGGCCGGGGGTTTCACCCCCTGCGCCGCGCTCTGTTACGCGAAGGCCACGAGAGACACCTGGAAGCTGAAACGAAAACTCGACTCTTTCACCGGAACCCCATCTGTTAGAAGTCAAACCTTCGAACCGTTCGGCGTTCCGTTCCCCCACGCGTTTCGTCTGATTTCAGAATTTCAAATGGCTCTCCCTGGAAATAGCCTCCGGGCGATGCGGGTGATGACGAGGCCGGGATCTGTTTCGATGGCGTGAAATTCATTCCCCCCGTCGGCGATCACGAAGAAGATTTGCACGGCCCTTGTAGGGGAAACTTGAAGCGTCATCGTGCCGGTGCAATCCGGATTCACGGTATATGTGCCCGTTCCGGTCATCTGGCGGATATTGCCGTTCTGGCTTGCCGTTGCAGCGAAGGTGGTACCGCCTTTCCCGTCGAAGGTCTGCGTACCGACTTCGACAAACGGCCCCGCCGCGGGTGACGGGGGATTGATGGATCCGGTGCCCGTGTATGCGAAGGTGCCCTGCATGAGGACGTTTGAGCAACCTTTGTCGTCGGCCTTCGCTGTGGGCGCTACGCCCAGGGCCAGTACTGTGACCGCGGCGATTGTAAGCGTCTTGGCGATGGTGTTGCGTTTCATGGTAGTCTTATTTGCGTTCATAACCTGCCTCTATTCCGGGGGAGACCGTTCTGACCGGCTGTTCTCCTTCCCGCCGGTGCAAGCGGAATCGAACGGCAAAAGCGGCCACGTTTTATGATTTTATTTTTGTGATGGCGAAGGGGCTATTGATGGACGCATCCTCCGCGGAAATCACGCATCTGTTAAAAGCCTGGAGCGGCGGCGACCCCGTTGCGCTGGAGCGGCTGGCGGAACAGGTATATCCTGAATTGCGCCTGATTGCCCGCCGCTATATGAAGAGTGAACGTCTGGGCAACACCATCCAGGCCACTGCATTGGTCCATGAGGTCTATCTCCGCCTGGTAGACGTGACCACGGTCAATTGCCAGGAGCGAGCGCAGTTCTTTGCCATGGCGGCGCAGATGATGCGACGCATCCTGGTCGACGCGGCGCGCGTCCGCGGTTCGCAAAAGCGCGGCGCCATGGTAGCCAGAGTGAACCTCGATGAAACAGCCGTTCTGTCACCTGGCCCAGACCGGTCGATCCTGGCTCTGGACGACGCCCTGACCGCGTTTTCGCGGGTGGCTCCACGTCAGGCCAAGGTGGTTGAGCTGCGCTATTTCGGCGGATTGACTGAGGAGGAAATCGTCGTGGCGTTGAAAACCTCTCCGCGCACGGTGAGGCGCGATTGGGATCTCGCCAGGGTCTGGTTACTGCGTGAGTTAAGCCATACAACGGGGGAGCCGTCTGGACGGCAGCCATGAGCCCCGAACGTTTCCGGCAAATTGAAGAGCTCTATCATGCGGCCCGCGAAGTGGCCGCCGGCGAGCGCGCCGCGCTGCTGTCGCAGGCAGATCCCGAATTGCGCCAGGAAGTAGAATCGCTGCTGGCCAAGCTGCCCAGCGGCAATTTCTTCGACCGGCCCGCGATCCAGAACGCGCCGCCGGCGCCGGAGGATGCGACCGCCACCCAATTGGTGTCAGGCGCATGGCTGGGTCCCTACCGTATCGAAAGCAAGCTCGGCGAAGGCGGAATGGGCGAAGTCTTCCGGGCGATCGACACGCGCTTGGGCCGCGCCGTGGCCATCAAGACCACGCAGGAGCAGTTTAGCGCGCGCTTCCAGCGCGAGGCGCGCACAATTGCCTCGCTGAACCACCCGAACATCTGCACGCTCCACGACGTTGGGCCAAATTACCTGGTGATGGAGCTGGTAGAAGGCGAAACCATAGCGGCACGCCTGAAGAGCGGTCCGCTCCCTATGAAAACGGCGCTCGCGTTTGCGTCGCAGATTACAGCCGCGCTGGCTGAGGCGCACGCCAAGGGCATCGTCCACCGCGATCTCAAGCCGGGTAATATCATGATCGCAAAATCCGGCGTTAAGGTTCTGGATTTCGGGCTGGCGAAATCGGGCCAGGATGAAACGGTCACCAGCAGCCGGATGGTGATGGGCACGCCGGCCTATATGTCGCCAGAGCAGCGCGAAGGCAAAACGGTTGATGCCCGTTCGGATATTTATTCGCTCGGCTGCGTCCTCTACGAGATGTTCACCGGCGCAAGAGTTTCCTCCGTAAGACGGCGCATGCCGTCGCGAAAGCTGGAAAGAACCGTAAGCCGGTGTCTGGACGAGGACCCAGGACGCCGGTGGCAATCGGTTGCCGAGTTGGAGCAGGAACTGACAGGGGTCGCCGGAGGCGGAAGCCGCTGGAAGGTCATGTTTGCCGCCGCGGGTATGCTCGGGTTGTGCGTCGTGGGATATTTGTACTTCCATCGTGCCGCAAGACTCACCGACAAAGATACGATCGTCCTGGCCGATTTCGTCAACAACACGGGCGATTTCATCTTCGACGGCACGCTTCGCCAGGGCTTGGCGATCCAACTGGAACAATCGCCGTTTCTGAAAATCATGGATGATCAGCAGGTGCAGGGCGTGCTTCGGCGGATGAGGCTTCCGCCGGACGCCCGCATCACCAATCCCATTGCGCACGAAATCTGCGTGCGCGAAGGAGCCGCGGCGACCATCGACGGCAGCATCGCGAGCCTGGGGAAAAGCTATGTCCTCACGCTCCAGGCAGTGAGTTGTCAGACCAGCGCAACGCTCGTCCGGGAGCAGATCCAGGCCGAAGACAAAGAGCGCGTGTTGAATGCGGTGGGAACCGCCGCAACTGCCATGCGCGGCAAGCTGGGAGAATCGCCCAACTCGATTCAGAAGCTGAATCGTCCGCTGGAACAAGTTACCACTCGTTCGCTGGAAGCTCTTCAAAACTTCACTGCGGGTAAATCCGCGCGCCGCGGCCGACCTCTAGCCGGTGTTCCGCTTTTTGAGCGCGCCATTACACTCGATCGGAATTTCGCGATGGCTTACTACCTCACTGGCATCTCATACGAAGTTGCTGGGGACATGGGGCGCAGCCGGGAATATGCGAAGCAGGCTTTCCGTTTGATCGACGGGGTTTCCGAGTTTGAGCGGGCCAAGATCGTACCGTACTACTACAGGGCCACTGGCGAGGTGGACAAAGAGATTGACAGCTACCAACTGTCTATCCGGACCTATCCCCGATTTTGGGATTTCCATAACCAATTGGGCCTCGTCTACATCGACCTGGGGCAATATGACGAGGGGCTGAAGGAGGGTCTGGAAGCGGCTCGCTTGGAGGCCAGCATCGAGCCTCCCTATCGTCGTCAATTGGACGCCTACATCTGCCTGGATCGTCTTCCAGATGCCAAGCTATTAGCGCAGAAACTGCGGGAGCAGGGGCTCGACGGACCGAGGATTCATCAGCGTTTCCTCGAAATGGCTTACGTCGAGGGCGATCAGGCGGCCATCGTCCGGGAGATTCAATGGTTCGGAGGCAAGCCTGAGGAGTACCTCAGCTTGGGCTTGCAGGCGGCCGACCGGAATCTCCATGGCCGGCGCGCTGAGTCGCATAAGTTGTACCAGCGGGCGGCGGAGATCGCACTACGCCGGGGACTCCGGGAGGCGGCCTCGGAATTCGAGGAAGCCGATGCCCGCGCCGACGCACTTGTGGGCAATTGCCAGACCGCACGCCGCCTGCGGCGTCCGGCCCTGGCGCTGGCATTGTGCGGCGATGCGGCCGGGGCGGAGAAACTCGCCGCGGAGACTTCGAAGCTCTTTCCCAACGGAACCATCTGGAATTCCGTGCAGCTTCCCGAGATTCGCGCTGCGATCGCGATGAAGCGCGACCCGGCCAGGAGCGTGGAACTGCTGGCATCCGCATCGCCCTACGAGCGCTCTTACCTGGAGGCGGTTTATGTGCGGGGTTTGGCTTACCTGCGCCTGCAGAAGGGCGCGGAGGCGGCGGCCGAGTTCCAGAAGATCGTGAGTCACAAAGGCGCCAATTGGGGCGCTACCTGGGTCCACCCGTATTGGGGGCAGTACTATACGCTTTCCTATCTGGGGATGGCGCGGGGCCTGGCGCTCGCGGGCGACACGGTGAAAGCGAAAAAGACGTTCGAGGACTTCCTCGAATTATGGAAGGACGCCGACTCCGACATTGCGATCCTTCAGGACGCCAGAGCGGAATACGCCAGGTTGCGGTGAGCGAATCGCCGAACCTTTACAGGACGAACATTGAGTTCGCCACGGCACGTGACACTGCCGAGCTTCCCGACCTGCCGGGCCCAAGAGCCGTACATGTGACAACAACGTCTTTGGAGACTCAGGCGCCTTGCCAATTTGAGCGCAGGCCCCTGGCCACACTCCCTCCGGGCATTATTCCTCCCTTGACGGCGCAGCATTGACGAATCCAAATTGACGGTTTGTCGCCGTTGCTGAGAAGTGGCCAGCCCCGGCGGATGAACCTCATTGCGGACGAAAAACCGTCATTTCGGAAAGTGGCCACACGGAAGGCGCTTGGCGGGGAGTATGAGCGTTCGGGCTGTCACTGTTTTCTTTCCTAGTTAGCCAGTTTGTTTTCTTCCACCCACGCGGGCTGTGTGAGCGCCCGACCACCCGAGGTGTTTTTTCTTTCCTGAAACCAGTTGCAGTTTCAGCCGCCGCCGAGTCAGCAGTCGCCACTTGCGTCGCGCGATGTGCTCCCAACTGGCCCGCCGAAGAAGGCGGTATACTCGCTAACGGGGAACGCCAGTTCTCCATTTCACGCTGAACCAGCACAGGTTCCGCGGCGCCCATTCGTCGAAAGCGAACTTGATGTCTTTACCATTGAGAGACGGCATCCTCTTCAAGTACTCCTCCCATGCTTCGAATTTCATCTGCACTTTGTTCGACATCCGGCGCACTCTGTCAGCAGGCGGATCGTTAGCCTCGACAAATGCCTGCTTCTCGGCGTCAATCGCCAGGTTGGGGTAGCCGTAGAAGTGCTCACCGAGATAGTCGATATAGTCGGCCGAACGTTCCAGCAGCGCTCCGGTCCAGTCATACTTCGTGCCAAAGCCGAACGGCACCTTGTCGTTCACCTGTTCCCGCCCCGGGAAGGTGCCTAACTGCCGGTTCTCGATGTAGGTCCAGGATAGTTCTTCCGGCGTGGCGCTGGAGGCGATCACCTTGATGGTGGGATCGACTTTCCGCATTGCCTTGACGATCAGGTTATGCTTCTCCGGGTACTGGGTTACCGCCATTTGGCCCCACTGCCAGGGACCGTACATTTCGTTGCCAATTCCCCAGATCTTCACGCCGTAAGGCGCGGGATGTCCATTAGCCGCGCGCAACTGCCCCAGCCGGCAGGTGGCGGGACCGTTCACGTACTCGACTTCCTCGGCCGCCGAGTGGGCGTCGCCCAGCCCCGAGTTTACGGCAATGTAGGGCTCCGCGCCGATCAACCGGCAGAAGGTCATGAAATCGTCGATCCCCATGTCGTTGGACTCCATCCCGTTCCACGCAAGCTCACGCCGGGCCGGCCGCTGATCGGCGTCGCCTATGCCGTCGCGCCAGTCGTAGGCGGAGACGAAGTTCCCGCCGGGCCAGCGCGCAATCGAGATCCCCTGCCCCTTCAGCAAACGGACGGTCGCGGCCTTGAAACCCGAGATGTTGTCCCCGGGCATCAGAGAAGCGGCCCCGATGTGGAAAGCGCCGCTACCAGTCCCCACAATCTCGAAGCGGCCTTCGTTGGTGTCCGCCTTGGACGTGAACTGCAAGGGAAACTTGGCGTAGTTAGTGGTAACCGCAGGTATGCTGATCGTCTGGCGATCGCCCGGATTCGGCCCCCAGGCCAGAGTGACTTCCGCCTTGGCGCCGGGGTCGCCTGCCAGCACCACACGCCCTACGTACGCCCTGCCGGCGCGTAGCGTGATGCCCGACTGGCTGATGCCGTGTGGCGTTGCCATCTCCAACCGGATGACCGGACTCCAGTCGCCCACGTAGGAGTTCTGGCTGTCCATGACCACAAATTCGTCAGCGCCGACCGGCATCCATCGGCGTTGCGGCCCCCTTCGGCCAAACCCTCCCGCCGGCGCGGCGGCCGGCTTTGAGTTGATCTCGTTGAAGAATTTCCGGTCGGACAACATCTCGGCCCAAACCTGGGTCGTGGCCGGCTCCATGAAGCCGCCGAACATCAGCTTCGTGATGGGCTGCCCGGTGCGCGTGGCGTCAATGGTGGCCGCCACAGGTTGCGCCGCCACCTTTGTCGTGAGGACCGCAACCAGCGTCGATAGTAGGAACCACTGCCTGCTGCAATGCATGTCTGTTCTCCAATCCAAAAGCCGACCGGCGCGAAGCCGCACCCGCGACCCGGATCAAGCGGGCCCCTTTCATGTCGTCGACGCGAACAAGTTGGGTCTGGAGCGCCCGGCCTTCCTGGCTGTTGCCAGCCTATCTGAAAAGCCGCGGGGCAAAATCGTTCAGGCATCGCCGCCACGTCAGCCATTCATGGGCCGTGCCGGGCGACTCGAAATAGACGTTGTGAATGCCGGCTTGAGTCAATGCGTCGCTGAAACCTTTTGTTCCTTGTCCTTCTGCGGAGCCGATCCCCAGGAAGAGCACTTTAACTTTCTTGTTGAACGCTGCCGAATCGGCGAACGCGCCCCCGCAGGTGGTCTTCGGATCGAACGTTCCACCCCTGCCGCCACAGCTTCCGCTGAATCCACCCAGGTAAGCGAACTTATCGAGGTTGTTGAGTGCGGTCGTAAATGTCTGCATCCCGCCCATCGAGAGCCCTGCCATGGCGCGGTTCTCGCGCCCGGGAAGCGCCCTGTAGGTCCGTTCGACCATGGGAATCAAATCGGTGAACATCATGTCGGTGAAAGCCGAAAGGTTAAATCCTCCCATGCCTCGTCCCCCGGGCCCTGCGCCGCGACCTGGCTGCGCGCCCGCCGCGCCCGTGGCAGGAGGAGTCCCCGGACCTGGCGCGCCCGCCGCGCCCGTGGCAGGAGGAGTCCCCGGACCTGGCGCGCCCGTTCCGCCCCGCGCCGCCGGAGCGGCACCCGGCGCCGGAACCAACCCGCGACCGGCGAATAGCGCAGCGCTTTCACCGGGCTTGACGGCGTTGAGGTTGTCCATGACGATGATCAACGGTTTGGCCTTCTTGGCCGCGATCAGGTTGTCCATGATGAAATCCACGTGCCCCTGGGTGTACCAACCGGTTTCGTCTTCGCCCCAGCCGTGTAGCAAATACAGAACGGGAAACTTCGCCTTGGCATTGGTCTCGTAATCCGGCGGCGTGTAGACGAAACAGCGCCGCCACTTGCCCGTGATCTGAGAGAAGTACCACTGCTCGCTCACGTGTCCATGCGGCACATCCTTGGCATGGTAGTAGTCTCCATCCGCCGACTCGGGAATCTCGATTCCGCTATTTTGCCATCCGGATCCAAAAAAGGTCATCGTCGACGGGTCCGCGACTGTGGCTCCATCGATTTGCAGGCTGTAATAGTGGAAGCCAACCACCAGCGGCGTTGTGGTTACGGTCCAAATGCCGTCCGCGCCCTTCGTCATCTCGAACCCCCGTCCGATGCGGACTGTTACCTTTTGGGCGTCCGGTGCGATAACGCGGAACATCGCGCGATTGTCCGGATAAACACACGGATACTTTGCCTCGGGTACATTCAACGCCGAGGGCTTGCAATCGTCTGGAGCCTGCCCCCAGCACAATCCGCAGCCCAACGCCGCTATCATCAGTGCCGACTTCATGAGTCCTCCTTAGTGGAATTGAGGCCGCGGCACGCCGTGCCGCGACCCCGAGTCAGCGGTTCGCCATAGCCGACCGCTCCGTGGCCGATTACCACTTCAACGCCATCGTCAAGTTCAACAGGGGAGTGCCCCCGTATCCCGCAGTTCCGGTGGCAGTCTCGCCGTTTGATCCGGGGTTGATCTTGCCGAAGGTCAGGGCGTTGGCAGCGCTCTGGACGTTCAGGCTTGTGCTGGGCCCGCCCCAGTTGTACCACTTGAAGGGGTTCTGCAAGTCCAGGCGGATTTGCAGACGGGTCCGTTCACCCTTCAACGGGACTTCCTTGGAGATGGCTGCGCTGGCCGCGATGAGTCTCTGGTTGTTCCAGACATTGCTGCCGTTGTTCCCCAGGCTGAACGCGGGGATGTACGTAAAGCAGTCGTTCCAGTAATTCAACACGGTGGCTCCGCAATTGATCATGCTGTTCTGGTTCCCCTGATTGAAACTTCGCCGCCCAGGTCCTGCCAGTTGTCCCGCAGCGATGGTCTCTGTTTCAAAATCACGCCGCCATAGTTCGGCATAAAGCTGGGATATTGTGGCACGGAGATGTTGGTAAAAGTCGTCCCTCCAGCCGTGTAACTCGGAAGGCCCACGCCGCTGATGCTCATGCCCGCCGGCAGTCCGGAGGCGATGGTGTACACAAACGAGATGTTGTAACCGCCCGCAATCGCGTCGACCCAACGCTTCGTCTGGCCGAGGAAGTGCCGGCCCTTCCCTACCGGGATTTCGTAATTCATCGTCGCGGTAAAGTTGTGGGTCTGGTCCTGGGCGGTGCGGGCCTTCAACAGATGCCAATCCAGGTACGGGTTGCCCGCGCCTCCGCCGAGCGATTTCGAGTACGTATAATACGCCTGGAAAGTCAGCCCCCTGGAATAGCGCTTCTCAATCCTCACGATGCCGGCGTTATGGTCCATGTGATAGCAGTTACATACCAGATTGATGGCCCCCAGATTGGGATAGGGCCGCGCATACTGGGTCTGGTACGAAGCAATGGAGTTCGTCGCCCACTGGTACCGGTAGAGGGCGTTGGCGGGATCGTTCAGGCTCATCATCGTCCCATCATGGCTGGGGCTCGGGATGATGCCCCAAGGCCGAGTGTTCATGTCGTAACTTCCGTAGCCTTTCACTTGGGCGGACCCTTCCCAGCGGAGTTCCAACAGGTAGTCCTTGCTCAGTTCCCGCTGCAGGCCGACGTTCCAGGTCGCCACGTACGGTGTCTTTAGATTTCTCGGGACGATGGTGGGGCTGACGCTGCCGGCATTGGTCGAGACGGTCGGTGTTGAGCCATCCGGACGCAGAGCCGGATAGCTCCACGCAGGAATTCCGTTGTTCAGGTTGAACAGCGGCGCGAAGTTACCCGACACCTGACTGGCCGAATAGGCCCTGGTCAAAAGCTCGTTGGTGAAGATAAGGCTGGTGCTGTCCGTGTAGGTGTCGGTGTGCGAAATGCGGGCGCCGGCGCGCAACACCATCTTGGGCATGAGGTGCCACGCCAGACCGGCAACCGGATCAATCCGGCCCCAGTCCGTGTCGAACGGGGTGCCGCCCTTCGGATGCGTGTAGGCACCTTTGCAGCCTCCCGCCGGGCAGAAGGGCAGGTAAGCCGTGTTCGTAGTAGTCGAATTGTCCGGAGCGTTGAGATCGAAGAGGCTGATGTACCCCCCCTTATAGACCTTCGGCGAATCGACGTTGTAGCGCACGCCCCAATTCACCGTCAGAGTGGAGCTAACCTTCCAGTCGTCCTGGAGATACACGCTGTGCTGCCAGGACCGCGTATATACGTTGTCCGTGTTGGTACCGAAGCTAAAGCCGCTGATGTCGCCCGTCATGAACTGCGCCAGCGTGATGCCACCCGTATTGGCGATGCCGCTGCCGTTGGTTTGGAGACCGCCCACGCCGGCGTAGGTGAACGAACCGTCCGGGGTGCCCGGACCGTTGTTCGCGTTCTGGTGATACCGCAAAAGCTCGTAACCCATCTTGAAGTTGTGGGCGCCCATTGTCTTGCTCAGGTCATCTCTAAGGGTGAATGTTTCCTGAACGGTTCTGCTCCCGCAGCCTGGAGAAAGACTGGCCTGGTCGGTGATCAGGCTCGGGACCACGCCTGGCATGCAGGTCTTCGGCAGTCCCATGTTCGCCACCGCCAGCGTCTGGCCAACGCGCAAGTCGATGCCCTCGCGCACCAGCCTTTTGAACCCCTGCACCACAACCGTAACCCGATATGGGCCGGGGCGCAAATTCAGAGCCCGGTAAAGGCCCTCCTCGTTTGTGGTCGTGACGGTTTCAAAGTTCATTTCCGCTTGGGTCACAGTGACCTGCGCCCCGACGATGGCTGCGCCGGTCGGATCGGTCACGC
Source organism: Terriglobia bacterium (assembly GCA_020073365.1). Taxonomy (GTDB): domain Bacteria; phylum Acidobacteriota; class Terriglobia; order Bryobacterales; family Bryobacteraceae; genus JAIQFL01. Next base: position 34,443 of record JAIQFL010000017.1, on the reverse strand, counting down.
GACCGGTGATATTGCCGTTGTCGATTTGCGCCCACAGCGGCGACGTAGCCGAAAGCAACACTGCCAAAACAGCGAAACGCATTCGATTAACCTCTTTTCTTACCAGGAAGAGCGTTGGGGCGCAACTCCCAAAGTTGGTTTGCGTAAGTTTAGCGCACAAATCCCGCAGGCAGTAGGTTTGCTACGGTGTCCCGGGTTCAGGATGAATGGAATCAAATGGTTACGTTCGCAGGACAAGCCGGGTCTAACCGTTAGCCCGGATTGTTGCCCCAGTTAAACCCTACCTGATTGCCTTGGAAGCCCCGCAATAGGCACTCATAAGATCGCAGGCTGGGCGGAAGCCGCAAGGGTAGAACACAGGTCCTAAGAGCCACGTTGCGGGTCAATCGGTCGGCAGGAATGGCCACAGCCGAAGCGTCTTCACGGCCATGGCCCTACCGCCATTCAGGCAACAGCGAAAGCTTGCCTTTAGAATTGGATCCGGATGAGGAGAATGCCCGGTAGATCGTAGAGAGTAGCGACTCCGTGGGTATCGAAATCCGGCGGAAGCTGGAAGAGGTCCACTCCGATCAAGCGTTCTTTGAGAGTGCCGTTCGGGCCGCCAATGGTGTGTTCGACGACGTTACACGAGGAATTCCCTCCATCGCAACGAAATGCAATGCTCTCTTGCGGGTTCTAATGGGGTCGTGACAGTTAGGGCTAACAGTTAAGGGAAGCATCAGAAGCTCGTCATGTGAGCACAACCTCTAGATGATTCTATGCAATGAGTTGGGCACCTGACACCGTACCAAACCTAGCCGTGGCCCGTGTTAAGCGTAAACTTGATCAGGCTGCGCTGTCCAGCTAACGAAGACAGTCTGGCCATTGGTGGGAAGCGACAGGAATAAACAAGCGATGAGCCGGTGCTCGATGCCGTTCTAGCTGCATCGGCCCCAAAATAAAAACAAATAAAAACAAGAAAAACAAGAAGAAGAGGGTCCGATTGTCGTTATACCGTGTATAATGCCCACTTAAGGAGGTCCAGAATGCGTGAGATTTCCGTCGTACCTTCGCTCACTCATGGACGGCGCACTGGCTTGGCGATGCTTGCCACGGCGCTTGTACTCGGGATGTCGATTCCCCGCGCGTATGCGCAATTGACAAATGGTACAGTTTTGGGAAGTGTTCTGGACCCGCAATCGGCTGGGGTGCCAGGTGCTACCGTTAGTCTGATCAGCGAGACTCGCGGCACGCGGCTCCCCGAGGTTGCTACTAACACAACCGGCGATTTCGTTGTTCCCAACGTGCCGCCTGACACCTACACCGTGGAGGTGGCGCACCAGGGCTTCAAGACCCTCCGGCGTACTGGCATCGCCGTGAGCCCAGGGGACCGCGTTGGCCTCGGCTCCATTACGATCCAAGTCGGCTCGCTGAGCGAATCCGTTACCGTCACCGGCGAAGCCCCGCTGTTGCAGACGCAGAGTGCCGAACGGTCGGCCACGATCACGCAAGCCGAGGTCCAGAACATCCCGCTCTTGACCCGGACTTTCACTAACCTGATGGCCGTAGTTCCGGGGGTCGGTGGCACCTCGTCACAGCCAGCCCGCGTCGGGGACTCGAGCTCCTATTCAGGCGGCAACGCGAACATCATGATGGACGGTGTTTCCACGATGGATTCCGGCAACAACGCCCTCGCCATTGCGGTGAATACGGAAGCGATCGCGGAAATTAAGATCATGGTATCGAACTACCAGGCCGAGTACGGCCGCCAAAGCGGCGTGCAGATGAGTGCCGTCACCAAGAGCGGCTCGAACCACTTTCATGGCACGGGCTTTATGATCATGCGCCGGTCGGGGTGGAATGCCACGAACAAGCTTGACCTCCTCAACGGCAACCCCAAGGCATACTTGAGGCAAAAAGATTTGGGCTTCACAGTCGGAGGACCCATCGGGAAACCGGGCCACGACAATAAGCTGTTCTTCTTCTACAGCCATGAGTTCGACCCCCGCTCTATGACGGTGACGGGCGGCAGCGTTGTGAACTACCGCTTTCCGACGGCGCTGGAGCGCGCCGGCGATTTTTCGCAATCGGTCGACAATAATGGCAACCTGTATCCCTACATCAAGGACCCGCTTTCCAGCAACACGTGCTCGGCTTCCAACACATCCGGCTGCTTCAAGGACGGCGGCGTCCTGGGAAAGATCCCCGCCGACCGCCTCTACGGTCTAGGGCTGAAGATCCTGAGTTTGTACCCCATGCCGAACCTAGCCGCAACCAACCTCCCCTACAACTACACGGGGGTATTAACGCCGCAAAGTATCATGTCGCAGGAACCGATCGTAAAAGTGGACTATCAGCCCTTTCAAAAGCTGAGAGTCTCGGGCAAGTTAACCCTGTGGGAGCAGCCCGCGACTGTGCAACAAGGCACCCTTCCCGGCTTTAACGATACCCAGGTGTACAAGAAATGGTTCTACATGTGGGCCAGCACGGTCACCTACAGCATCAATCCGACCACTTTCGTGGAGGCTACCGTGGGCCGCACGCGGAACGACCTGGCAGGCTGCTTTGGGCCGACAAATGGTGTCGCGCCAGGCTTCTGCGTAAGCTCCCTACCCATGAACAAGATCGCCAGCCTGTCGGGATCCGGACTGACGGCTCTGCCCCAACTCTTTCCCAATTCCGGCACGCTGAACACCAGCTATTACGCCTACCAGGCCATGCAGTCAATGAAGCCGCCCATCTGGGATGGGACCAAAATGAGCCTGGTCCCCCAGTTCTCCTGGGGAGGCCGCATCGCCAACGGGCCCCCGAACTTCCCCTTCCCCGGCTGGCTGAATACCAACCAGAACAACGATTTTGTCTTCAGTGTCACGAAAGTGAAAGGCAGCCACACTCTCAAGGCCGGCCTTTACTACACGCACAGCTACAAAGCGCAGCAATCCCTGGCGGGGACGTGGCAGGGCTCCGTCAGCTTTGCCAATGACACCAACAACTCGCTGGACTCCGGCTTCGGTTTTGCCAACGCGGCGCTAGGCGTCTTCGACTCGTACACCCAGTTGTCAAAGTACGTCGAGGGAAATTACGTCTACCACAATATCGAAGGTTTCATCCAGGACAACTGGAGGGTCAATTCCAGACTCACGCTGGACTACGGCGTGCGCCTTGTCCATCAACCGCCGCAGAACGACAAGCTGGGGCAGGGCGTGAACTGGCTGCCCGACAAATGGAGCCTGGCCAGTGCGCCGCTCTACTATCTGCCGGGTTGCGCGACAACCGCGCCCTGCAGCGGCTCGAACCGCCAGGCGAAGGACCCGCGCACCGGACAGCTCCTGGGGCTCAATACAGCCGTGGCGATCGGTACGCTCGTGCCCGGTACGGGAAATACCCTCAACGGCATATTCCCCTCGGGAACGGACCCCGTGCCCAGCACCACGTACTACTGGCCAGCGCTCCGCCCGGGGCCCCGTTTCGGAATCGCCTACGATGTGACCGGCAAGCAGAAACTCATTTTCCGCGGCGGCGCCGGACTCACTTTCGATCGTCCCTCCGGCAACACCGTTTTCAGCCTGATCGCAAACCCGCCCAACGAATTGAACCAGACGTTGTATTACTCCCAGTTCCAGACGATGGGTGGGCTAACGACCTCGAGCGCGCCCAACCTGAATGTCTATCAACTCCATAGCGGGCTTCCCAGCACCTGGAGCTGGAGCGGCGGTGTTCAGTATATGCTGCCCCAGAACACGATGCTCGATGTCTCCTACACCGGCTTGCACAGCTACAACGTCGTCGAACAGGTCAACATCAACACGGTCGATATGGGCGGCGCGTTTTTGGCGGGTAACCAGGACCCGACGGTCACCAGCTCGCTTCCTGGCGGAGCGGCTGTGACCCAAAACATGATGCGCTCTTACCGAGGCTACGGCAGTATCAACATGATGCTTCCCCGCGGTTTCATCACCTCGCACACTCTGCAGATTGCGCTGAGTCGCCGCTTTAGCCACGGCCTGCAATTCGATATCAACGACACGATCATGCTCCACCGCATGGCCGATGCCGGGGCCCGTATCCAACACGACGCCAACGGCAACTGGTCCTATCGTTCCGACCAGGACCAAGCCAATACGCTGTTTCAAAACTACATTCCCACCCGGCACACGTTCAAGGGCGATTTCGTGTATTCTATACCGGCGGTGAAGAACGCCGGCTCGGGGGCCGCCCAATTAGTGCTCCACGCCGTGACCAGAGACTGGCAGCTCTCCGGTATCTGGGCGGCCAATACTCCCAGCACTTACACGATCGGCTACTCCTTCCAGAACGGCGCCGGCAGTCAGAACATTACCGGCTCGCCCGACTTCGGCGGGCGCGTCACCGTTAAGGGCGATCCCGGCTCGGGATGCGGCGGCGACATCTACAAGCAGTTCAACACCTCCGCCTTTGCCCCGCCGCAGGTGGGCAGCGTCGGCCTCGAGTCCGGCGTCGACTACATGCGCGGCTGCTTCTACCAGAATTTCGATCTCGCCGTGCAGCGCGAGTTCCGTTTCGGCGAGACCCGCCGGCTTTCCTTCCGGCTCGACGCTTTCAACGCGCTCAACCAGTCCCACATCACCGGGCGGAACACGACCCTGCAAGTGGCGAGCACGACCGATGCCACGATCGTGAATCTTCCGTTCGACTCCAACGGCAACCTGCTTAGCTCGCGTCTGAAACCGAACGCTTCGGGTTTCGGCCAAGCCACAGGTTGGCAGAATGCGCGAACCCTGCAGGCGTGGCTTCGATTCACGTTCTGAAGACACGCGCCGACGCAGGGATAGCCAGTAGTATGCGTTGAATTCAGGCGAAGGCGGCCGGAGAAGAGGAACGTGCGGGCGGTCGAATACCGAAAAGCCCGCTTGGCGACGTCCCTGGCAGCTCAGACGGGTACGGCCGGCCCCCCAACCCAGGGGAGCCGGCCATCACCAACTGTAGGCCGCCAGAGTGGATTCTGGCGGCCACTGTGGTTGATGCGTGTGTCAGATAGCGAGGAAGGGGAGTTCACATGAGCGAAACTCGATTCTCCAGACGATATTTCTTTTACGGAAGCCTGCTGGCCGGCGCCGTTCCGGCGGGAGGTTTTGGCAGCACGCCATCATTGAAAGCAGCGGGCTTCAAGTCGGTGCTGGATAAACTCAACGTGGCCGGCATCGGCATCGGCGGCCGCGGCGGGCAGGACATCGCCACGGTAGCCACCAGCGAGAACATCGTGGCCCTCTGCGACGTGCACGACGAGTACGCCGCCCGGGTCTTCAATCAGTATGAAAAGGCGGCGCGCTACAAGGATTTCCGGAAGATGATCGAGAAGGAAGGTTCGAACATCGATGCAGTCGTGATCGGCACCCCCGACCACAGCCACGCCGCCATCGCGCTGTTCGCGATCGAGCACGGTAAGCACGTTTACTGCGAGAAACCGCTCACCCGTACGGTGTGGGAAGCCCGCCTGTTGCGGGATGCGGCCAGGAAATACAAGGTGGCGGCGCAGATGGGCAACCAGGGATACTCGCACGAGGGCACGCGAACGGCGGCGGAGATCGTGTGGTCGGGCGATATTGGGGCTGTGAAAGAAGTGCACGCGTGGACGGGCGGGATCTATATCGGCGGCGACAACGTCCAGAGCGAGCCTCCCGAGCAGCCGATACCGGCCGCTCTGGATTGGGACCTCTGGCTGGCGACGGCCGCGACACGTCCCTACAATCAGAACGAGTTCCGCCTGTGGCGCGCCTACCTGGACTTCGGCACGGGCGGGTCGCTCGGGGATTGGCTGGTGCATTGCCTGGGTCCGGCGAACCTGGCATTGAAACTGAGCGACGCGCCCCCGATCAGCGTCGAGTGCGTCGAGATCAAGGGAGTAAGCAAGTGGACCTGGCCCACCAACTCGCACATCCGGTATGAGTTTCCGGCGCGCGCCGGCATGCCGCCGGTGACGGTGAACATCTATCAGAACCTGCGAGGCGACGTGCCCTACCCGGACGGCATGGCCGCCGACGAGCGGTTGCTGCCGCGAGGCAACAATCTGGCCGAACGCGGCCGGTACGCGCCCCCAGAGCCCGGCAGGGAACGTGGCGCCACGACAGGCGCGGGCCGCTCGGGAGCGCCTGGAGTTCCGGGAGGGCCGGCGGGCGCAGCGCAGGGCGGCCGGGCCGCCGCTCCAACCGGGATGCCTGGCCAGGGAGCCGGCGCCCCGGTGGACCGGGCGAGGGTTCCGGGTAATGGCGCGCTCTTCGTGGGCGACAAGGGCTACATGGCGACGTGCGACCGCGGTGAAGGTGTCTGGCTGCTCCCGGCCTCGCGATGGGCGGAATACAAGCTGCCGCCGCAGATCCTGCCACGCTCGGTGAGCCACCAGCAGGACTGGGTGCGCGCCTCGAAGGGCGGGCAGCCGGGCTGCTCCAATTTCGACATCGCCGTCCCGTATATCGAGTGGCTGATACTGGGCGCCGCCGCACTGCGCGTTCCAAACACGAAGCTGATGTGGGACGCCAAGAACATGCGCTTCAACAACGAGGAAGCGAACAAATACTTGCGGCCCTATGTCCGCAAGGGCTGGGAGATGAAGCTCTAACGGAGGTTGACCCGGACCGGCACTGGTGCGACAGCGGTCAGGCCGAAATTTCAGGCACAGCGTGATGTGTCTGAAACATGGAGGGTGCCGGCAATGAAGCGGGTATTGGCGGTGCTGTTGCTGGTGGCCGCCTGCCGCTGCCTTCCCTCTAGGCAGGGAACCAGTTTACACCCGGAAGCTTCTTGAGGTATTCCTCATTCATTTCGACGCCGATGCCGGGCTTGTCGGGAACCACGATATGGCCTTTCTCGATGATCTCGCCCTGCTTGACGAAGTTCTTCCAACGCTCCCAGCGATTGCCCGGGTGGCTCCAGTGCCACTCCACAACCAGGAAGTTGGGCACCGTCGCCAGCATGTGGGCCGTCGCCATGGCGCCGACGGGGGACGCCTGGGAGTGCGGCGCGATCGGCACGTAATAGGTCTGCGCCATGGCAGCGATCTTCTTGCCTTCCATCAAACCGCCGCACTTTTGGATGTCCGGCATGATGATGTCGACGGCCTGCTTTTCGAAGAGTTCGCGGAAGCCCCAACGCATGTAGATGTTCTCACCGCAGCAAATGGGTGTGTGGGTGGAATCGCGGACGTTCCTCATGGCGTCGATGTTTTCCGGCGGTACGGGTTCTTCCAGCCACACCAGGCGGAAAGGCTCCAATTCCTTGGCCACACGTTTGGCCGTGCCGAGATCGTACCGGCCGTGCATGTCGACCGCGAGTTCGACGGTCTTGGGCAGCGATTCGCGCATGAAGCTGACCTTGTCGACCATGTGATCGATCTCGGCGTTATTCGCGGTCCAGTTCACGCGGTCGAAACGCGCAGGATCCCCGGCCGCATCGATATCGATTTTGGTCATCGTGAAGTTGTTCTCGACGATCTGGTTGATGTAGGTCTTGGCTTGCGGATCGTTGCGGTCATTGGCGCCGCAATCGCAGTAGACCCGGATCCTGTCGCGGAGTTTGCCGCCCATCAACTGGTAGATCGGCATATTCAGGGCCTTGCCGGCGAGGTCCCACAATGCAATTTCAACCGCGGTCAGGGTGGCTACGTACTGGCCGGCTTGTGCGCCGCCAAAGATGCCGCTCGTGCGGATGCGCTCCCAGATGCCCTCGATGTTGAGCGGGCTCTGCCCGACCAACGAAAAACGGAGGCCCTGAAGGATGGAGGGTCCGCCGCTGACGGCGTCGACACCTTCGCCATCGCCGTACAAACCCTGATCGGTGTAGATACGGACATGGAAACCCTGGATGTTGGCGGACTTTACGTCCGTGATCTTCAGCTTCGGCCGCTGATATGGCGTGCTGTTGTCCTGCACAGCAGCGAACAGATTCTGCATGCCGAACGCTCCGGCTACGCCCCCGCCGATGCGGAAAAAAGACCTTCTGTCTAGCGAACGCATTTCATGCCCCCTGAAGACTCTCACAATTCCACGAAAAAGGGATTTCCTTGCGGCCATTGGCCCGAAGGAAGCCAGCAAAGAGGCCTCGCGAAGGCTGGCGAGGCCTCACAGGTACGACGAGTGGGGCTGCGCGAACGGCGCGTGCAGCCTCTCACAGACAACTACCACCTCAGTTTCCCCACCAACTGTATTCGGCGTGGCGAATTCGCCTGCGCCCCCCACTTGCCCCAGTTGGCGTTGGTGAGCGTCGTTGCGCCGCCAAGCGGGCCGAACGCGACGCGGTTCAGGACGTTGAACGCCTCTAACCGGAACTCCAGGTGCGCTCTCTCCTTCAGGTTGAAATCCCGGGTCACGGATATATTCTCATTGAAGCCCGGCCAATAGCGCATCTTCGGGTTACACCGGGTCGTTGACGTAACCTCCCTAGGTGGAGCGATTATATAACGGATCAAAACTAAACACGATCCTTAATTCCTATTATTGGCATGCAAAAAGTCCGAGAGGCGAAGCAGGTATGAACGCGCTCCCATTTCGCGCTGGCACCGGGGCCACGGACTGTTGAGAATTTCAACACCGCGTGAGCAGAGAATCCGCTGCGGCCGAAACAGTCCTGATCCCCTCGTTCCGACCTCACGCCCCCGGCCAATTCATGGGAATTAGCTTCAGGATTCTCGTGCCCTAGAGACTCCACCGGTCGCTGGCTGCCACGTTATAGTATGACCCTGAGAGGTATCACATGAAGATGGCTGTGTCCCGACGGAGAATGCTGCAGATGGCGTTGGCGCCGGCAGTTGTGGCCGCAGCCCAGGTGGATGACCTTGCCCCGACCGTTTCCAGAGTCTATCCCGGCTCGGATGGCAAACTGGTTTACGTTCCCGATGAACAAGGAAACACGATTTCTGATTGTTCTCACGCCGGATACAGTGGCGGGGGCACGCCGATTCCCACCATACCTGTTAAGGAGACGATATGGCCGGTGGCAGGTGACAACACGGAGAACGTTCAGGCAGCCATTGACAAGGTGTCGGCCTTGCCGCTTGACAAGAATGGTTTCCGGGGCGCCCTGCTCCTCAGGGCGGGCTACTACAAGATGGCGACCCCGGTGAAGATCCAAGCCAGCGGCGTGGTGCTGCGCGGCAAAAGGCATGGGCGATACCGGCACCATTCCCGTCGGCACCGGAACTGGCCGCACCGGCAGCAGCGGTGGCCGCGGTGGTGCGGGCGGCCAACCCACCCTCGTCAGGATCGCAGGAGCTTCCGGTTGGACAACCAAGGATGACACCAAGCAGGTGGTCGCCGACGACTACGTACCGGTAGGTTCACGAACCATCCGTGTGGCATCCGCCAAAGGCTTCATACCGGGCGACACCGTGATCGTGCGGCGCATCGGAAACCAGGACTGGGTGGATGCTGTCGGAATGAACGGAGAGAGCCCGGCGAGTCGCTGGCGGCCTTTCAACGTCGATTGGGACCGGGTGGTGGTGGCCGTACAGGGGAACACGATCACCATCGATGCGCCAATCACTTGCTCCATCGAGAAGGGTTGGGGCGGGGGCGAAGTGATCAAGTACGAGGCCCCGGGCGCATCGAGAGAGTCGGGGTGGAGAACCTTCGGGGCATGTCGGAGTTCGACCCGACGAAGCGCACGAAGGAATACGGCAACATGGACCGCCCGAACTACGCCATCGAGGAATACTACGCCGACGAGGACCACTACGCCAACTTCATCACCTTCGACAATATGAAGAACGGCTGGGTGCGGAATGCGACGGCTCTTCATTTCGTCTACAGCATGGTGGGCGCGCAGCGCGGGTCGAAGTGGATCACCATCCAGGACTGCGTCTCCCGCGAGCCGGTTTCCCGCCGGATGGGCGCCAGGAGGTTCACTTTCGCGCTGCGCGGACAGCTCGCGTTCGTGCAGCGATGCCACTCCGACAAGGGGCGCATTCGTTCATGATGGGCCAGCCCACCGCGAGCGGGAACGTGTTCCTGGATTGCGCGGCGACGAATCCGTACTCCTCGAGCGAACCGCACGAGCAGTGGGCGACGAGCGGCCTTTATGACAATGTCCACGCGCCCCTGACGGCGCGGTTCTGGAAAAACATCAACATCGGATGGGCGGGCGCGAACACCGTGTTCTGGAATTGCGAGGGATACCTCCTCGTTCAGAAGCCGCCGGCGGCGCAGAATTTCTCGATCGGGCACGTCGGGGTCGACGCGGTGGTGTTCAACATCCCTCTACAGGACCCGACGAAGGAAGGCGGGTTTATCGAGTCGTTTGACAGGCACGTGACGCCGCGCAGCCTGTACCTGACCCAGCTCCGCGAGCGGTCGGGGGAGGCGGCGGTGCGGAACATTGCCGCTTCCGGCCAGAGCGCCTGAATCAGGACCGCTCCCTACGGTCTCGGCCCTGGACACCGGGTTCAGTGCCGCGGCCGGACAGGAGCGACCGTAGAACGGAGGCCTACGGGCGCCAGCCGGCCGGCTTCTTGAATTCCCGGCGCGCTTCCTCGATTTCGTTGCCGCGGGTCCAAATCTCGTCGGGGTCCCAGGATCCGAAGCCTCGCTTCTTTCCTAACGCCAGGTACGGCAGGTCCACCGGCTTAAATCCCATCACCGACGCGGCCACCGAATCGACCGCCACCGCCTTCATCCCCGAGATCAGGACGTTGTGGTGCACCTGAGTTCCATCCCCTTCGACGCCCCAGCATCCGCCTACCAGCGCGAGATCGGCGGGCCGGTAGCTGAACAGATCGACTAGCGCCTCATCCGTGGCGACGGGTTTGGAGGAGATAGCCGCGTAGTTCCCGACCGAGAGCGAAACGCCCATGGCCGGATCCGTCGCCAGGGGCGCAATGCTGATCAGCCGGTCGCATTGCTGAATGATTTTGGGAATCCCATACGTGACCCCCGGCCTGTGGGCGACGGGGAGATCGACGGTGGCGGCGGAGTTCAGATCTACGAGCTCGAAGCGGACTTTGGGGAACCTGGCGCCGAGCTCGCTCACCAGCTTCCGATAATCCTGCGTCCAGTCGCCGCCCTGCGGTAAACGGTCGATTACCGTGAAGCGGAGCCCACGTTTGTGTTCCGCCAGATAGGAGATCGCGCCGCCCACGATCCGCGAGTCCACACGGGACCGCGTCTTGATGACGATCCAGTCTTCGGGTTCGATGACCTCAAAGAATTCCGAATGGCGAAGGGCGGCCAAGTCGAGGGCCCTTCGAACCCAGGCGTCGAACTGCGCAGGGGTCAGGTCGGCGCCTGGAGGTTGGGGCTCGCGCAGTCCCGGGATCTTGGTCCCGTCGTGGTCTTTGCCTTGTTTGAAGCTCGAGAGGACGATTCCGACCCGCGGCGTTGGATCCTGCGTCGCCCCGGCGACGAAGGTGTCGTCCGGCTTCTTCTCATCCGGTTTCTGCTGGGCCAGCACCACCACGGCGCCCGCGCCTGTTATAAGAAAATTGCGCCTTAACATGACTTTCAGATCTGTATCTCCACTATAATCCAGTCATGAGTACACGCCGCGAATTTCTGCTTGCTTCGGCCGCCGCGCTCGCAGCATCCGCGAAACCGCCAGAGAGAAGCCGTGTTGGATTCGTGCATTCCAGCCACCGGAGCTTGTCGAAGCCTGTCTCGGCCGGCCACGCGCTGGACTATGAGATGGTCCGCGACATGGTGTGGAAGGCTATCGGCTACGGGAAACCCGCGGCTGGCAGCCTGGAAGGTAAAATCAAACCGGGTTCCTGGGTCGTGTTGAAGCCGAATTACTGTTTCCTGCCCGGCCAGCCGATGTACCGCACGGGCGACGTCACGGACCTTCGTGTCCTGCGGGCCGTTATGGAGTACGTCGCGCGAAATTCCCGTGCCAAGCGCATCACCATCGCGGAAGGCGGCAGCTACCGGAGTTTAAAAGACCCGGCCGACGACAACGTGGTCAAGCAGAACGGTGCGCGGGTAGACGGGCCGACCGTGGTTTGGGGCCCGGACGACTTCGAGGGCACGGGCGGCTCATGGGCGGGTATGCTGCGGGAATTCGGCGAGAAATTTCCGCGCAAAACATTCGATTACGTGGACCTCGCCTACGACGTCGTGCGGGGTGCGTCCGGAAACATGCTCGCGTTGCCCGTTCCAAAGCGCAATGGCGTTGGATCGTTCAGCAGAAAGGCGGAGTACTTCGTCTCCAACACCATTCGCAATTGCGATTTCCTGATTTCGCTGCCGGTGGCGAAGGTGCACGAGAATTGCGGCGTCACATGCTGTTTTAAGAACTACGTGGGGACGGGGCCGCGCATCGCCTACACCAGGCAGGGCGCCATGACGAACATGGGTCTGCACAACGAGCACTCGGTGGACAGCCGCATCGATCCCTTTATCGGCGACCTGGCGGCGTTCCACCCCCCGGACTACAACGTGGTGGATGTTATCCGGGGGCTTCAGTACACCGAACACAACAACCGTCAACCGGACCAGATGATACGCAACAACCTGGTCATGGCGGGCGAGGACCCGGTCGCGGTAGACGCCGTTGCGGCGAAGCTGCTTGGCTTCAAACCAGAAGACATCGACTATCTGCACATGGCCGTAGCGCGCGGCTTGGGCACTTACGACCAGAACCGCATCGAGGTCGTGGGCGACGAACTGGACCGGTACGCCCGGAAATGGGCTAAGCCCCGGACCTGGTATGCGCGCAGCAACCGCGAGTGGAGGGTGACACTCGACCCATCGGCGGAAGTCAGTAACTGGACGCGCCACACGTCGTTCGGGGACGTACTGGATCTCGTCGCCGCCGCGGGAGTCGATGCGACGGTTTATTCCGCGACCGCTACCGTGAAGTCGGACGGGTCGCGGAAAGGCTTCTTGTGGCTGGGCCTCTCCGGGAACGGGACAGTGGAACTGAACGGCCGCCAAATCATGGAGGAAGAAGGGTTGACGCGGTTCCGAACCGGGCAATTCCAGCAACCGGTCGAGCTTCGCTCCGGGGAGAACCAATTCGTCTTCCGGGTCCAGCCGGCGAACGGCAAGGCCGCGCTATCAGCGCTGCTGGTGGGACAGGAAAACAACGGCGACAGCCTGGAAGGGGCGACCTGGACGGCGTAACCGCAGCGGCTCCATGCTGCGCATGAATCCCTGTCCCGGAAGGGCGTGAAAAGGCTCCTTTGATCCGGGAGTGGAACTTTGATCCGGGAGTGGAACAAGGTATGCTTCTTAATTCGGTAGCGCTGTTAGCACGGCCGGAAAAGGAGACCCATATGCGAGTCGTTCTGCTTACAATACTGTGCGCGGCATCGGTGGTGGCGCGCGATCCTCTGGCGCAGCGGATCCGCCACGCCGACCCGTCGCGCTACCGGTCGTCGCCGTCGGTTCACGGCGGGGCCGGCCAGATGGCCTTCGGGGCGATGCTGAACGCCTCAAACTTCCAGTCGAACTTTCTTTTCCTGCACCGGGGCGTGCTGCCGCCGAAGACCGGCATCGGCCAGCACTTCCACAGCACCATGGAGGAGATGTTCGTCATACTGAACGGCGAGGCTCAGTTCACCATTGACGGGCGAACATCGGTGATCAAAGGTCCGGCGGGCGCTCCCTGCCGGATGGGCCACTCGCACGCGATCTACAATGCGACGGATCAGCCGGTGGAGTGGATGAACGTCGCGGTGGCGACGATCAAGGGTAAGTACGACAACTTCGACCTGGGAGATACGCGCGTAGGGGTACCGCTCGACCCCATACCGCAGTTCATCTCGATGAAGCTCTGGCGCGAGCTGCTGCGGGCGCCGGCGCCCCTCAATGAGGGTAAGGGCGCAGTGCAATATCGCCGCGCGCTGCCGCCGGAAGTATTCTTCACTCCCTGGGCTTACGTGGACCACGTGCTCATGCCGTCGGGGACCTCGATCGGCGCGCACAAGCACATGGGCGTCGAAGAGCTCTATTACGTGATGGATGGCGAGGGTGCGGTTCGCGTGGACGACGAGACCGCGCCGGTCAAGAAGGGCGATGCCATCGTGATGGCCCCCGGGGACGTGCATTCGTTTGAGAATACCGGCGGCGCGCCGCTGGAGTTGATGGTGATTGGCGCGGCCATGGAAAAGGGCAAGATCGATTCGGTGAATGTGAAATAAGCGAGGCGGTTTCCGGCTACCGCCCTCTGGCAGTGGCGCTTGGATTAGCCAACGATCGCGGTTTCGCCGCATTAGCACGGCGAGCCGGAAATCAGCCTTGTTGAGGAAGGAGTGACTTATGAACATGAAGAGCACTTGTATCGCAGCGACTGCAGCCCCACTGGCGGGCTGCGCCTGCCCCGCCGCCGGGCACGGCCCTCGAAGCTTGAGCTGCGTGTACCCCGCGTCGTCGCTGTAACACAGGTATCCGTCGCGGACCGTGACGTCGTGTGCCGCGCCCGGGGTGCGATCAGGGGCCGGCTACCACTCAACGGCCGGCCCGGTTCCAAGGAAGTTGATTGGGGGGGGCGGACGGCTCAGTTGCCCCGGCGGCCCGGCAGGTCGCGCACATCGATGCTGTCCACCCGGCGCGTGGCATCGCGCGCAACACCGATGATGAGGAATTCAAGCGGCTCACTCCCCTTGTTCTCGACCGAGTGGGTTTCGCTTAATTGAATGGGAATGGCGTCGCCTTCCTTGATGGATGCGGTTTCTGCCGCCGCCCCACGCCCTCCCCCGCCGGCGACCGTAATCGTTCCCGCTCCCTTCACGACGTAATAGACCTCCGCCACCTCGCGATGCAAATGCATTCCGGTCGAGGCACCAGGGGGAAGCAGCAGGTGATCCACGTACGCCCAAGGCCCGAGAAAAACCGTGGGGTCCAGTGCGCGCCGGTATTTCGAAAAAAGCCCGACCGCCTGAGCGGCCGCGATGCCCGCCAGCCATGCCACCCTCCGCCACCCAGCGGCCGAAGCGCCTCTCACGTGGCACAACAAACCCGCCAAAACCCCAAAGGCGGCCAACAGGTCGGCCCGCCCCGCGATATTCGTAACGGATTCCGTGAGCAGCGGATGCAATCCCCAGATCGCGGCCAATGCCCAAGCTGGCGCAGTCTCTCCGAAAACCACGATGCCGAGCGCATACGCCAGAGCGACATTGACCGCATGCACCACGAGATTGCACCAATGATATCCCGCGGGCCGCGAACCGTTTCCGAACATTGCGTAATTCAGCAAGAAAGAGAAAGTGGTCAACGGCCGATACAATCCTGCGGTGGCGCCGGCGTAGCGATACCCTCCCGTCAAAGTGGACGCGATGTTTTGCGGCGTCCCTTGGCGGATTCGCGGATCCTGCCCAATTACCGAAGAATTGTCGAACACCAGGCCGGCCTGGAAAGAATTGGAATAGGCGATGAAGAGGAGGCCCCAAATCGCGAGCAGTCGCCACCCGTGCCGCCGCCAGCCCTGGCGCTCCCCCGCGGCCGCAACGGGCTGCTTTGCGGCTGGCCGTAACGTTTCCCGCGATCTCCGCCGTGTACCGATCTTCCGCATTTGTCTCGCCAGTATAACGCTCCCGGTTGGCGCACCGCGGCATATCGCAAACGCAGCCTGACCTGGGACGAGATGATGCGCACCGGCGAGAAGTTCGAGGCAGGAACCCAGGTCTGGGTTGGAAAGGACCGTAAAATGAAGCGCCTCATTGTGCCGGGTTTGTTAGCATTCGTGGGACTGGCGGCTGGAGTTCAAGCGCTCATGCTCCAGGCCGGCAGTTCCCAGGACACGCCGCCGCAGAAAGCAACGGCTGCGCCTGCGCAAGCGCGCCCAGAGACCACCCGGCCCACCGGCATCGTCATTTCGCCGCGCATTGGCCGCACCCGGCGTCCCCATCGCCTGGATATATAATCAACATTCTTGATCAGTATATTTTGGAAATTCAGGTCCATTTCTGACAGGAGGGATCAAATGTCGAGAAAGCTGTTTTCGGTACTTCTGATGGGAGTTGTCTGGACGATCGCACTGAACGCGCAGAACTTCAGTGCGCCCGCGAAGAGAATCTCCGTGAGCATCGACGCCGGCAAGACCGCGCCGCCCATCTCCCCGTACATCTACGGTCAATTCATCGAGCACATCGGCGATCTCATCAACCGCAGCCTGTGGGCCGAGATGCTCGACGACCGGAAGTTCTACAACAACATCAATTCCAAGCTCTCCCCGCCCTCCCCGCAGAGGGGTGGGGGCGGGCGCGGCGGCAGGGCGGCGGTTCAGTGGCGGCCCATCGGCCCCGACGAGTCCGTGGTGATGGACCGCAAGAATCCCTACGTCGGTGAGCACACTCCCCTGGTCCAACTCGCGGGCGACTCCGCGCGGGGCATTCAGCAGGCCGGTCTGGCGCTGCGGAAAGGGAAAGCCTACATCGGCCGGGCCATGCTGGCCGGCTCGCCCGGCGCCAAAGTAACGGTCAGTCTCGTGTGGGGCGACGGCCCCGCCGGCCGGCAGGTGGTTCCGATTACCGCCATGGGCGCGTCCTATGCGAAGTTCCCCCTCAAGTTCACCGCCGGAGCCGACAACAACAACGCGCGGCTCGAGATCTCCGGCACGGGCCAGGGATCTTTCCATATCGGCGCCGTCTCGCTCATGCCCGCCGACAACATCCACGGCTTCCGTCCCGATACCATCGCCCTCCTGAAGGCGCAGCGCGCCGGAATGTGGCGTTGGCCGGGAGGCAATTACCTCTCGGCGTTTGAGTGGCGCGACGCCATCGGCGATCCGGATAAGCGCCCGCCTCGCCTCGACGCCGTCCGGTCCGGGTTCCAGCCGAACGACGTCGGCACCGACGAATTCATGACCCTGATGGACCTCCTGGGTGTGGACCCGTTCATCAGCGTCAATGCCGGTTTTGGAGACGCCTGGTCGGCGGCGCAGTTGGTGGAGTACGCCAACGGCGCGGCCGCTACTCCCATGGGCAAGCTGCGCGCCGCCAACGGCCACCCCGCGCCCTACAAAATCAAGTGGTGGGGAATCGGGAACGAGATGTACGGGTCGTGGCAGTACGGCCGTATGGCGCTCAGCCAATACGTCTTCAAGCACAACATGTTCGGTGAGGCGATGCGCAAGGTCGACCCGTCCATCACCCTCCTCGCGACGGGCGCCACTCCCGATGAGATGAGCATCTATGGGCTGGCGCTTCCCATCGTGGGCAAGTTGATACCGGACTACGGCTCCCCGGGCGACTGGGACTTCGGATTGTTTACTCGCTGCTTCGACTACATCGACGTGATGTCGGAACATTTCTACTCCTATGCCGGGCAGAGGTTCGATCATTCCGCCGTCAAGCCGGGCGCCTTCAACCGCAACGAATACATGGCGAGGGTTGACGAATCATTGGTGGAATGGGCCCGCCGTCCCGCAAACCGCGTGCGCAATAAGGTGGAAGCCTACGAGGAGTACCTCCAGCGTATCCCGGCCCTCAAGACCCGGCGCATCCCCATGGCGATTGACGAATGGGCTTACACTGGCGGCGGGAACACCCTCAAAGGCGTCTTGGCGAACGCCATGGTGCTTCAGGAAATGTTCCGGCACACGGACATCATCAAGATGGCCGGCCACACCATGGGCACCGGCTCAATCGACTACAACGCCACGGAATCGGCGCTCAACACCACCGGGCTGTTTTTCAAGTTCTACCGGGACCACTTCGGCTCCGTTCCCGTCGAGGTCGGCGGCAACTCACCCCCGCCTCCTCCCCTGTACCCGGTGGGAGCCGATCAGCCGAAGGTGAACGCCGGCAGTCCGACTTATCCGGTGGATGTGACCGCCGCTTTGACCAGCGACGGGAAGTTTCTGACTGTGGCCGTGATCAACGCCAATGAATCCGCCCAGGAACTCGACCTCAGCGTCACGGGGATCGCGCTATCCGGAAAAGGGCGGATGTGGCGCATGACCGGCGACAGTCTGAGTGCCGCCACCGGCCTGGGGAGGAACGAAGTCCGCATCGTGGAGAGTTCGTTGACCGAAACTCCCAAGGCCCTGACCATCGCGCCCATCAGCATCGAGATTTACGAGTTCGCCAAACAGTAGCGGGGCCAGGCCCGCCCGGGGGCGCCGGGCCGGCGCCCCCGGGATTGGCCTGCGCACAATCGTGAATCCGTGGTATATCTGATGGCACTGTGAGTAATCTTGTTTCACGGACCTGTCGCACAGTTATCGTCTTGCTGCCCTGTCTGGCGCTGATGGCGCAGGATGCCAAAGATATTCCAGCTAGAATCGGAGCCCTCGAACAGCAAGTACAGAAGTATCTCCAGGAACAGAAGCCACAGCTCGCCATTCCCCTGCTGCGCGAGATCGTTTCGCTCGATCCGAAGAACCTCAATGGTCAGGCGAACCTCGGCGTGTTGCTGTTTTTTCAGGGCAATCACCCCGAAGCCATCCCCCATCTGCGCACCGCTCTCGAGCTGCAGCCCGATCTCTTGAGGATCGGGGCGCTATTGGGAATCGCGGAGAAGCGCACCGGGAATCCGCACGACGCACAGAACCATTTGGAGCGCGCATTTTCCAATCTGGACGACAAGAAGATCCAGATTGAGGCGGGTCTGGAACTGATCGAGATCCATTCCGCCGCGGCGCAATTCGACAAAGCCCTGTCAGTGGCCGCAAGGCTCCAGGAGATGGCGCCGCAGGATCCGCAGATCCTGCTGGCCACCTACGAGATTTCGCGGCAGATGATGGACCAGAGCCTGCTTACCCTGATGATGGCTGCGCCCGATTCCGCCGAGATGCACATGATCATGGCCGGCGAACTCGGCCGCCAGGGCGACAATGCCAATTCGGTCGCCCAATATCGCGAGGCCCTCAAGTTGAAGCCGGCGCTCCCCGGTGCGCATTTCGAAATGGCCGAGCAACTGAGGACTTCGTCGGATCCCGCGTTCAACGCGCAGGCCGAAAACGAGTACAAAGCCGCTATCCGGGCGAATCCATACGATTCGTTGTCCTGGCGCCAACTCGGCGGAATCATGTCGGCCAAGGGCGATTTCACGGCAGCCGAGGAGGATTTCCGAAAGGCTCTTGCCTTACAGCCCAGGGATTCCGATGCAAAGACCGGTTTGGCCATCGTTCTGATTTCCACCAACAAGACAGACGAAGCCATTTCGCTTCTCGAAAGCGCAGTCAAGGACGATCCGACCAACATCGTGGCGCACTACCGCTTGAGCATGCTGTACCGGCGCGCAGGCCGCACGGCGGATTCGGACCGTGAGACGGAAGCTTTTCACCACTACGAGGACGTGAAAGGCAAACTGGGCAAGATCTTCAAACATCTGGCCGGGCCGTCGAGCCCCAAGTGAGATGCCGGCCAGGAGCCAACTCGGCCCGCGCGCCCGCGCGTCAATGTGCGGCGCAATCCGGCCGGCCATCGCCGCCATTCTGAGCGTCGCCCTCTTGGGCCTCGCTCTCTACGCCCAGCGCGCGGGGTCCACCGCTCCCGCTGCCGGGTCCCCGATTCCCCAACTCGCGGATATCACTGCTTCCACGCGAATTCGCTTCAATCATCTCGCCTCGCCCGACAAGAAATACATCGTCGAATCCATGAGCGGCGGGGTGGCTCTGATCGATTACGATCGCGATGGCTGGCCGGATATCTACTTCACCAACGCGCCGGATGTGGATATGCAGTTGGCCGGTAAGAAAGCCCGCAGTGCGCTCTTCCATAACAACCGCGACGGCACCTTTACCGATGTGACCGACAAGGCAGGCGTGGCCTATCCCTGCTGGGCGAACGGCGCCGTCGTGGGCGACTACGACAATGACGGCTGGCCGGATCTCCTGGTGACCTGTTTTGGAGGCGTGGTCCTGTACCGCAACAATGGCGGCGCGGCGTTCACGAACGTCACCAAGGAAGCGGGACTGGCCGGCGATACCATGTGGGCCATGGGCGCCGCCTTTGGAGACTACGACGGCGACGGTTTCCAGGACCTGTTCGTCTCCCACTACGCCGCATTCGATCTCCACGACCTCCCCGCCTTCGGCTCGATGGTGAATTGCACGTACCACACCATCAAGGTCCAGTGCGGCCCGGCCGGACTGAAGGGATCGCCGGACAACCTGTATCACAACAACGGCAACGGAACCTTCACCGATGTCTCCAAGCAGGCCGGCGTCGATGACCCGCAGAATCTGCTCGGCCTGACCGCCGTCTGGTCGGATTTCGACAACGACGGAAAGCTCGAACTCTTCGTGGCTAACGACGGCGCGCAGAATTACCTCTACAAAAATGACGGCAAGGGCCGGTTCAGCGAAGTGGGCTTCCAGGCTGGTGTGGCTCTGGATGAAAACGGCAAGGCGCTGGCAAATATGGGGCTGGCGCTTGGCGATTGTCTGCACACCGGGCGCCCCTCCATCGCCATCACTCATTTCAGCGAGCAATACCTCCAAGTCTTCCGCAACGACGGCAATCTGAGCTTTACCGACGTCTCCAACATCTCGCGCATCGCCCGCGCCACCACTCACGTCGTGGGTTGGGGAGACGCCTTTTACGATATCGACAATGACGGATGGCTCGACCTCATCGCCGTCAACGGTCATGTGTACCCGCAGGTGGACCAGGCCAACATCGGCATCCACTTTCGCGAACCGGGGCAGCTCTTCCTCAACCAGCGTGACGGCACATTCCGCGATGTCAGCGATCAGGCAGGGCCGGCCCTCAAGGTTCCCCGCGTGGGACGCGGCCTGGCCATAGGCGACCTGTTTAACGACGGGGTCCAGGAAGTTGTCGTCGAAAATCTCGAAGGCGAGCCCGTGATCTTTCGTCCGCGGGGCGGACCGCGCAACCACTGGATCAGCCTCGAACTGGCCGGAACCAGGAGCAACAAGCTGGCCCTGAACGCGCGCGTAAGAATCACCGCCGCCGAACTCACCCAAACCGATGAAGTGAGGAGTTCAGGCAGTTATCTGTCGCAGAGCGACCTCCGCCTTCACTTCGGCCTGGCCGATCACCGCCGCGCCGACAAGGTAGAGATCTTCTGGCCATCGGGGGCAACCGGAACCCTGACCAACCTCGAATCTGATCGCTTCTATTGCGTCAAAGAGGGTTCGGGCGTAGTCCCCTGTGCCAGCATCCGGCCCACGGCCGCTCCCCCGCCAAAATAGAGGAAGCAGCCGCTTCGAAAATGTCCCTGCCCGCAGCCGCTGGCTGCTCGCGAAGCGGCCGAGGAGGCGGGCCCAGGTCCGTGCTCAACGCCGGTTATGGTGCCAAAACGCACAGGTACCATGGCCGTCTAACGCAAGGTGCCCTTGAACCCGACCAAATCGCTTTGCGCCGTGTCACAGGTGTTTCCAACCGGACCTGGACCTTCTTCGTGTCGGGCGTCTGGATTTGGGATAGGCCGCGTGCGAATCTCCGCTTTTTGGAAGGAACTGTAGGTTCTTACCACGTTAAACGGAGGGGCTAACCGTTAGGGCCGAGAGCCCAACGGTACGAAACTTGACCGTGCCGGTCCTGAATGGTAGCCTCAGCCAGTCCATCCGCATCCATGTCCGAGAAATCGGAGCACTCTGGGTTGTGCTTCGTAAGAGGGGGGCTTATGAAATCGCGACTTCTGGGAAAACTACTGCCGTTGTGTGCCTATATGATTTGCCTGTACCCTGTCGTAGTTTGGGGGCAAGCGACGAATTCAGCTGATGTCACGGGTAGCGTGACCGATCCTTCAGGAGCGGTCGTGCCCGGCGTAACGGTCACCGTCAAAGACATCGACAAAAACACGGAACGCACGTTTATCACGAACGACTCCGGCCTTTACGACACCGGCCCGCTCGTACCAACCGATCATTACCTGATCACCTTCAAAAAAGAGGGCTTCGCGACGGTGCAGCGCGGGCCTTTGACGCTTAGCGCCGGAGTCACCGGATTGAACGTTCAACTCACCCTGGGGCAGTCGACGCAACAGATCAATATTCAGGAAACCGGGGCGCCCCTGCTAGAGACGACTACCGCTGAAATCTCCCAGACGGTGCCACTGGAAACTCTGAAGCTCATGCCGCAGACCGGCGGAATTCCGGACTGGCAGGCGTTCCTGACGTTCCTGCCGGGCACTCGCGGCAACGGGACCAACAACAACAGCGCTGGAATGGGAGGCGTGTCGGTCAATGGGAGCATGCCGTTTTCCAATGCTCTGCTGGACGGTGCGACCACCAGCTCCCCGATGAGCAATAACGTCATCAACACCCCGATCTTCGATACCCTCGGCGAAGTGAAGATGAGCAGCTCGGCCTTCTCCGCACAGTACGGCGGCGGTGGCATGGTCTATAACCAGATCAGCAAGGGTGGCGCGAACCAATTCCACGGCATGGCGTACGACTATTTCAAGAACACCGCCTTGAATGCCGCGCCTTTTGGATTTAACGGCGTTTCCTTCAAGACGCCGCAGCACTTCAACGATTTCGGCGGCAACATCGGCGGTCCGGTGATTAAGAACAAGGTCTTCTTCTTCTTCGGTGTCGATCACACCATCAACCACACCACGCCGGCCGTGAGTTTCGCCACGGTGCCCACGGCGGCCGTGCGCGCGGGCAACTTCGCCGGACTGAACCCGATCTACGACCCGACCTCGCAGACTGTGGATCCCACCACCGGCGTAGTAACCCGTAAGTTGTTCCCCAACAACCAGATTCCATCTGCGATGCTGGACACGGTAGCCAAGAACATCCAGGCGTACTACCCGCAACCCAATCGGGACGGGCAACTGGTGAACGGCATCGCGACCAACAACTATAGTTACCTCGCGCCGGGCGACATCCCGAAGCGGAAGTACTTCGGCAGGTTCGATGCGGATGTCACGAGCAGCAACCGGATCACGGGTTCGGCTGCCTGGAACGACGGCCCGCAGCTCCCGTTCAGCCCGATAGCTCCGATCAATCGGGCCCCGGGGGACGTGATGAACATGAGCGGCCAGCTCTCCGATTATTGGACCATCGGCCCCACACTGATCAACGAATTGCGGATCGGGTTCATGGGTGAGTACGATTCATTCACACCCGACACCCTGGGCGCGGGCTATCCGGCGAAGCTCGGCCTCCAGTTCTCCAAGGCGGACATTTTCCCGAACGTCACCATCAACAACTATTATGGCCTCGGCGCCGGTCTGAATACCGCTTACAAGGAGAACACGTTCGACATCTCGGATCAGGTGACGCTCATCCACGGACGGCATCTGCTCCACTTCGGAGGCGGCGTGGTGATCTTCCGCGCCGATTCCACGGCTTGGGGCAATATTAAGGGTGCGGATGTTGGCTTTACCGGAGTCTACACTGCGGGCAGCAACACAGGTGCACTCGCCTCCAACTCGGGCTCGGCCTATGCGGACTTCCTGCTTGGCTATGTCCAAAACTGGACCGCCCTGAATGCGCCTGAATACGGCGGACGCCTCAAGAATCCGGGGGCTTTCATCCAGGACGATTTCAAGGTGACCCCGAAACTCACGCTGAACCTCGGTTTGCGTTGGGAAGGGAACACGGGGTGGACCGAGGTAAACGGGAATGAACGGTCGTTCGACCCGAACGTGATTAATCCCGCCACCAACGCCCCCGGTGCGATGTGGTACGCCACTACGAAGGCCAATGGCAGGGACAGATTGCAGCAAGGGATCTGGAAGAACTGGCTGCCGAGATTCGGCTTCGCCTACCAACTGGGCACGAAAACGACCATCCGCGGCGGCATTGGCATGTATACCTTCCCCTGGAATGTGGACACCTACGCCAGCGCCGGCTTGGGGAACGCCTTCAACAGCAGCGGCAACCAGAGCGATTCCACCGGCAACGTGAGTCCCGTGGTAATTCTCTCCTCCGACGGGAACACCAACTACCAGGGATCGAAGGGCTCGGCCATCAATGCACTCTACCGGCGCGCTCCCACGACGCCGGACGCCTACAACGGGCAGGCGGTGGGCTTTAACCAATACACGTCGCCGGCGCCGCTCCTCAGATCCTGGAATTTCACCATCCAACGGCAACTGTCGCAAAGCATGATGGCCGACTTTGGCTATGTGGGAAGCAACCAATCGCACCTGCCCTTCACGAAGGACGTCAACCAGGTTCCGGAAAACCTACTCGGGCCGACCGATTCGGCGTTCCGTCCCTATAAGTTCCAGAGCTTGAATGGATACACGACCGAAGGCGTCGCCAATTACCACGCGTTCCAGACGGGGCTTACGCGCCGCATGTCCAGCGGTATCATGTTCAACGTCAACTACACCTGGTCGCACATGCTGTCGAATCAGGATTCCTCCGGCTGGGGCTCGCTGCAAGGCGCCACCCCCTACCAGCGGTCCTACGATGCGATGGCGAACTATGGCAATTCGAACTTCGACGTCCGCCACATGCTCAAGGCACATGCGAGCTATGACCTACCTTTTGGCCGCGGCCGGAAGTTCGCCAATTCGAGCCAGGCTCTCGATCACGCAATCGGCGGCTGGACGCTGTTTGGGGACTTCATTGCCCAAGGCGGTAGTCCCTTCACCCCATCCATGCTGGTCAACAACAGCTATTCGCTGTCGTCGAATAATCTGTGGTACCCGAACGTGGTGGGCGATCCGAAGGCGGTGGCGGGCGGCCAGAGCATCGATTCGTGGTTCAACGTCAATGCCTTTGCGTCTCCCACTCCCGGCACATTCGGGAACATGGGGAGAAACATCGTATACGGGCCGGGACTGAGCGCCATAAACACGTCGCTCCACAAGACGTTCAAGTTTACGGAGCGTACGAATCTGGACTTCAGCGCCAACGCCACCAACCTCATCAACCACCCATCGTTCGCCCTGCCTGATAAGGTGATCGGTACGGGTCATATCGGCAGGATCTCGAGCACTAGTGTCGGTTCTCGCCAAATGGAACTGGTGGCCAAGTTCAGGTTCTGAGGCCGAGACAGGCTCAACGACCACTCAGTCGCGCACAGAACAGCCTGGAACGCTTGCAACGCCGCACAGCCCTGTCTGCGTGCTAGTCTCGGCAGCGCGTTAGCTCGCCGTGCCGGAAGATCGGTTCTTCCGGATTGCGCTTCCGGCTGTCTGGCTGGAGTCAGTAACGGACGTGCACTGAAAGGACAGGCAATGTCAAAATCAAACGATCGCACGAGAATGAATCGCCGCCGGGCGCTGCTCCTGCCGGCGGCGGGAATCGGCGCAGCCTTGGCAATGCCGGCCGCGGCGGCCGATGGCACCAAGACCGCCGCGCATCAGGGTCCAGGCAACTGCTCGACGCCTCGTTCCGCGGTCGCGAAAACGCAGTACGGGAAGGTCCGCGGGTACGTTGATGGCGGTGTCGTCACATTCAAAGGCATACCGTATGGCCAGGATACGAGCGGAGAGAACCGGTGGCTTCCGGCCAAACCCCCCAAGGCGTGGGACGGCGAATACCCCGCCCTGATCTATGGAGCCAACTGCCCGCAGCGTCTGCACGACTACACGGCGATCGAACAATCCTTCCTGTACGACTGGGACGACGGCTACATGAGCGAAGACATGCTCAAGCTGAACGTCTGGACGCCCTCTCTGACCGGCAAGCGTCCGGTATTGGTCTACTTTCATGGCGGCGGTTTCACCTTCGGTTCCGCCTATGAGTTGCCCTCGCAGGAAGGGGCGCAGTTGGCCCGCCAACACGATGCCGTTTCGGTGACCGTGAATCATCGGCTCAACCTGCTCGGGTTCCTCGATCTATCCGAGATCGGCGGACCGGCATATGCGGATTCGGTAAACGTCGGAATGACCGACCTGACTGCGGCGCTTCGCTGGGTGCGTGAGAACATCGCCAGTTTCGGCGGCGATCCGGACGCCGTCATGATCTATGGGCAGTCGGGCGGAGGCTCCAAAGTCACTTGTTTGATGGGCATGCCGTCGGCAGCCGGCCTGTTCCATCGTGCATCGGTGCAGTCCGGCGGAGGCGGCAATGTGCCCGTCGCCGATCAGTCCAGAGAATTGGCCAGCCAATTGATGAAGGAGTTGGGACTGCAGCCCAACGACCTCGCTTCTCTGCAGAAGATGGAATGGGCCAAACTGAACTCGGCAGGCAATGCCGTCATTGCGAAACTGAGTCCGCCGGCGCAAGGCGCCACGGGTCCGGGCTCGGCGCCTGGCCGCATGCCACGCGTGGGGTGGTCGCCCACCATTGACGGGCGAACCGTGACGCTGCGCTCCTTCTATGACGTGGCGCCGGAGATTTCCAAGAATGTGCCCATGTTGATCGGCAACGTCAGTGAAGAAGGGAATTCGATGAGATCGCGTCCCACTGAAACGCAGTGGCACGCCACCCTCGCCAGGACTTGGGGAGAGGCCAAGGCAACGGCCCTGGTCGCAGCGATGAAGAAGGCGCATCCGGAGAAGAGCATTCGCACACTCTCTTATGGAGTCAACGGCCTGACCTCGCGCAGTAACGTCCAGCGCATGGTAAAGCTGAAGCACGAACAGAAGGGAGCCCCGGCCTATCAGTATTACTTCACGTGGCAGTCACCGATGCTGGAGGATGCGGGTGCGTGGCATACAGCCGAACTCGCGTTCTGTTTCGACAACACGAAGCGTTGCGAGCAAGGCACGGGCAACACACCGGAGGCGCAGGCGCTCGCGAAGAAGATGGCCACTGCGTGGGTAAACTTCGCCCGCACCGGCAATCCCAGCCAGCCCGGACTAACCTGGACCCCGAGCGATCCGGTTCGCTGCCAGACGATGGTGTTCGACAATCACAGCCGCATGGTCGACGATCCGGAAGGTGAGGTACGAAGGATCTTGCTGACCTGACAGGACCTTACACAGCTCGGACCACGAAAGCAGAAGACAAGCCCTTGGATTGCTGGCGGGTCTTGCGTATCACAAATGAACCGAGTTTTAGTAATCGGTGCAAGCGATTGCGGAATCACGGAGTGCTTGCCGGTCGAGGCCCTTTTTGTTTGGTGGTTCCTCGAACTACCTCGGCGAAGCGCTGACCAGCTTTGCTTATAGGTGTTTGCGAAGGTTCGCCAATATTGTAGTTTATGATACAATTCGAATCTGCCAATGACGTAATCGCTTGCACAAAATCCCGAGCCGTGTAATACCAGCCGTGCATACAAATTGACGGTGTAACGAATTCGCCAATCAGTGGCCGCCGAAGTTGCCGCCTGCCGCGACGGGCAAACGGGGAGCCGGCCAGAAGGAAAGCATATTCTAATGCCGGATCTCAAAACGCTGGAAGCCTGGTTCGTAACCGGAAGTCAGCATCTTTATGGGGATGCGACGCTACGCGCGGTTTTGGCGCATTCTAATGAAATCGCAGCGGCTTTGTCCAGGAGCCACCAGATACCAGTTCAGGTCGTCGCCAAGCCGGTTCTCACGACGCCAGATGCAATCCGGGATCTTTGCTCAGAAGCGAGCGCGTCGCGCAACTGCATTGGTGTGATTGCCTGGATGCATACCTTTTCGCCGGCCAAGATGTGGCTCGGGGGGCTTCGCACGTTGACCAAGCCGATGGTTCACCTGCATACGCAGTACAACGCCGACCTACCCTGGGACACCATCGATATGGACTTCATGAATCTGAACCAATCTGCTCACGGCGACCGCGAATTCGGTTTCATGGTGACACGGCTCGGGATCAACCGGAAGGTCGTGGTGGGACATTGGGCCGATCCTGAGGTTCATCGCCAGTTGGGCGCATGGTCCAGGGCAGCAGCCGGCTGGCGCGAGTCGCAGCAATTGAAGGTCGCCCGCTTTGGTGACAATATGCGCGAGGTAGCGGTCACGGAGGGCGACAAGGTCGAAGCGCAGATGCGTTTCGGCTATTCCGTGAGCGGCTTCGGGGTGAGCGAACTCGCCTGTGCCGTTCAGCAAGTATCGGACGCGGAGACAGACCGCCTCGTCGAGGAATATGAGGAATGTTACCGCGTAGACGAATCCTTGCGAAGAGGCGGACCCCGCCACAACGCCTTGCGGGATTCGGCGCGGATCGAGTTGGGACTGCGAGGATTCTTGGAGGCCGGCGGATTTCGCGCGTTCACTGACACGTTTCAGGACCTGCCCGGTCTCAACCAATTGCCTGGCATTTCCGTACAGCGGCTGATGGCCGATGGCTACGGATTCGGCGCCGAAGGCGACTGGAAGACGGCCGCATTGGTCCGCACCATGAAGGTGATGAGCAGCGGAATGACGGGCGGGACCTCCTTCATGGAAGATTACACCTACCAGTTTAATCACTCCCATCGCGTCCTCGGCGCCCACATGCTCGAAATCTGCCCGACAATCGCGGCGGAGCGGCCGACCGCGGAAATCCACCCGTTGTCGATTGGTGGAAGGTCCGACCCGGTGCGCCTGGTTTTCACTGCCCCGAGCGGACCCGCGATAGTGGCCTCCATCGTCCAGATCGGTGACCGGTTCCGCATGATCTTGAACGAGATCGATGTGGTTCAACCGGATCGGCCTCTTCCCAAGCTGCCCGTCGCCCGCGCGGTCTGGGTACCGCGGCCCAATCTGCAGATCGCTGCCGCGGCCTGGATCTACGCGGGCGGCGCACATCACACCGGCTTCAGCCAATCGCTCACTACGGAACATATGGAAGATTTCGCCGGGATAGCCGGAATGGAATTTCTGTGTATCGACAGTGATACGAAACTGCGCGATTTCCGGAACGAGCTTCGTTGGAACGAAGCGGCGTACTCCTGAAGAACGGTGGCTAATTCGCGGCCCGGCGAGCACCGGCTGCCCGTTCTCTACCTGTGCGCGCCGGTGGGTTGGTCAACATGAATCGAACATTCTGGATGGCCGCACTGATCTCTGCTCCTTTTGCGGTTGGGCATAGGAACTGACAATCGCGATCTTTCCGTCGTCCGTAACCGCGGGGCAAGACGATCACAT
Source organism: Terriglobia bacterium (assembly GCA_020073365.1). Lineage (GTDB taxonomy): Bacteria > Acidobacteriota > Terriglobia > Bryobacterales > Bryobacteraceae > JAIQFL01. The sequence goes on along the minus strand of JAIQFL010000017.1, from coordinate 5,683 downwards.
GGCACAAATGGGCGATCCGCTCATCAAGTTTCGCCGGTACCAGCCGATGCCGACCGGGAAGAATCCACCGCTGCCTCCCATCGGATTCTTGGGATCGATCTTGCCTTCGATGCTCCAATCGTGCGGCAAATCCAGGTCGAGCCAGCCGCCGGCCTCGAAGCCAGGCGATTCGGCGCCGCTTGGATCGCCCGGGAAGAATCTCCAATCGTGGTCGAACAGCAGCTTTTCGCGCAGGGGACTTGGACTCGCGGCGTTGTACGGACCGCAGAGGGCCGGCGGCGGGTAGAATCGCGCAAAGGTGCTTCGGTTCATAGATGATCCTCGCCGAACGGGTCGGCATGGTAACTACGCTCGCGGTACACGAAATAGTCGAAATCTGCTGGCCTGCGGGTACCTGCGAGGTCCTGGCAACAGACGCCCACAAATGCACCCGTGAAATTGGGCGTTCCGGGAGGCGCCGCCTCGTCAGACAGGATGCTCGCATCCAGTGGGCCCGGCAGCCGGGACCACTCGCGGCCTTCGATGCGGTACGCAAAATACAAGCGCTCGAAATCGACTTCCACACGCAGATCGACCGGCGCCCCCGTGGGAATGCCGACCGGCGCGCCGAAAACATCCGACTGAACCTGGTCGGGCAGACACGACATGACCCGGATGTGCTTACCAAACTCTGCGTCGTGGGAGACGTAAAGGTAGTGAAATTTCGAGCTGTTGTAATAACAGACCAGGCCGGCCATCTGCTGGAACCGGTCCGGCTCGTACTCCAACACTGTCTCGGCGCTGAAGCAGTGCGACTGCTGGCGTCGCGCCACCAGGGACTGCCGGAAGATGCTGCCCAGCGTCTCACGGCCGTAGAGGCGCAGATATCCGGGGCGTTCGGTCAGGCTGAAAAGCTCCTCCGGCCAAGGAGACCGTAGCCACTGAAAATCCAACGGCAGACTCGAGCTGTCGAAATCCTCGCGCTCAGGCGATCCGGGAAAAACGTGCTCCTTAAGGACCGGCGCAGCGACTTCGGAGTATGGGACTCCCGCCCCATCCACGGTGCGAAGCCAGCCGTCCTCCGACCACACCATCGGCTGGATCGCGGTCTCGCGGCCCAGCGTGCAGCGCCCACGATTACGAATGGGCCGGCCGCAGAGATGCACCATGTAGGTCGCTCCCTTCTGAGTCTCCACCAGGTCGGCGTGCCCGGCGCGCTGCAGTTCGATATCGGGGCGGTTGCGTGCAGTCAGAATCGATACGTCCGGGTGCAATTCGTAGGGTCCGGTCAGTTCGCGCGAGCGCGCCATGGTCACGGCATGCCCCCATCCTGTGCCACCCTCGGCGGTCAACAGGTAGTAATAGCCGTTCCGCTGGTAGAGATGGGGTCCCTCAGTAAATCCCAGCGGCGTGCCCTGGAAGATCAGGTGGACCGGCCCCACCAGCTTACGTTCTGCGGGCGAGTACTCCTGCAACACGATCCCCGAGAATCGATTGCATCCAGGCCGATGGTCCCAGCGCATATTGACCAGGTACTTTCGGCCGTCGTCGTCGTGGAACAGCGACGGATCGAAGCCGCTGCTGTTGAGGTAAACCGGATCGGACCACTCGCCGTCGATTCGCGGGCTGGTCACAAGATAGTTATGTGTATCACGCAGCGACGCGCCAGTTGCCGATCCCTGAGTCGTGCGGCCGTATCGCTTTACGTCCGTGTAGATGAGCCAGAAGAGCCCATCGGCGTAGCTGAGGCAGGGAGCCCAAATGCCGCACGAATCCGGGTCTCCCAGCATGTTCAGTTGGCTGGCGCGATTCAGAGGGCGTGTCAGAAGGCGCCAGTGGATCAGGTCGCGGGAGTGGTGGAGCTGAACGCCCGGATACCATTCGAACGTGGATGTGGCGATGTAATAGTCGTCTCCGACACGGACGATGGAGGGATCCGGATTAAATCCGGGCAGGATCGGATTTCGAATGCGGGCCGTATGATCGGTCATCTTCAGACTTCTCCTTGTGCAGCCGGCAATCCTTGCTCGTGGATCGCGGCGTTGCGTTCGCGGACTACTGTCCACAAGACCACCGCGCCCAACAGGTCGAGAAGACCGAGGCAGATAAAGAAAGGAGTGTAGCCGACTTTTGCGACCAGGCCGCCGATCAACAATGAGAAGATCAGGAGGCCCGCGTTGCCCAACGTGCCCGCCATTCCGGCGGCCGTGGCAACCTCGTTTCTGCGAAACAGGTCGGACGACATGGTGATCACCGTTACCGAGAGTGTCTGATGCGCGAAGCCGCCCAAGCTGAGAAGCGCGATGGCCGCATAGGGGCTCTCGACGAACCCCACGAAGCCCACCCCCAGCATCAGGAACGCGCCCAATGTGAAGGCGCAGCGCCGGGAATTGATCACGCTGAGGCCGAATCGTTTCTGAAGCCTCATGGCCACCAGGCCTCCGAAAACACATCCGAAGTCCGCAGCCAGGAACGGCATCCAGGCAAACAGGGCGATCTGCTTCAGATCCATGTGCCGGACGCTGCTCAGGTACAACGGCAGCCAGAAGCTCAGCGTGCCCCACGTCGGATCGGCCAGAAAACGCGGCAGGGCGATTCCCCAGAAGTTGCGCTGCGCGAGGATCTTCACCAGCGACGGGCGCGAACCATCGCTTTCGAGGTGCTTCTCCTGGCCAGACGAAATAAACGCCCTTTCTTGTTCCGAAAGGGCGGGATGTCTGTCTGGCGATTGATAGAATAACAGCCACAGCACCACCCAAACCAGCCCCAGGCTGCCGGTAATCACAAAAGCAGCCCGCCAGTTGTAAGCCAGAATGGCCCATGCGACCAGTGGAGGCGCCACCATGGAACCCACCGAGGCTCCGATGTTATATACGCCGCCCGCCAGGCCCCGCTCCTTGGCGGGAAACCAGTCCGCCGTCGCCTTCATGCCCGCCGGGTTGGCCGAACCTTCGGCGAACCCGAGAAGCCCGCGAAGCCAGGCAAATGCCTGCCAACTGCCTGCGAAGGAATGAGCCATATTCACGAGCGACCACGAGATCGCGAAAATCGCGAACCCGATCTTCAGCCCGAGCACATCCAGCACGTACCCGCAGATCGGTTGCGCCATGATGGCGCCCTGAAACGCGCCAACAATCCACGAATACTCCCGCGCGCCGATATGCAGTTCCTTAAGCACCGTCGGGGCGGCTACCGCCAGTGTGCTTCGGGTTAAGTAGTTGATGACCGAACCAAGCATGATCAGGCTGATCATCCACCAGCGGAGTCCTCTAATCTTGATCATCGTTATTCATTCGGCCAGATCCGGACCTCGCCGCCACAAGTAACAAGCCCATCCGATACCACATCCCGTCATAGTAGCGATGCTTTTCTCTCAAACTGTATCAGACAGCATCTGCTATTGCGGCCCTTTAGCCGTGTCTCGGGGGTTCTTAACAGTGTCAGTTAACGGTTAGCTGGATAAAACACCAAGGGTTCTCGATGAGCACCCAACCTCAAGATTCCATTCGAGTTGAAGACTATTCACCGTCCCAAACCTAGCGTGGGCGGGTGCTGCGTGCGAGAATGTCCTTGGTCGTGCGGGATTTGCCTTGTTGCGGGACCTCCCACGCATCTGCCTGTCGCTCAAGTCTGGTTCCAGATCGAGCGAGCTTCCGAGAAAGGACTCTTCCGCCGATGTTCATACCATCTCGTGCTGTTCTGCTGACAGCTCTGTTGTCCGGCCTTTGCTTGTACGGCGCCGACGTCGCGATGAAGGTGACCGACAGCGGCTACCTGGACGCCCAGGGCTTCAGCGTGATCCTTTATCACAGCACGTACCATCCTGTCTTCGTGGACCAAAAGAACACCGCCATGGAGATGATTCTCCACGGACAACGTATCGCCACAAATGGCGATGTACGCCTGATGCCGACCCCGGAGCAGTGGGACCTGGTCGCGCAACTGAAGGGCAAGCAGGCCGATAAGGAGAACCAGCGCCTCACTGCCAATCTCTCCTTTCCCGACTTCCAGGTGAATTACCGCCTGGAGGTGTCCGCCGAACCGGGCGGCGTGCGGGTGAGTATCCATCTCGACAAGGCCCTGCCGGAAAAGCTGGCCGGCCGCGCGGGCTTTAATCTGGAGTTCCTGCCCTCCCTCTACATGGGCAAGACCTATTCGGTGGACGGCCGTGTGTTCGGCGTGTTTCCGCGCAGCCCGCAGGACCCGATGCTGAAGGTCCCGCCGCCAGCCGACGACCCGAAGAAGCTGCCGTACCAGGAGGAATGGGATCAGGCGAAGGGCTATACGCAGCCGTTGCCGTTTGCCTCCGGAAAGAGAGTGACCCTGGCTGTGGACGATCCGCTGTCCCGCATCACCATCACTTCCGAAACGGGTCCGATTTCCCTGTACGACGGGCGTAACCGGGCGCAGAACGGCTGGTTCGTGCTTCGTACTCTGATTCCTGCGGGTAAAACCGATGGTGCGGTGGTCTGGCACATCCGCCCGGACGTCATCCCGAACTGGACGCGGCCGCCCGTGGTGGCGCACAGCCAGGCCGGGTATCCCCCCAACTTCCCGAAGGTCGCCGTGATCGAACTGGACCCGAAATTCAAGGGGCCCGAAACCGCGAAGGTGCTCCGTCTGGGAGACGATGGTTCCTACCAGCAGGTCTTCGAGGGCCCGATCTCGGCCCGCACGCCGTGGCTGCGCTACGCCGATGCGAAGTTCGATTTCTCCTCCGTCAAGGATCCCGGCCTGTACGCGATCGAATATGCCGGCCGGCGGACCGAGTTGTTCCCCATCGCGAAAGACGTCTATAGCAAGACTTGGCAATCCTCTTTGGACGGCTTCCTCGCCGTGGAGATGGATCACGTTTCGGTGCGCGAGGGCTATCGGTTATGGCACGGCGTGTCGCACCTGGACGACGCCCGCCAGGCGCCTCCGAACACCCGGCATTTCGATGGCTACTCCATGACCCCGAATACCGACTCTCCCTACCCGGCCGGCCAGCACATCCCGGGATTGAACGTGGGGGGCTGGTTTGACGCGGGCGACTACGACAACCGTTCGCAGAGCCAGTACGCGACCATTCAGGACCTTGCGCTGGCGTATAGCGAGTTCAACTTGAAATGGGACGCGCTCGCGGTGGACGAGACCGCCCGCACGGTGGAGATGCACCGGCCGGACGGGATTCCGGACGCCGTGCAACAGGTCAAGCACGGCATTCTCCAGGTGCTGGCGCAGATCCAGGCCATCGGGCACCCGATTCCCGGCATCATCGAGCCGGTTCTGCGCCAATACACCCACTTGGGCGACGCGGCCTCCAAGACGGACGGCCGCCTCTATTCGGAGAAACTCGGCGCCAACGAAGTGGACGGAAACTTTTCGGGAATCCCGGATGACCGGTGGGCCTTCACGACCAAATCGGCGGGCCTGCAATACGGCGCCGCGGCGTCCCTGGCCGCGGCGGCTCGGGTGCTCAAAGGCTGGGACGACCCTCTTGCCAAGGAGTGCCTGAACGCGGCTGTAAAGCTGTGGGAGGAGGAGCACGCTCATCCCACAGCGAGCCAAGCCCAATCGTTCATTCACTCAGTTCCTGCTCAATCTCAGGGAGGTGCCTGTGCTCGAATATTTTATAAGCCTTTACCCCTTCATTGACCTCACAGAAAAGGGACTCCAAAACGACATCTCTCCCCGCGCCGCTCGCCCCGGACTTTGAATCAAT
>JAIQFL010000016.1 GCA_020073365.1 Terriglobia bacterium | reverse complement strand
GGACGGGGTGATCCGTGCCGACACCCTCATCCATGCCCGATGCGGTCAACTCCTCCAGAATGCCGGTTGCCGCACTGGCCCGGTTCAGCAGGCTCATCTTCCAACCCCTGAGCCTTTCGCCTGCCGCCGTGGAATCGTCGATCACGCGGACGGCACCCCCCAGCTTCTCCATAAAGTGGTGCAGATCCAACCAGGCGGTAGAGGTCGTTACCGAACTTGGGGATGAAACCCTCCTCCAACAGATTCCACATCTCCGGAGCCCCGTCGCAGAGTAGCTCAAGCTTCAAACCCGGCCGCTTGCTGCGCAGCGTCGCGGCATCGGCAACCAAGCGGTCGAGCGAGCAGGCGGACTGGTGTGAGCTTTTCGAAGAAGAAGAGATAAACGCCCGTGTCGAGCGGATGTTCCAGTCCTGATGCGTATCCGCTGGACGCCGCTGCGGATTTGGAGCACATCAGAGATGTGAAGGATGAAAGTGTTCAAATCCTGCACATTAAGCACACGTCGCAGGATTGGCCGTAATCCTTCTTTTTGAGGTCCGCAACTGCTCGACGGGCCACGGCTTGGTAATTCCGGCAAGAGTGAATCCTCCGAGGGCCAGGGTTCATCTGCTAAGCTGATCCCTGGCATGCACTGTACCTGTGTCCGGCATACTGAACTCCCGCACACGTCGTCACTCTTTGCCGACGTACTGTATCACCCGGACCGCACGGCGCGCTTCTACCACCACCCTTTTCGCGATCTCAGCGCCTACCAGGCGGCGGCTGCCGAAATCCGGATCTCGGACGAACGGCGGGCGGCGCTCATCTCCGCGTTGCGGGTGCAGAACCCGCCAGGCGCCTCGCTGGAGCGTCTGGCTCAACCGGGCACGGTCGCCGTGGTTACCGGGCAGCAGGTAGGGCTGTTTTCAGGTCCGGCATACACAGTTTACAAGTTGCTGCATGCCGCCAAGCTGGCCGATTGGCTGACCGCCAACGGCATTCCCGCGGTGCCGGTCTTCTGGATGGCCACGGAGGACCACGATTTCGCGGAGGTCAATCATGTCTGGATCTTCGATTCCGAGCATCGGCCCCTCAAACTCGAGATGCGCCGTTCCACCAGCGCCCAGCCGGTGGGCGCGGTCGCCCTGGTGGATCCGCCCGTGCGCGAGCTCCGCGCGGCCCTGCACGGCCTGCCGTTCGGGGAGGAGGTAGCCGACCTGGTCGAAGAGACCTATCGCGCCGGAAGCAACATGGGCAAGGCCTTCGGTGAGCTGCTCCGCGAATTGCTGGCGAAGTTCGATGTGCTGCAGGTGGATCCCATGCTGCCCGAGTTCCGCGAGCTGGCCGCCCCGGCGATTCGCGCCGCCGTAGAGGCTGCACCCGAGCTGACCGCCGGCATACTGGACCGTAACCAGGAGCTCACCGGTTCCGGATACCATGCCCAGGTCCATGTCGAAGACCAGACCTCCCTGGTGTTCCTGCTGGAAAACGGGAAGCGGCTCACTCTGCGGCGCAACGGACGGGAGTACACTCTGAACGGGCGCCGGTTCACCACTGAGGAATTGGTGGACCGCGCCTCATCCCTCTCTCCGAATGCCCTGCTGCGGCCGGTGGTGCAGGATTCGATGCTGCCTACAGTGGCCTGTATCGGCGGGCCGGCGGAGTTGGCGTACCTGGCCCAATCCGAAACCATCTACCGGACCGTTCTCGGTCGCATGCCGGTAGCCGTGCCGCGCAGCGGTTTTACGATTCTGGATGCGCGCAGCCAGAAGTTGTTGGATCGCTATGGCTTGAACCTGCAACACTTTTTTCACGGGGAAGAAGCCTTGCGGGAGAGGATCTCCGCTAAACTCGTGCCGCCTGCCCTCACGGGAGCGATCCAGGAAACCGAAGCCACCATGGAACGTGCCATCGAGAGGCTCCGCGACGAGCTGATCGGCTTCGATCCGACGTTGGCCGTGGCCCTGGAGCGCAGCGGACGTAAGATTCAATACCAACTCGCCAAGGTGGAACGTAAGACCGGCCGCGAGGCGCTACGGCGTGACGCCCGTGCCGCGCGCGACGCGGCGTCGCTCTACGGGTTGCTGTTTCCCGAGCGGACCCTGCAAGAGCGCCTGTACTCTATCCTCCCGTTTCTGGCCAAACACGGCCTGGACCTGGTTGACCACATCTACCAAGCCATCGAACTGGACTGCACCGACCATCGTGTGATGGTAGTGTGATTCTTTCGCGCCGCTATGACGACGAAGGAACAGGTGCGCATTGAAGAATCCCGCCAGCGCCGCGCGCACTGGAACCGATGGGGTCCATTTCTGAGCGACCGTGCGTGGGGCACGGTACGCGAAGACTACAGCCCCGATGGTTCGGCCTGGGATTACTTCACGTTCGACCAGGCGCGGTCGCGCGTCTACCGCTGGAACGAGGACGGGCTGCTGGGTATCTGCGACCGCCACCAGCGCATCTGCTTCGCCCTCGCGCTTTGGAACGGCCGCGATCCCATGCTCAAGGAGCGGCTCTTCGGGCTCACCGGCGACCAGGGCAACCACGGCGAAGACGTGAAGGAGTACTATTTCTACCTCGACAACACACCCACTCACTCGTACATGAAGGGCCTGTACAAGTATCCGCAAGCCGGGTTTCCGTATGCCCAACTGGTGGCGGAGAATCGGAAGCGGAGCCGCAGCGATCCCGAATATGAGCTGGGCGATACGGGAGTTTTCCGCGAGAACCGGTATTTCGATGTGTTTGTCGAGTACGCCAAGGCGGCGCCCGACGATATCCTGATCCGGATTGAGGTCTTCAATCGCGGTCCCGAGACGGCCGCTCTGCACGTGCTGCCCACGGTCTGGTTCCGAAACCGGTGGTCGTGGGGCTACGACGTGCCGAAGCCGGAGCTGCGCAAATCATCCGACACCGGAGTGATCGAACTGGAGGAGCCCTCCTACGGCAAACGCTGGTTGTACTGTGCCCCATTGCCAGTGGGACAGACGATCGCCTTTCGTCGTCTGTCCGCCGGCGGTAGCCGGCCCCTTCTTCCCACCCTCCATTTCACCGAAAACGAAAGCAACTGCACCCGTCTCTGGGGCACCCCGAGCCTGTCTCCCTACGTGAAGGACGGGATCGACGAGTGCATCGTACAGGGCAACCCGGCAGCCGTGAACCCTCAGGGCTTCGGCACCAAGGCCGCCGCGGACTACGCCTTGGATATCGAGCCCGGCAAGTCCGCCGTGATCGAGCTGCGTTTCACCGATACTCCGTCCACCGAGCCGTTCGGCGCCGATTTTGACCGGATCTTCCAGGAACGCATTGACGACGCCAACGATTTCTACGCCACCGTCACCCCCAGGGAGATGACCATCGACGGCCGTGCCGTGATGCGCCAGGCTTTTGCCGGCCTGCTCTGGTCCAAGCAGTTCTACCACTACGTGGTCCGCGACTGGCTGCGCGGAGACCCTGCGTTTCCGCCTCCGCCGCCCGAGCGCAGGCAGGGCCGCAACCACGAGTGGACCCACCTCTACAATGCCGACGTCATTTCGATGCCGGACAAGTGGGAATACCCGTGGTACGCGGCGTGGGACCTGGCCTTCCATTGCCTGCCGCTGGCCCTGGTCGATTCCGAATATGCCAAGGACCAGCTCGCCCTCATGGTGCGCGAATGGTACTTGCACCCCAACGGCCAGCTCCCCGCCTACGAATGGAATCTCGGCGACGTCAACCCGCCGGTGCATGCCTGGGCCGCCTGGCGCGTCTACAAGATCGAACAGAAGCGCCGGGGCAAGCCGGACCGGGCCTTCCTGGAGCGCATTTTTCATAAGATGCTGTTGAACTTCACCTGGTGGGTGAACCGCAAGGACGCCCAGGGTAACAACGTCTTCCAGGGCGGCTTTCTGGGGCTCGATAACATCGGGCTGTTCAACCGCAGCGAGCCGTTGCCGGGCGGGGAGTTCATCGAGCAGGCCGACGGCACCGGTTGGATGGCCATGTACAGCCTGAACCTGCTGGCCATCGCGCTGGAGCTGGCGCGCGAGGATTCCGCGTACGAGGATGTCGCCAGCAAGTTCTGGGAGCACTTCCTCTTCATCGCCAACGCCATCAATCACCTGGGCGACGATGGCGCCGGCATGTGGGATGAAGGGGATGGCTTCTTCTACGACGTGCTGCACTTCCCGGACGGCCGCCACACGCCGTTGAAAGTGCGCTCGCTGGTCGGGCTAATCCCGGTCTTTGCCGTGGAGACCCTGGAGCCGCGGCTCATCGACCGCTTCCCCGGCTTCAAAAGGCGCATGCAGTGGTTCATCGAGAACCGCGGCGACCTCACCCACAACGTGGCCTCCATGGTGATTCCGGGCAAGGGCGAGCGAAGGCTGCTTTCCATCGTCAACGCGAAGCAACTCCGGCGGATCCTCACCCGCATGCTCGACGAAGAGGAGTTCCTGTCGCCATTTGGAATCCGCAGTGTCTCCCGCGCTCACAAGGACCACCCATGCGTGATCTACAGCGATGGTACGGAGCACTGCGTGAGCTACGAGCCAGGAGAGTCCCTGACCGGACTATTCGGCGGAAACTCCAACTGGCGCGGGCCGGTCTGGTTTCCCGTGAATTACCTGATCATCGAAGCCCTGCAGAAGTTCCACCACTATCTGGGCGATGAATACAAGGTCGAATGCCCCACGCGCTCCGGCCGGATGATGACGCTCTGGGAAGTGGCGGCCGAAATCTCGCGGCGTCTGTCCCGGCTCTTCCTGAAGGATGAGAACGGCCGCCGGCCCGCGCACGGTTCCAACGAGAGCTTCCACACCGATCCGGGATGGAAGGATCTGGTCCTGTTTTACGAGTACTTCCATGGGGAAACCGGGGCAGGTCTGGGGGCTAGTCATCAAACCGGTTGGACCGGCCTGGCAGCGAAGCTACTGCAGCAGAGCGGCGAGTGATTAGGCCCAGGCGTGGGTCACTACTGGAGGCGGGGGTGCATGTGCTCGTTCGAAACCAGGCCGTCGAAGATCGCCAGCACCTGCTTGCGATAGGCGTACACACGCTGCAGGTTCTCCCGGAAGCAGACTTCGAAGTCGTGAGCCTTCATCCACTTCTCCATCGTGGTCCGAGGTACGTCGATATCCTGCCTCAGTGTCTCGATGTCATGCCCCCTGAGGAAGAGCCCGTAGAAGAAGGCGGCTTCCCGCTGGGGTGCCAAGGGATCGAATTCGTCTCTCGCCGTCATAAACGTTCAGCGAAAATGCCAGTATACCGGTGCCCTGAACGCAATGGCAAGTCCTATTCCGCCCGAATACGGTCCGGAATTTGGCCCCCCCTTGGTGGGGCAGGCGGTTCCGCCTGCCTCGCCCGCATGCGGGCGTTTCTTTCACAGCTTCCTGACAGCCGCCCTAACCCGCCAGTCCGGCCGGGCCTGCTAAGATAGGCCCTTTGGAGGGATAGGGGACGTGCCCACACTCATCGCCGCGCCAACGCGCGTGGAGGCCGCCGGCAATAAGCCCAAATTGATCGACGAGTACATCGGACGGGTGAACACTGGCAGCGACAATGTCAGCATCGCGCACATGCGCAGCCCGGGCGGGTGGCAGGAACCCGCACAGACGCCCGAGTTCGATGAATTCACGATCGTCCTGCGCGGCATGCTACGTGTGGAGGACCGGACCGGCGGGATCGATGTCCGCGCCGGCCAGGCAATGATTGCGCACCGGGGCGAATGGGTTCGCTACAGCACACCGGAAGCGGACGGCGCCGAATACATCGCGGTGTGTCTGCCGGCATTTTCGATCCAGACCGTGCATCGCGATGTCTGAAATTCCCTATTGGGTGCTGAGGTTGAGTCCCGCCGTGCCGCGAGTCTTGAACTCATAGCTCTGAATCCGCACGGCTGCCTTATCCGGGTCGGAACGAACGACGCGCCCTACCGCTACGAATTTCAGCGGGCAAGTGCCGCCGAGCCTCGCGGGCCAACTGACCGAAAGCTCGACCGTGCGCCCTATCGGCAACCGCTCCTCGGTAGTGAAAAGGATTCCTCCGCTGCCGATGTTCAACGTTTTGCCCGTACCGCTGATCTTGACGGCCTTGGTGTTGAGTACTTTGTACGTTACCTCTTCCCGCAGCGGGAACCGGCTGGTCCCTCTTCGATCAATCGGGCTTCCGAAATCCGGAATGTTCGCTGTAATTAAATTCATCGTCATCTTCATAATGCGAAAACGTTCGGTTTCTAACAATAGGCTAAAAGCTCTAAAACTATCCAGGCCCTGCTGGTACTCTGGTAAGGTTTTTCCTAAGGCAGACAACCTACCCCTCGAAACTCACCAGGCATGCGCAATTCTGGCCGGCGAGACACGGACGCTGGACGGAAGTATCGACGCGGGGGCCGCGCCGGACAGCTTCTGATATTCTGGCGTCATGGATCAGGACCAACTCCGGGCGCTGTTCGAGCAGGTGCGCAGCGGCGAAACCGCGGTCGATGCCGCGATGACCCGCATGCGCCACATGCCGTTTGAAGATCTGGGGTTCGCCAAGATCGATCACCATCGGGCCTTGCGTCATGGCATGCCCGAGGTGATCTTCGCCAAAGGCAAGGCGCCAGAGCAGGTGGTCGCCATTGCGGAAAGGCTGCTGGAGAACTTCCAAAACGTGTTGATCACTCGGGCCGGCCGGGAGTGCGCTGATGTGGTCTTAGAGCGTCTTCCGTGCGGCGAGTACTTTCCGCTGTCCGGCGTGATTCGTTTTTGGCGCGACCGCACCGTCCGCGGAAAGGGCAAGATCGCGGTGGTCTGCGCCGGCACCAGCGACATGTTCGTAGCCGAGGAGGCGCAACTGACCGCCGAAGTAATGGGCAACCAGGTGGACACGATCAACGACATTGGCGTCGCGGGCATCCACCGCCTCATGCATAACCGCGAGCGCCTGACCGAGGCGCGCGTAATCGTGGTCTGCGCGGGCATGGAGGGAGCGCTGCCCAGCGCCATAGGCGGCATGGTCTCCTGCCCGGTGATCGCGGTGCCTACCAGTGTGGGTTATGGCGCCAGCTTTCATGGGCTGGCGGCCCTTCTCGGCATGCTGAACAGTTGCGCCAGCAACGTGACCGTGGTGAATATCGATAACGGCTTCGGCGCTGGATATGTGGCCAGCCTCATCAATCGGCTGTGATTCAGTTTGGTAGTGGGAATCTTAAAGGTAGACAGGTATGGACATCAATCGGTTCACGGAGAAACTGCAAGAGGCCATCCGCGCCGCTCAGGGCAAGGCCACCCGCTTCGGGCACCAACAGATCGACGTCGAACATCTGCTTTCCGCACTGCTCGAACAGGAAGGCGGGCTGGCGTCTTCCATCCTGGCCAAGGCCGGGGTTTCAGTGGAGCCACTGGCGCGCCGGATCGAAGCCGAACTCGATCGCCTGCCCAAGGTTTCCGGCCCATCCGGCGGGCCGGACCAATTGTACGTGACATCCCGGTTAAACCGGCTGTTTACCAATGCAGAAGACGAAGCGCGCAAACTCAAGGACGAGTACATCTCGGTGGAGCACGTACTGTTGGCGGCAATCGATGACGGCGGAGCCGCCGGCCGCCTGCTGAAGGAGTTCGGCCTCACCGAGGACCGCCTCATGCAGGCTCTCCGCGAGGTGCGCGGCAGCCAGCGCGTGACTTCGCAAAACCCGGAGGCCACCTACGAAGCCCTGGAGCGTTACGGCCGCGATCTGACCAAGCTGGCGGAGTTGGGGAAACTCGATCCGGTGATCGGCCGCGACGAAGAGATCCGCCGCGTGATCCAGGTGCTCTCGCGGCGCACCAAGAACAATCCGGTCCTGATCGGCGAGCCCGGAGTCGGCAAGACGGCCATCGTCGAAGGACTGGGGCAGCGTATCGTGCGCGGCGACGTACCGGAAGGGCTCAAGAACAAGCGCATTGTGGCGCTCGACATGGGAGCGCTGATCGCCGGCGCCAAGTATCGCGGCGAATTCGAGGAGCGCCTTAAGGCCGTGCTGAAGGAGGTGCAGGAATCGTCGGGTGAGATCGTCCTCTTTATCGACGAGCTGCACACGGTGGTCGGCGCCGGCAAAGCCGAGGGCGCCATGGACGCCGGCAACCTGCTGAAGCCCATGCTGGCTCGCGGTGAGCTGCACTGCATCGGGGCCACCACGCTGGACGAATACCGCAAGCACATCGAGAAAGATGCCGCCCTGGAACGGCGTTTCCAACCGGTGTTGGTGGATCAGCCTTCCGTGGAGGACACCATCTCGATTCTGCGCGGTCTGAAGGAGCGCTACGAGGTTCACCACGGGGTGCGCATCAAGGATGCCGCGCTGGTGGCCGCCGCGGTCTTCTCGAATCGCTACATCACCGATCGCTTTCTGCCGGACAAGGCCATCGATCTGGTCGACGAAGCGGCTGCCCGGCTTCGCACGGAGATCGATTCCATGCCCGCCGAGCTGGATGAAACACGGCGCCGCATCATGCAGTTGGAGATCGAACGGGAGGCCTTGCGCAAGGAAAAAGATGCCGCCTCCAAGGAGCGGCTGGCCAAGCTCGAAAGGGAGCTGGCGGACCTCAAGGCGGATTCCGATGCGCTCACCGCGCGCTGGCAAAGCGAGAAGAACGCCGTGCAGCATCTGAGGGAACTGCGGGAACAGGTGGAGCAGACCAAGGTGGAAATCGAGCAGGCGGAGCGCCAATACGACCTCAACCGCGCCGCCGAACTGAAGTACGGCAAGCTCGCCGCTCTCGAACGCCAGTTACAGGCGGAGTCCGACGAGTTCACGAAAAAGCAGACGACATCCAGGCTCATCAAGGAAGAGGTGGACGAGGAGGACATCGCCGAGATCGTGAGCCGCTGGACGGGTGTTCCCGTGACCAAGCTGCTGGAAGGCGAGATGCAGAAGCTGTTGAACCTGGAGGAGGAGCTGCACCGGCGCGTGGTGGGGCAGGACGAGGCGGTGACCGCTGTGGCGGAAGCGGTGATCCGCGCGCGATCGGGCCTGAAGGACCCCAACCGGCCGATCGGCAGCTTCATCTTCCTGGGACCCACGGGTGTTGGCAAAACCGAGCTGGCCCGCGCGCTGGCCGAGTTCCTGTTCGATGACGAACGCGCCATGATCCGGATTGACATGTCGGAGTACCAGGAGAAGCACACGGTGGCGCGGCTGGTGGGCGCCCCGCCCGGGTACGTAGGCTACGAAGAAGGCGGACAGTTGACCGAAGCGGTACGCCGCCGGCCTTACTCGGTGGTGCTCTTCGACGAGATCGAGAAGGCGCACCACGATGTGTTCAACGTGATGCTGCAGATCCTGGACGATGGCCGGCTCACCGATGGCCAGGGCCGCACGGTGGATTTCAAGAACACCATCGCCATCATGACGTCCAACGTGGGGAGCCAGCGGATTCTGGAATGGGCGCCATCCGGGCACGGAGGCTTTGACGGCGGCGGGTACGAGCGCATGAAGGAGGCGGTATTGGAAGAGATGCGGCAGCAATTCCGTCCGGAGTTCCTCAACCGCGTGGACGAGATTATCGTATTCCACTCCCTTTCCGAGGAGCACCTGAAGCGGATCGTGGAGATCCAGCTCGGCCGGCTGCGGGCGCGCCTGGCGGACCGGCACATCACACTCGAAATCACCGATGCCGCACGGACCAATCTGGTGCGTACCGGTTACGACCCGCACTACGGAGCCCGGCCATTGAAGCGCGCGATTCAGAAGAAGATCGAGACACCGCTGGGACGGCTGCTGCTGAAGGGCGCGGTCCACGATGGCCAGATAGTGGTAGTGGACGCCGCGAGCGAAGCCGGAGAGCTTAGCTTTACACCTAAGGCGATGGCGGCATAGCCTCTGGACAGTGGGACAGACCATCGTTTTCCGTGGTCTGTCTTGCTTCGCGAGGGTCTAGCTCTGACAGACGACAAAACCCGATCGTCTGTCCCACTGGCGCTCTCTAGTGCAGCTTCTCCTTGTACTCGCCGGTGGACGCGTCCACATACACGGAGAAGTTGGACGTTCCCACGGACTCTCCCCAGACGACGCGCCACACCGGATTCGGGAACCGGTTGATCCTCTCCAGCAGAAAAGTGACCGGTTTGCCGGGGTTTTTCTTGTCATAGTCCCCGGCCTGCGCCAGCGCTGTCTGATAGGCGGCATCGGTATCGACTTTGACCGCCGCCATCAGGAATGATGTGTTGATGCCGCGCGGGCCCGTCCAACCTTCTTCCAGGCCGGCGAAAACGCCCTTATGCAGGTTTCCCTGGGCCTCAATAATCGAGTACGTGTAGGAGCGTGCCTGGCTCCTTGAAGCCGAGGTGAACGTGGCTTCCCATGCGGCAGCCTTGCCTCGCGGAACGTTGGGTACGTCCGAAAGCTCGATACTGTTCATCTTCAGCACTTGCGCATCGGATCCCCACGACCGCGCGACCTGGAACATCTTGTAGAGCGCGCTCTGGCCGGTGACCGGCTCAGGGGGTTTTTCCGGCTCTTTCTTGGCGACCGTGGGAGTTTCCGAACAGCTCGTCAGAAGCAGGACCATCGCACCACTCAGCAGGAACGAGAGCTTTCTCATAAGCAGACATTCTATCAGCGGACGCGCAGTTTGCGGGGAGGGTGACGGTGTGGGGCATGTCAGAGCTCCAGCCCCGGACCACGCCACCTTTCAGGGTGATCACGCACCCGCCCCCTGAGGTAGAATCAGAATTGTCAATCGGTATAAGAAGACCTTTATATCTGATTCACGTCACGACTTCGATTTCATCGTGATCGGTTCTGGTTTCGGCGGGAGTGTCACGGCGCATCGCCTGACCGAGAAAGGCTACCGCGTAGCAGTGATGGAGATGGGCCGCCGCTGGCGGGCGGAGGATTTTCCCAGAACGAACTGGCTCATCTGGCGCTGGTTCTGGCGGCCGCGCCTGGCACTGCGCGGCTTCTTCAATATGGAATTCTTCCGGCACGTCGTGATTCTGCACGGCTGCGCGGTCGGTGGCGGATCGATCACTTACGCAAACACCTTGGTAGTGCCGCCCGATTTGGTCTGGCAGAACGGCTCATGGGCCGGGCTTGCAGACTGGAAGACGGAAATGCCGGCTCATTTCCAGACCGCCATGCGTATGCTCGGTGTGATCGAGAATCGCGTGATGGGCCCCGCCGACCACCTCCTCAAGAGGGCGGCCGAGGCGGCCGGATTGGGCCACACCTTCTACCGCACCAAGGTGGCCGCCTTCCAGGCGCCGGAAGGAGAAGAACCCGGCAAAACTTATCCGGATCCTTACTTCGGCGGCGAGGGCCCCGACCGCACCACCTGCGTCGGCTGCGGCGGTTGCATGATGGGATGCCGCTTTAACGCCAAGAACACGCTGGACAAGAACTATCTCTACCTCGCGGAAAAGCACGGCGCACGCGTCTTCGCGGAAACCAGGGTCGTGGACGTCGCGCCTCTCAGCGGCAAGGCCGACGGCAGCGACGGTTACGAGGTTCGCACCGAGAAGTCCACCGCCTGGCTGGCCAAACACCCGCAACGCTTCACCTGCAAGGGGGTGGTGTTCGCCGCCTCCGCGCTGGGCTCCATGGATCTGCTGTTCCGCCTCAAGCAGAACGGCTCGCTGCCCGAGCTCAGCGATCAACTCGGCAACCGCGTGCGCACCAATGCGGAATCGCTGATCGGCGTGCGTATCCCGGGCAGCCGCGAAGATCTTTCCAAAGGCGTCGCCATCGGCTCCGTGCTGGCGGCCAAGTTAGGAGTCAACCCGAGCCTCACCATCTGCGCCGTGACCGAGCGCGCCATGAGCTACATTCCGTCCGCGGGCGAAACGGGATGGGACGACGCGGCTGGCATCGACGCTGTCGCCATTTAACAACACCCGGCGATTCGGTGTGCCATAATTACAACAGTGAGGGCGGCGGTATGTCTCCTCGAATCGGCGTGCGGGTGATTGCAGTTGTTGCAGCGGGCGGTCTGTTCCTGCTGCCGGGTTTCGGCCAAGGCAGGGGAGGTGTCACGCCTCCGGCAGGCGGCGGCAGCAGCGGGAGCACCGGTACGCCGCCCGGCACGGTTGGTCCGGGTATTGGTACAACGACACCGACCATTCCAACCAATCCCACTCCCTCTACCAACCCACAGCCCACTACTTTACCGCAGCCGATATACATTACCGGCCGGGTGTTGACGGAGGATGGCAATCCGCCAACAGAGACGGTCACGATCGAGCGCGTCTGCGGCGGTTCCCCGCATGCAGAAGGCTACACCGACAGCAAGGGATATTTCGGGATCCAGCTCGGCCAGCCCAACAGCGGGGTGATGCAGGACGCCTCGGAAACTGGCGGCTACGGCCGCGGTTATGGTGGTCCCAATACCGGTATGCCCGGCTCGCGTTCGTCCCTGGGGGGTAGTGGGACCGGCGGAGGCAATTCCGATATGCGGTTCATGAATTGCGATCTACAGGCCAAACTGGGCGGGTACCGGTCGCAATTGGTGAGCCTGGCCAACCGGCGAGCCATGGACAATCCCGATATCGGGACCATCCTGCTACACCGCCTGACCCCCACTGAGGGAACCACGGTCAGCGCGGTTTCCCTGGCAGCGCCCAAAGACGCCCACAAAGCCTTCGAAAAAGGTCAGGAGGCGGTCAAGAAGAGAAAGTGGGAAGAAGCGGCGAAGGATTTTCAAAAGGCCGTGGACCTCTATCCCGACTACGCCGCTGCCTGGTATGAGCTGGGCAGGCTGCAGGCGGCCGGGGGTGCGCCCGATACGGCGCGGATATCCTTCGAGTGTTCCATGAAAGCCGACCCGAAGTACACCGCCCCTTACGTGGAACTGGCGACGCTGGAAGTGAAGGCCAAGAAGTGGAAAGAAGTGGCGAGCATCACGGATCGGGCGCTCCGGCTGGATTCGTTCGATTACCCGGAGGTGTTCTTTTACAACGCGGTCGCCAATTTCAACCTCAGGAACGTTGAGGCATCGGAAAAGAGCGTCCGCCAGGCGCTGCGACTGGACACGCGCCACCTTTATCCGCAGGCATCGTACCTGCTAGGCCTGATTCTTACCAGCCGCCGGGAGTATGCCGATGCTCAGGAGCAGTTCCGCACCTACTTGAAACTATCGCCGGATGCTCCGGATGCGGCGGCGGCGAAGTCACAGTTGGAACGGATCGAGAAGCTGACCGCGCAGGGCGCCGTTCCGGCGCCGAAGCAAGATCAGTAGATTCCCGCCAGCGATTGATCACCACCAAGACATTGTTTGACCCGGCGGGTCAGACGATGCTTTCTGCCTACAGGGTTGGCAGGCGGAAGCGCCTGCCCCACATGGCTCTGAAACGGACGGACGTTATCGAACACTATACGACAGGGGAGGAGTGAGAGATGACGACGTTCGATATTGCCATAATCCTGGGAGGCGCGTGCGGCATCTGCATGGTTCTCGGCGGAATGGTCCTACTCTATAAGGGAGCCATTTCGCTCAGCAATGCATCGCAGTCTGACGCGGTTGACCTCGAATTCAAGAAACTGATCAGGATTTCAACCCACTATCCGGCGCTCGGGCTGTTTATCATCGGGCTGGCTTTCGTCCTGGTGTCGATCGAGTGCGCCAAGCCAACCCAGAGTCACTTCACCATTACCGGGCAAATCAGGAATGCCAGTGTCATCGGGGATCTCGGCACTCTCACGGTTATGGTAGGGACGCCCAAGAGCTGGGAAGGCAAAGCATACGCCGATGGGCAGATTATCGCGAGCATCGTTCCAACCATCGATATACTGGAAGTCACTCTAAGCGCTCCGGGGTTCAAGGAAACTACCAGGGCGATTCAAACCAAGACGAGCAGGATGGGAGCGATTTCAATCGGTGACATAGAACTGGTCAAGGTAATCGAGAAACCACCTGTTGATCCGGCTAACATCGTGCCACTGGAGAAACCCCTGGCTGGTCTGTCTCCACGGGCGGGTCTTTGAGGAGGACACCGTTATGCGAAGAGGAAACCTGCGGACGGTCTTGTGCCTGGGCTTGTACGTCTTACTGACACTGGTCCGGACGGCATCGGCCCAAGTAAGTTGTGTCACTGGAGTTGTCGTGGATAAACAGAACCGGGCGATTCCCGGCCTTAGTGTGTACCTGATCCACCCCGAGGGCAAAAAGGATGGTCCGACGATCACCGACAACTTCGGGCAATTTGGCATCGCCAACGTCCAGCGGCGAAAGGAACCGTACTATGTCGAGATCTATTGGGGGAAACAACTGTACGCAAGGCGGGTGGTGATCGTGGATCACGACATAAACCTGGGCCGCATCGTTCTATAAACCGCCGCGCGGGAACCGCCGTGTTGTTTCATGCCAGGCACCTATGCCAATCTAGGAACCATGGGGTTTCGGTTGGCGGTCAACTACCGCCCGCGGGGCGATCAGGAAAGCGCGATCGCAGAGTTAACGCGAGGAGTCCGGGAAGGGGAGCAGCACCAGGTCCTGCTGGGCGTGACGGGGTCGGGGAAGACGTTCACCATGGCCAAGGTGATCGAGGCCATAGGCCGCCCGGCGCTCATCCTGGCCCACAACAAGACACTCGCGGCGCAACTCTACCACGAGTTCAAATCGTTCTTCCCGGACAACGCGGTGGAGTACTTCGTCAGTTACTACGATTACTACCAGCCGGAAGCTTACATTCCCTCGAGCGACGTTTATATCGAGAAAGAGGCCACCATCAACGATGAGCTGGACAAGTTGCGGCTGGCGGCGACCAAGAGTTTGTTCGAGCGGCGCGATTGCGTGATCGTGGCCAGCGTGAGCTGCATTTACGGGCTGGGGTCGCCCGAAGCCTACTACGGCATGCTGCTTATGCTGGAGAAGGGGCAGAAGATTTCGCGCAACCAGATCGTAACCAGGCTGGTGGAGATCCTGTACGACCGCAACGACGGCGATTTCCGGCGCGGTACGTTTCGCGTACGCGGCGACACGATCGAGATCTATCCGACTTACGACGATTATGCGTACCGCATCGAGCTGTGGGGCGACGAGGTGGAGAGCCTGGCGCAGATCGATCCGCTGCTGGGGCAGGTGAAGCAGACATACACGCGGCTGCCCATCTATCCGAAGACGCACTACGTGATGTCCGAGGAATCCAAGCTCAACGCCATGGACAGCATCCGGGTGGAGCTGGACTGGTGGCACAAAGAACTGGAGAAGCAAGGCAAGCTGATCGAGGCGCAGCGCCTCTACCAGCGCACCATGTTCGACCTGGAGATGATCAAGGAGATCGGATACTGCCACGGAATCGAGAACTATTCGCGGCATTTCTCCGGGAGGCTGCCGGGCGAGGCGCCGCCCACGCTGCTGGATTACCTGCCGCACGACGCCTTGATGTTCCTCGATGAAAGCCACCAGACGGTTCCGCAGTTGCACGGCATGTATCACGGCGACCGCTCGCGCAAGGAAGTGCTGGTGGCGCACGGCTTCCGCATGCCGAGCGCGCTGGACAACCGGCCACTGACGTTCGAGGAGTTCGAGCATCGCGTGAATCAGGTGATCTACGTTTCGGCGACTCCGGGGCCGTACGAGCTGACAAAATCGGCGGGAGTGGTGGTGGAGCAGATCATCCGGCCCACGGGGTTGGTGGATCCCAGCGTGGAGATCCGGCCGGTGAAGGGGCAGGTGGACGATCTGCTGGGCGAGATCCGTAAGCGCGCGGAGGCGAATCAGCGGGTGCTGGTGACCACTCTGACGAAGCGCATGTCGGAAGATCTGGCGGAGTACTATTCCGAGGTCGGCGTACGCTGCCGGTATCTGCATTCCGAAGTGACCACCTTCGACCGCATCAAGATTCTGCGCGATCTACGGCGCGGGGAGTTCGACGTGCTGGTGGGAATCAACCTGCTGCGGGAAGGCCTGGACTTGCCGGAGGTGTCGCTGGTAGCGATACTGGACGCGGACAAGGAGGGCTTCCTGCGGTCGTCGGGATCGCTGATTCAAACCATGGGGCGCGCGGCGCGGCACGTAGAGGGACACGCGATCCTCTACGCGGACGTGATGACGGACAGCATGCGCAAGGCTCTCGAGGAGACCTCAAGGCGCCGGCAGACACAGGTGGATTACAACGAGCGGAACGGGATTGTGCCGCAATCCATCGTGAGGCCGATCGACATGAGCCTGGTAGCGATAGCGGAAGGCGATTACGTCACGGTTCCGCTCGAAGCGGACGAGGAGGTGGAGGCCCTGACGCCCGATCAGCGGATGCGCTTCATCGGCGAGTTGGAAGAGAGAATGCGGGAGGCCGCGCGGAAGTTCGAGTTTGAGAAGGCGGCGCAGTTGCGCGACCGGGTGAAAGCGTTGAAGGCGCCGGCGGAGTAGATTGGCCAAGAAGTCGCCGTCAGGATTGAAACATAGAGATGCCGGCGATCCCAGCAGCGCCGGCGGCCTCACATTCGGCGGCGTTGTCAGGTGTGATACCGCCCAATGCGATGACCGGGATGGTAACACCGCTCACAGCTTCGCGCAGCCGATCGAGGCCGAGCGGCGGCCCATAGACGGATTTCGACGGCGTATAGAAAATCGGGCCGAAGACTGCAAAGTCGGCACCCTCGCTTTCCGCCGTGCACAGTTCGGCCAGGGAATGCGTGGACACACCGATCAGGAAGCCGGGCGGCGTGATGGCGCGCAGAATCTTCGGCGCGATGGAATTTGCCGGTAAATGCACGCCATGGGCGCCGCAGGCCAAAGCGACATCTACCCGGGAGTTCACTAGAATCCGTGCAGCGTGGGGGTTGGGAAGCGCCAGCACCCGGCGCACAAGTTCGCACAGTTCGCGGGCAGAAAGGTCTTTTTCGCGGATCTGGATGCGTTCCACGCCTTCGCGAAGGGCGCGGTCGATCGATCCCAACAGGGCCTCGGCACCGCCGGCTGCATGGCGGTCGGTGATATAGTAGCGCAGCATCAGAGCGGGTCGTAGTAGCGCTCGCCGGCACAGGCGCGGCAGAGGGTGCGGCCGTCGCGAACCACTTCGCGCTTGAAGTTGATGCCCTCGCCGCACTCCGAGCAGACTACGCGCGGAGCCTTGTAGCCGGGGAGGTCCTCCGGGCCAATCGCAACCCGCACCCACTGGATATCGAAGAGTTGTTCATCCGGCATCTCCCGGTAGGCACGCATCTGCTGTTGATTTTTGTTTTGGATGGCGGGATACATTTCGCGGGCGCGCTGCTTAGCGCTTTCGCGGGCCACGACGCGGACGGCGCGCGAGTCGCGGAGATCGCAGAAGGTGGCCGCGACTTTGCCGAAATCGCGGAACTTGAGGGCGCGCTTGCCGAGACGGCAGCCGGTGACGATGGGGATAGCATCGGTGGCACAGCGATCGATTTCGACGAAAGTGACCAGGCGCTTGCGGTCGGCGCCAGCGGGGTCTTCGAGACCGAGGAGTGTTACGCCGTAGAGAGCCATGCGGAGGCCCAGGACCTGGCCCGCGCACATGTGACCGTGCGCCTGTTCGGCCAGGGACTCGTATTCGGGGAGCGATTTCAGGGGCATGTCAAAGGGCCTGGACTCCGCCCCAATTATAGCGGGCGGGGGAGGGTCTGTTGGTCGCAAGGCCTTAGCAAGCTCGACCGTGATTCCAGCTTGAAATTCGTGACAGACGCACCCATATGGTTTACGCTGAGAAGAGATAGCGCAAGGAACCAGCCATGCTCGTGATAGAACTTCCCGATGACCAGGCGGCGGCACTGAAGGCGAAGGCGGCGGCGCAAGGCCTCACCCTCGAGGCATGGCTCCAAAAGCTCGCATCAGTGGAGCCTTTAGCAGGCCAGGTCCGCCCCGGCAAGGGCCGGTACAGCCCTTCCGAACTGATATAACAGTGCGATATGAACGCCCCGCTATCGGCCGAAGACCGCGCCTGGCTGGATGCCCCCGCCGCTGGCCGCGAGGCTTTATAGGTGCAGCGTGGCGACGTATTCCACGTGGGTACGCAATCTGGGACGCTACGGCTACATCTACAAGTTCGCAAGGGAACCGTAGCGCGCGCTCCTGCGTAGCGTCTGCGCTCACTCGGGTTCGACCATTGTGAATTCAGTGGCCTGAATGACCAGCACTCTTCTGGTGACCGGGACTCGGATCTCCGCAGAGGTTTCGTCGGACAGAAAATCGCTGAGCAAGGGAGGGTTTTCCCCCAACAAAGCCGCGACCGGGAGGCTGGTCGGCGACTCCACGCCCGGCCATGCTGGCGCGGCGCGGAAAAGGCACGGCACGGTGCAAAGACCACGGCGCAAAAGTCCGTAGGCCCGGTGGGTCCCGTCTACGATCAGGTAGCGGCCCTGGTGCAGAGCGATCTTCAACAGCGGCGGGGCCGTGCCCACGACGAAGCCAAAAGTTCCAATGCCCGGCGCCAGCCGCGCCTGCTGTTCCGCCATGATCCGCAAATTGAAGTCGGTCGAGTTGAGAATCCAGGCGCGCTTCTGGGCATCGAACTGAAACGGAATCTGCGTGTCGCCGGAAACCGGCGTCGTCAATTCCGCGAGGGAAAGAGGGTCGTTATGGACGCTCGCGGTGCGATCAAAAACCGGGTGGTTCAGCATGAGGTAGGACTGCAACGGGCACACGTTGTTCAGGTCAACCAGCTTCACTTGCCAGCCTTGCTGAAAGCTCTGTGCGATCGCAGGGTGCTCGTCCATTGCTCTGATGTGGCCCTTCAACAGCGGAGGGGCCTCGGAGATCGGATTGGAGCCGGGGTGTTTGCGCAAAGCGGCGGCTGCCCGCGCGTTCTGGACGCGTTCGGCGTACTCGGGGCGGTCCTTCAGTTCCAGTTTCCGGCCGGCCAGAGCGAGCCTGGCCTCCGCCGGAGCCATCCAGCCGATGAGGGCGCGAGCCCGCCTCGTAGCGGGTTCCTTGGCGCGAACTTTGCCCCCGCATGAATCAGCGCTCGGGATGATGGGCGCCATACTCTAGGGTATTTCCGGACGGCCGCCACGGCCAGCCATTCCCGATCAGCAGAGACCCATGGCCGAGCAGATCGCCGAAACTCCCGGGGCGGTCGCCAGCCAGGAAGCTCCGTACTTGTCGCAGAGGGTACCGATGGCGATGCCGCCCAGCATACACGCACCTTCCGCCGGGCCTTCCCCGAGGAACGGGATCCAGTCCATGGACGCGTTGCAGGCGAAGTCGAATGCAGTTTCCACTCCCGTGCACCCTAATGTCGCCATACCACCCATGAACTGTTGCACGTGGTCCTTGCAGATGCCGCAGAACATACCGCCCCCTATCGCTCGATGTTGTGGGGTTACCCCCGCCGTCTCATGCCATTGAGCAAGGAACCGGTCGCGAATGACCGGTTCCGCTTGAATAGGTAGTCTCATCTCGTCTCCTCTTCCTTTGATTCTAAGCCAGCCCAGTTGCGTTGAATTCTTTCGTTGAATTCTTCGCTGCGTCCTAGTAAATGTCCCAATCCCTGATCTGCCCCACGGTGACCGGGATCGTGTCGCTGACATCCACGGTGAACCGGTACACATGCCGCGCCTGCTCCAATCGCTTCGAAGGATTGAAGAAGCCCATCTTCACGTCCCAGCAATCCGAGTTCGGCCGGCACAGGGGGCTGCGCTCCACCTGAATCGAATCCAGCTTCAAACCGGCTTGCAGCGCCGCCTGGTAAACGCGCGACACCTGCAAGGCATTGGTTGCGGCGGAATTAACCGCCCGGTCCTGCGGGGTGACTCCCAGGTTGCGCAGCTCGTGATAAATCCGAGTCAGGAAATTCCCGATTTCGCCGGCTTTCTGTTGATACGCCGCCTTATCCGCGTCCTCTTCCGGCACCGGCCCAGCCACGGCCGCGACCAGCGCGGCTGTGCTCCAGCTATACATCCCGCGCAACTCCGGAATCAGCACCGGAACCGTCTGCCCGTTCATCAACTTCGTGCTTCCCATGATGTGGCCGGGGACCGAGACCTGTTCCGCTTCACCGCGTATCTGGGCGTCGAGAAAGGCGCGCAGCGTCTCATAGCCTTGCCCGGCGAAGGGGCCGGAGGGCACAACGGAGTAGATCGGCGTGCTCTGCTGCATCAGCGTCCATTTCACGCCCGTGGCCGCGTACGGGTTGGCCGACAGGTGCGCCAGCATTTCGGCGGGGTTGGCCGGATTGGAAACGCCTTGCTGGACGAACGAATCGCGCCGCGCTTCCGATCCGAAGTCATAGCCCACCACGCCAAGCGCGTACACCAGGGATCGGTTGGGCGGGCCTTCCGATGCCCCGCCTTTGCAGCTGCATTCCGAAGGGTTGACTCCAGTGGACAGGGCGTCCGCTGCTACAGGCAGGTGGGCGGAATCCAGACTGGCTGTGGGAGGCCCGGATTCAGCTTGCATTTGATCATTCGGCACAGGTCGTTCTCCTTGTCTGGTTGATTCAGATTCCCAATCCGTGGCGGACGCCAGTGCGGAGAGGCCGAAGGGCGATTCCGCCCGAATCGCTGCCAGCGAGCCGGGAATGTTAATGCCGCCCGCCAGCAACTGTCGGCAGGCGGTCCCCTCCGGCAAGTCGCACGGTAGCGCGTTGCTCAGAATAGCGGAACGCACTGTATACGGGTCGGCAAGACTCCCCATCTTCATCCGAATGGCGAGCAGAACCGCAGCAATGCCGGCCACAATCGCCGTCGCTGGACTGCTGCCGCTCTTGCGCACTATTCCGCCTCCAGCCATGGCGCCTGGAATCTCGAATCCCGGAGCCACGACTCCATGGCTCCGGTAGGCAGCGCCCCAGTTGTTCGATTCGAGCGGGCGGCCAGCGGCGTCCATCCCGCCCACAGCAAGCACCGGACGAACGGCAGCCGGAACGTGCAGGCAGTCACAGCCGTCGTTACCAGCGGCGGCAATCACCAAGACTCCGCTTTCCGCGCATAGCCGGATAGCCTTCGCCAAGTACTCCTCCGGCTCGCCGCCGGCGGCGAGTTGGCCCGAACTGACGACCACAATCTGAGCACCCTCCATTACCGCCTGTTCGACGGCCCGCGCCAGGTCCAACTGCGAGCACGGACCCACGGAGCCATTCGGCCGATCGGTGAATACCGGCAGAATCAGGCCTGTACAGCCCGGGGCGATTCCAGGAACCGGACTGCCGTGTTGTCCGAAAATGAGGCTCGCGATGTGCGTGCCGTGCTGCGTAGCTCCCCCGCCACCGGGCCTCCCGGGCGTCACGGTTTCCAGTACGCGGAGCCGCGCTCCCTCAAAACAGGCGTGGCGCAAATCCACCGGTCCGTCGAGAATCGCAATGCGGATGTTCGGATCGCCATAGCTTTCCGCCCAGAGAAGTTCCAGGTCCGGGAGCAGTGACGGCAATGAGACACTTGCTTCTTCAGCGTTGCCCAATGCGACCATCGCGCGCCAGATACCTCCCGAATAGACGTTGGAGTAGTCAGCTTATCACAAACGATGCGGTCGCCACATTATCAAAGCGGTTGTGGCAGATGCACGCGCCGATCTCAGGGACACTGGTGTTCTGGAGGGGGAATGTCGCTTCCGATAGACAATCAGGTTCTGATCGACACTTTGCTGCAGGTCGCGTTTGAGAAGAAGACGGTCGCCCTGGAACTTGCGAATCGCGCTCGGACAAGTGCCCGCCTGTCACCTCGGCAACGTCAGCTAGTGCCCGAAATCGTGGATCACTCGCTCTCCGCACTGGAACTCCTATCTATCGGATGGCTGAAACGACAGGCGCTCTGGACGGGCGCTGGAGCACGCAGTTTGCATGAGACAAGTGTTGTCGTGGCCTAGAGAAGGATCGTCAGGAAATAACCGTACCGAACACTCCCTTACGGTCGCGGCTCCGCCAGCGATTCCGAAGCGTGATAAAGCCGTGAGAGAATGGGTCGGCTGGCGAAAGCGACTGCCCCACTCATCACGGGTGCGGGCGGAAGCGGGCGCTGAAGTGCCTCAGAAACGGAGGCTCCTCGACAATCTCCATGCCGCAGATCTGCTGCTTGCGGGCGTTCACTTCCAGGATGGCTTCCACGACGTAATCGATGTGGCTTTGGGTATACACACGCCGCGGGATGGCCAGCCGCAACAGCTCGTGCCGAGCGGCGTCCCCGAACATTACGGAGCCGATCTCCACGGACCGGATGCCCGCATGACGGTAGAGCTCCACGGCGAGCGCCTGGCCGGGAAACTGGCGCGGCGGGATGTGCGGCAGCATGCGCGCGGCATCGATGTAGATGGCGTGACCGCCGGGGGGCTCGACGATGGGCACGCCGCGGTCGGCGATGTGGCGGCCCAGGTATCCGGTGGAGACGATGCGGTAGCGCAGATAGTCGGGTTCGAGGATCTCTTCCAGGCCCACGGCGATGGCTTCCAGATCGCGTCCGGCGAGCCCGCCGTATGTGGGGAAGCCTTCGGTCAGAATCAGCAGGTTGGTTTCCTGCTGGGCCACGCGGTCGTCGTTGCTGCAGAGGAATCCGCCGATGTTGGCGAAGGCGTCCTTCTTGGCGGAGAAGGTGCAGCCATCGGCCAGCGAGAACATTTTCTGTGCAATCCGTTTCGGAGTCCAGTCCGCGTATCCGGGCTCGCGCTCGCGGATGAACCAGGCGTTTTCGGCAAAGCGGCAGGCATCCAGGTAGAAAGGGATGCCATGCTGCGCGCAGACGCGCTTCACGGCTTCGATATTGGCCATGGACACCGGCTGGCCACCGCCGGAGTTGTTGGTGACGGTCAGCATGACGAGCGGGATCCGGGCGGCACCTTCGGAGGCGACCAGCGATTCGAGCGCAGCCACATCCATATTGCCCTTGAAATCGACGTGAGCCTGGGTGTCGGCGGCTTCAGGGATGGGAAGATCGACGGCGCGCGCGCCGGTGAATTCGATGTTGGCGCGGGTGGTATCGAAATGCGTGTTGGAAGGCACTACCTGGCCCGGCTTGCACATCACGGTGAAGAGGATACGCTCGGCGGCGCGGCCCTGGTGCGTGGGGACCATATGGCGGAAGCCAGTGAGCTCGTCGGCGACGCGCTTGAGACGGAAGAAGCTTTCGCTGCCGGCGTAGGACTCGTCGCCGCGCATGATGGCGGCCCACTGCGCGGTGGACATGGCGTTGGTGCCGGAGTCGGTGAGGAGATCGATCAGGATGTGGCGTGCCTCGATGAGGAAAAGGTTGTACCCGGCCTGCTCGAGGTATCCCTGGCGTTCTTCCGGCGTGGTGTGGCGCAACGGCTCCACGCTCTTTATGCGGAAGGGTTCGATGATGGTGTTCACTGGAAATATTATTTCACCGTGGCGGGCGGGCGGCGCTGGCCTGGGACAACACCATATAGGAATGACATATCTTGGGTCGAGAGCGGAGTGACACGGCCACGGTAGGATAGTAGAGTTATGCAGGGCAAGACATACGGTCCCGGGACTTTAGCCGCCGATTGCGCGCGCGCCGGCTTTCAGCCGGTTGACAGGCGAAAGCGGCTGTCCCACCAAGCGCCGGCACGAGTGCTCGCGCTACTAGCGGCATTTTGCCTGTCAGGGGCGGCCCAGGAACTCGCCATCGTCGGGGGCACGGTTATCGATGGCAACGGCGGGGCGGCGCTGAGCGACGCGGTTATCGTCGTGAGCGGACAGCGGATCAGTGCGGTCGGGCCGCGGGCATCCGTTCGGATTCCGGCCGGCGCCACCATCATCGACGCGGCCGGGCGCTACGTGGTTCCGGGGTTCATCGATACCAACGTCCATCTCTCTTTATACGGCGGGGCGCGGGACCGCTACGAGACGCTCGCCAGGTATTACCCGCGGGAGAACGAGATCGTCCTCGAAGCGGCGCAGCTCCAGTTGCGATACGGCGTGACCACCGTGCGCGACAGCTACGGGATGCTGACGCCACTTACCAAAGTGCGGGATTCGATCGCGCGGGGCGAGGCCGTGGGTTCGCGCATCCTGGCGGCCGGCAACATCGTGGGGTGGGGCGGACCGTACTCCATCACCTTCAGCCTGACGCCCCAAAAGGACCTCACCCGTTTCCAGGAGGAGATGAATGACGCCATCTCCCAGGGCGCCGGTGAGGATCTGGCCGACATGACCCCCGACGAGCTGCGCACCGCCATCGGCAAATATCTGGACAAGGGACCGGACTTCCTCAAGTACGGCGGGACCAGCCATTTCTCGCAGCCCACTTACATCGGCTTCTCCCCGGAAGCGCAGAAGGTGATGGTGGAGGAGGCCCATAAACGCGGGCGCGCGGCCGAAACGCATTCCACCACCATCGAAGGACTGCGCCTCTCGATCCAGGCCGGCATCGACCTGATCCAGCATCCCGAGCTGCTCACCCCCAGAGAGATGCCCGACGATCTGGTCCGCCTGATCCGCGAACGCAACATCATTTGTTCGATGCTGGTGAGCACCATTACGGGGGAGGCCTGGGAGAAGCATCTGAAGGCCAAAGCGGAGGCCGAGAAGAAGCTGCAGGAAGCCGACAAGAAGGGGCCGGCGCGCCCAAGAACATTTGTCGAGGAGCGGCGGCGCGCGGCCGATCTGGGAGTGGACCTGGACACCCGCCGGCGGAACGCGCAGAAGCTGATCCAGGCCGGCGCCACCATCACGGTCGGCACCGACAACTACTGGGGCGCGGCTCCGGAGTTCGCCATCGATCCGAAGCCCGACAGCCAGAGCCATGGGATCGGCACCATCATGGCCATCGAAGGCCTGGTGGAGCTGGGCATGTCTCCCGCGCAAGCCATCGTGGCGGGAACGAAGAACGGGGCCATCGCCTGCCGCATGCAGAACGACTTGGGCACCCTCGAGAAGGGCAAGCTGGCGGACCTGGTGATTCTGGATGCCGATCCGCTGGCCGACATCCACAACATCCGCAAGGTGCGGTCAGTGATGAAGGGTGGCCGGCCGATCGACCCCGCCCGGCTTCCCGAGAAGCGCGTGCTGTCCTCCCCGAGGCCGGTCTTGAGCGCGGAGAATCGCGCGCTCCTGCTGAATCCGGACGCGCCCGAGATGAACCGACAGGCGCCCGATGTTTTTCGGGTCCGCTTCGCCACCAGCAAAGGCAGCATCGTGGCCGAGATGCATCGCGACTGGGCGCCCAAGGGCGTGGACCGCTTCTACAACCTGGTCCGCGCGGGCTACTACGATGACGGCCGATTCCACCGCGTGGTTCAGGGCCGCTGGGCGCAGTTCGGCGTTAATGGCGACCCGCAGATTTCGAAGGTGTGGCGTACGCGAACGATTCCCGACGAACCGCGCCGGGAATCCAACGTGCGCGGAACCATCGCGTATGCGTTCGCCGTCCCCAATGGCCGCACGACGCAGATTTTCATCAACACGCGGGACAACCGCGCGACCCATGATGCCGAGCCGTTCGTGCCCATCGGCCAGGTGATCGAAGGCATGGACGTGGTGGATCGGTTGAACTCCGAATACGGTGACACATCGGGCGGCGGTATCCGCGGCGGCAAGCAGCGTCCGCTGTTCGAAGAGGGCAATGCCTGGCTGGACCGCAACTATCCTCGGCTGGACCGGATCGAGCGCGCGACGGTGGAGTAGCGTGTTGAGCCGTCCCCCGGCCGGGCGTGGTGTAATTGGGGGTAGGTGACCGCATGACGGAACGGAATCTCAAGCCCTTTAAGGATTTCCGCTGGATCGTGGCCGACCCCGAGTTGTTGGGCGGCAAACTCGCTGTCCGCGGGACCAGGTTCTCGGTATCGTTCCTCTTATCGTGTTTGGCAGAGGGCATGACCGTCGAGGAGATAGAAGACACGTACGGTTCATTTCCCCATGAAGCCATGCGGGAGATCATGAAGGTCGCTTCGGACGCCTTGGACGCCCCGAATGTGGCTGCTTGATGTAAACATGCCGAAGAGGATCGCCGGTGTGCTCGGCGAACTCGGCATTGAGGCGCAGGCGGCCGACGCCCTGGGATGGGGAGGTCTCACCAACGGAGCACTGGTCGAGGTCGCGGTCGAAGCCGGCTTTTCCTGCGTGCTCACGCGCGATCGACTCTTTTGGCGAGTCCGCCGCGCGGGCGTTGAAGCGCTTTCCGCGGTTCAGCGTGGTGCTGGTGATGATCCCCCAGTTACGAGGACCGGAATTCCTGGAGCAGTTCCGGAAAGCATGGAGCCGTTGCCCAATACAACCCGTCGCGGGGCAGTTGGCCCGTTGGCCAACCGCCTGAATGCGCTTTCTCTTCCCGGGTGCGCGCCCTTGGCCAATCGGGATAGAGTAGGAATCGCATGGAACCCGATAACACCGCCGGCCGGCGCGATTTCCTGGCAGGCTTGCTGGCGCTGCCCGCCCTACCTGGCGCATCCCAGGAAGCGACCGCCCAGCAGACCGCCGCGCCACCCGCGCTCCCACGATTCAACGCCATTCAGATGGGCCCCCACACCATGCTGGATGAGGGCATCGACCGCTGCCTGGACCTGATTCAGGAGACCGCTGGAATCAATGCCCTCATGGTGTACAGTCACACTTATCATGGCGACCTGCGGAAGCCGCCCCAGCTCCTGGCTACCGACCACGGGGTTCCTCCCCGCGACATGCGGAATCGCAAACTCCCCTCCGTTTGGGTGCGCCAGCACGAGCAGTATTTCCAGAACACACCGCTGCGGCACCAGCGCGTGGACCGGAGCTTCGAGTACGCCGATCGCGACCTCTTCGCCGAATTGGCGGAGCCGGCGCGCAAACGCGGGATGAAGCTGTACGCGCGCATCCTGGAAGGATCGGGGCGCGAGGTGGCTCAAATCGTCCAGGGCTTTTCGCAGATCGTGACGCGCGATATCGACGGCCGCCCCACAACCGTGGCGTGCTGGAATCATCCCGACTATCGGGCATGGTGGTCGGCCACCGTCGAAGACCTGTTCCGCAGTTACGATCTCGACGGCTTTCAGTGGGGCGCCGAGCGGATGGGTCCGCTGATGAACGTGATTCTCCCCTGGAACGATGGCGCTCCTACCTGTTTCTGCGAACATTGCGTGGCCCGTGGCCGGGCCAAGGGCATCGATCCGGAGCGCGCGCGCAAGGGTTTCGAGGAGCTCTACGTCTACGTGCGAGGCCTCATGGCGGGGAAGCCCAAGCCGGCCGACGGCGTGTTCACGGGCTTTCTGCGGGTTCTGCTGCGCTATCCCGAAATCCTGTCCTGGGAATATCAGTACCGGCTGTCGAGGGAAGAGGTGATGCAGGCGATGTACCGCACGGTGAAGGGGATCAAGCCCGCGGCGCAGGTCGGGTGGCACGTGGACCACCAGCCATCCAGTTGGGACCTGGTGTATCGCGCCGAAATGACGTATGCGGAGATGGCGCCCTACTCCGATTTCATCAAGTTCATCGCGTACCACGACATTCTCGGTCCGCGCATCCGCTATTGGTATCTGGCGCGCTTTCAGCGGACCATTCTAAGCGAAATCTCGCTCGAGCAGTCGCTGGATCTCTACTACGATCTGTTCGGGTACGACAAGAAGGTGGAGCCGAAGCTCGACCAACTCGACAAGACCGGTTTTTCACCGGATTACGTCTACCGCGAAACCCGGCGCAGTGTGGCTTCGGCGGAAGGCAAGACGAAGATTTATCCGGGCATCGGGTTCGACGTGCCCTGGGGCTCCAACCACGTTGCGGCGGACCCCGAGAAAGTCTACGAATGCGTCTTGAACGCGTTCAAGGCCGGCGCCAGCGGCATCGTGGTATCGCGCGAATACGAGGAGATGCGGGTACCCAACCTGAGGGCCGTGGGCCGGGCGATGCGCGAACTGGCGTAGGTGGGACAGGCACTCTGTGCCTGTCCAGCACTGTCTGA
Source organism: Terriglobia bacterium (assembly GCA_020073365.1). Taxonomy (GTDB): domain Bacteria; phylum Acidobacteriota; class Terriglobia; order Bryobacterales; family Bryobacteraceae; genus JAIQFL01. The sequence goes on along the minus strand of JAIQFL010000016.1, from coordinate 30,468 downwards.
AAGGCCGGCGGAGGGCGAGCTGCGCTCGCCTGACAGCCGAAACCGCCTGTCCCACCAAGACCAGACGGGGACCGGCCCTAAGAAACCCGCCAGTATACCGAATAGCGCTTGTCGAAAAGCGTGTTGATCGGGACGAGCGTGACGTTCTTCTCCTGGCCGGTAGTGTGGAACGTCAGTGGCTTGTCGCCGGGCTTGATCCACGCGCTCGGATCGCCGGCCGCCGCCTTGAAGGTGGGTATATCGAGCTGCGGCACCGCAGGCGGTGGAGGCGCATTCGGGTTTTGGGGCGCGCGCGGGGGAGCGCCTGGGGGCCGGAGACGCGGCGCGTTCGGGCCGATGATCAACTGTTCGGTCAGACCTTCGTTACCCAGATCGCCGGCCAGGACCAGCGGGCCATAAAGGAACGCCTGAGTCTTGGGGTCGTCGGGCATGGATTCGACGGATAACTGCATCGGCAGATCCAACTCCACGCGGTCGCCGTTCTTCCACGTGCGGTTGATGGTCAGGTAGCTGCTCGGTGAGGCGGATGCCTCCAGCGGCTTGCCGTTGATCTTGACCGAGCCGCCATCCACCCACTCCGGAATTCGCAACCGCATCGCCAGTTGGGTCGGCTTGCTGACGCTGACCACCAGCGCGGTGCCCTGCTGCGCGGGGAATTTGGTCTCCTGCCGCAGGCGGAAGCCCTTCTCCGCCCAGTTCAGCTCGGAGGGGATGAACAGGTTCACGTACAGGCCCCTGTCGTCGTGCCAGTAGATACTGTCGTTGAGTTTGGAATACTCCTCCACGCCCGTCCCGGTGCAGCACCAGAACGAATGGTCTTCGGTGTTGAAGGTCTTCCACGCGCCCGGAGTGAGCGAGAGGTAATACTGCGTGTACCCCTTCTCGGGACGGATGGTGCCGATGCGCTCGTTCAGCAGGGTGCGCTCGTAGTAGTCGAAGTAGTGTGGATCCGGGTCCCAGCCATAGAGGTGCCGGGCGAGTTTCATCATGTTGTAGGAGCAGCAGCATTCCGCGGTGGAGACATTGCGCTTCCATTCGGCTGAGAGGTGGCGGGGCGCGCCGTTCCAGGACTCGCCGTTGCTGGTTCCGCCGGTCACGTAGGTGCGCCCGGTGGAGACGGTGTAGAAGAAGAAATCGGCCACATCGTGGAAGCGCATATCGCCCGAGATCTCGTAACGCCGGGCGGCGCCGATCACCTGCGGGATATGCGTGTTGGCATGCAGCGGGAAGCCGTTGGGGCCCTTGTTCAACTCGTCGCGGTGCAGGGCCAGCGGATTGAAAAACCATCTCTTGGTGAAGCGGTCGCCGACCTTCGCCCAGCGGTCGTTGTTGGTGGCGGCCGCGAGGTTGTACAACACCTCGGCCATGCCGCCGTACTCATCCATCAGGATCTCCTGCATGTGCTCGTCGGTCTTGGAGGCGGTCCAATTGTCGGCCCATCCCGCCATGCCTTCCAGTACCTTGAGCGCCTGCTGATTGCCGGCGAGGTGGTACATGTCGAACAGGCCGGCCATGATCTTGTGGATGGTGTAGAAGGGCGCCCAGGGGAGCGTCCCGCTAACCGGCGGCGGCACGCGCGCGGCGTTGGGATCCCTGGGGGCCGGCGGCTTGCCGGAGAGCCGGTCCAGGCGTTCAAAGAGCGACAGGGGGAACGCGCTGAGATATCCGCCGCCCAGCTTCTCCTGGCACTTGGCCAATTCGGAGACCAACTCGTCGGCTTTGGTTTTCGCTGCCTGGTCCCCGGTGGAGGCCCACAGGTTGGCGCTGGCGGAGAGGAAGTGGCCGGTGAAATGGCCGCGCAATTCGCTCCCGCGCTGCCCATCGTCTTTCTGCTCCCAGCCACCGAAGGACTGCGCCGAGCCCACGGGCAGGCCCGCATTGGCGCGGAAGTTGTAGAGCAGACGGTCGGCAGGCAGACGCGACATGTAGCCGCGATTCCACTCCTGTGCATCGTGAAACATGCTTCCCGGCAGCAGACGGACCTGGGTCATGGGGAAAGGCTGGGCTTTCACCGGCACGTCCTGGCGTGCGAACTCGATGGGCACGTCGAAGGGCTGGACTTCCGGAGGCGCGGTGCGGCGCTGCTGCTGTTGTTGTTGCACGCTGGTGTTGGGGTTGGGCGCCCCGGCCGGCGGCGGTGGTGTGGTCTGCTGGGCCAACATAATGGGAGCCACGGCTCCCGTTCCAGCCAGAACGGCTGCAAATTTACGCCGGTTCAAGCGGCGGGATTTCGTACGTTCGCTCATGGTCGCACCTCGTAGCGGCAGGTTGTTTGGAATCGCTTACATTATAGCGCGCAGATTGGCACCTCCATCGCTCGACTTGCACCGCATCGTCAACCCTTAAGAGAGCGCCAGCTCGCCGACTCCTCCTGGATCAAAAGCGTCACCCGGGAATGGGGCCGCAATGGGCTCGGGCGCCTCGCCCAGTTCCGGATATCCGACCATCTGGCCAGGGCCGCGAAGTCCGCTCCCTTACGCTCGCGGCTCCTTTTCGACTGCTCGTGTTTGCAAATAGTTGCGGAGCCGCGACCGTGAGGGAGCGGTCACTGTGGGCCGGATTTACCCGAAAGTGTTTAAGCACCCAACTTCCCCTGACGAACCCGTCGAGGCGATTTCTGTGGAATAATCTTTGGCCATGAGGACGCTCAAAAATGGGTCCGCAACCGCCTTGCCCGGCCTTCTACTCCTGCTGATTCAGCTCGGCGGAGGTGGGCCGCTCGGTGCACAGGCCGATGTGCGCTACGAAATCGCCACTACGAAGAACGTGATGATGCCTATGCGCGACGGCGTTCGCCTGGTTACCGACGTCTATCGGCCGGCCCGAAACGGCGTGCCCGTCGAAGGTAAGTTTCCGATTCTCCTGGAGCGTACACCCTATAACAAGGATCGCGGGGTGGCAACCGCTGACTACTTCGTGCCGCGCGGATATGTTGTCGTGCTCCAGGACGTTCGTGGCCGCTACAAATCAGAAGGTCACTGGGTTCCGATTCGGGACGATCCGAATGACGGATTTGACACGGCCAAATGGATTGGAGCACAACCGTGGTCGGACGGGAACATCGGCACGGTGGGATCGTCCTACGGCGGAGCAACCCAGCATGCGCTCGCTATTGCCAATGCCCCTTATGTGAAGGCGATGATTCCGCGCAACGCGATGTCTGACTTTGGCCGGTACGGCGTCCGCCACAACGGGGCCTTCGAACTCCGTTTTTTCAACTGGGTTTTGACGATGGGAAACGCCACTGGCACGGAGTACGCCGGGCCTGCCGCGGCAAGGGCGGCGTCTGATCCGGTGGCGGCGGCCGCTCTCGTGGAGATGGGCAATCGGGTGCGTGAGTACGTACGCAGTCTGCCCCTGCGCCCGGGCACAACCCCCCTCAAGTTCGCTCCCGATTACGAGTCCTGGCTGATTGAGGCCATGAGTCACGGAGACTACGACGACTTCTGGAAGAACTCAGGCTCCAGCGTTGTAGACCACCTGGCAGAGTACAAAGACATTCCCGAATACCACACGACCGGCTGGTACGACTCGTGGGGTACGTCAGTCGCGAACCTGAATTACGTCGAGCTGCGAAAGACGAAGAAGGCCCTCCAGCGGCTGATCGTGGGACCCTGGATTCACAGCAGCGAGAACCGCAGCTACGCCGGAGAGGCGCAGTTCACCGGCGACGCGGCCCTCGATCTCCTGCCTTTCCATTTGCGCTGGTTCGATCATTGGCTGAAGGGGGTTGACAACGGAGTGGACCGGGAACCACCCGTCCGGATCTATGTCATGGGTGGCGGGGATGCTCACAAGACGCCTGAGGGGCGTATCTTTGTAGGAGGCCACTGGCGCGATGAGCAAGAGTGGCCGCTGACGCGGACCGCGTCAACGCCATACTACCTGCACGCCAACGGCATCCTCTCGCCGGACAAGGCGACAGAGGAGCGGCCGATCACCTACGAGTTCGATCCGCGGAACCCGGTCCCAACGCTCGGCGGAAATGTCTCGTCGCAAGGAACACTGATGTTCCAGGGCGCGGCGGACCAGCGGTGCCGTGCCGGCTTCTGGCTGTGCTCCGACACGAAGCCGCTGTCGTCCCGAAACGATGTGCTGGTGTTCCAGACGGCTCCGCTCACAGGCGACATCGAGGTCACGGGCCGGCTGATCGTGAAGCTGTGGGCGGCCTCCAACGCACTCGATACCGATTTCACCGCCAAGCTCGTGGACGTGTATCCGCCCAACGCCGATTTCCCGGCCGGCGTGGATCTCAACATCGCCGATAGCATCGTGCGCGCGCGATACCGCAATGGCCTCGGAAAGGCCGAGCTTCTGAAGCCTGGACAGCCCTACGAGTTTACGATCGAGATGTATCCGACTTCGCTGGTTTTCAAGCGTGGTCACCGGATTCGCCTGGACATCTCCAGCAGCAACTTCCCGCGGTTCGACGTGAATCCGAACACAGGTGAGCCGCTCAACAACAACCGACGCTTGCAGGCCGCGGAGAACACCATTTACCTGGACACGAAGCACCCCTCCCGGATCATCCTGCCGGTCATCCCAGCGGAGACGGCAGGTGTCAGCGGCGCACAGAAATAGGCGCAGTGACCGAGGTGAGGACACCCTCCTGATCGGCTTCGGCGCCCTTTCGTACCGGGCGCGAATCCTGGGGAGCCTCAGGGTGCCCCGGGCCCGGCAATCGCGAGTGCTTGCGCCCCGAAAATCCCTGGCGCCCCCCTGCGGTCTTAGAATAGAAGGTGTGGCCCCGCTGACGTTTACCGAAGCGCGTGAAACCGTCGTTGCCGCCGTGCGTGCGGAGCGCAAGGCTCCTGCCACCGAAGAGATTCCGTTGGAAGCCGCAGCAGGGCGCGTGCTGGCCGGCGACCTGGCCGCCGATCGCGACAGCCCCGCCGTCGCGCGCTCCGTGCGCGATGGCTATGCCGTGCGGGCCAGGGATCTGCCCGGCGAGTTCGAAATCGTCGGGGAAGTCCGTGCCGGTGAGCGATACGCGGGCGTAGTAGGCCGTGGCGAGGCCGTCGAGATCATGACCGGCGCGCCGATTCCCGCGGGCGCCGACGCGGTGGTGATGATCGAGCACACGCGCCGGGTGGACGGCTCGAATCCGGCGAGCCGGCGCGTGGCGATCGACCGCTCCGCCGAGCCCCATCAGTTCATCAACCCCCAAGGCTGCGAGGCCGCCGCTCATGAAGTTGTGCTGCGCGCCGGCACGCGCCTGGACTATAGCGGCGTAGCGCTGTTGGCAGCGTTCGGCCGCCACAAGGCGATGGTCTACCGCAAGCCCTCGGTGGCCATCATCGCCACGGGGGACGAAATAGTGGAGGTCCACGAGACTCCCGCGGAGTTCCAGATTCGCAACTCCAATGCCTGGTCGCTGGGGGCCCAGGTGGCGCGGGCCGGCGGCATCCCGCAGATTTTGCCGGTAGCGCGTGACACTGTCGAACACACCCGCGAGATCATTGGCAAGGGCCTGGCCGCCGATCTCGTGCTCCTCTCGGGCGGCGTTTCCGCGGGCAAGTATGACGTCGTGGAGCCGGTGCTCTCGGGCTTCGGCGCGGAATTTTATTTCGACCGGGTGCTCATCCAGCCGGGCCAGCCGCTGGTATTCGGCCGCGCCGGAGGGAAGTTCTTCTTCGGTCTGCCGGGCAATCCCGCGTCCACCATGGTGACGTTTGAGATCTTCGCGCGCGCCGCGCTGGAACTGCTCTCGGGCCAGGAGGAGACCCCGCTGTGGATGCCTTGGGCGCGCCTGACGCGCGACTTCCGCCACCGCATCGGGCTGACGCGCTTTCTGCCGGCACGCCTCAGCGACGATGGTGCCGACGTGACGCCGGTGGATTGGCACGGCTCGGGCGATATCCCGGCGATCGCGCGCTCCAACGCCTACCTGGTAGCGGATGCGGGCCGGGCCGAATACCCGTGCGGGGAACCGATTCGGGTGCTGCTCAAATGAACAAACTATCGCATTACGATTCCACCGGGAGCCCGCGCATGGTGGATGTGTCGGCCAAGCCGGAAACGCGGCGCACCGCACGCGCGCATGCCTTCGTGCGCATCCGGCCGGCGGCGCTCCAGAAGGTTCCGAACAATCCCAAGGGCAACCCCCTGGAGATCGCGCGCATTGCCGGCATCTCCGCCGCCAAGCGGACTTCCGAACTGATTCCGCTATGCCATCCGCTGATGCTCACACACGCGGATGTGGAAGTGACTTTGGAAGCGGAAGGCGTCCGCATCGTGGCCAGCGCCGCCACTACGGCGCAGACGGGTGTCGAAATGGAGGCGCTCACCGCCGCCTCGGTGGCCGCCTTGACGGTGTACGACATGCTCAAGGCCCTCGACAAATCCATCGAAATCCAAGACCTGTATCTGCTGGAAAAGACCGGGGGGAAAAGCGGGGATTTCCACCGCAAGGTGAATCATGACTAATGCTGCCGTCTTGACCATCAGCGATTCCGTGAGCGCCGGCGCGCGCTCCGACCGCTCCGGTCCCGCCGTGCGGGACCGGCTGGAACAACTGGGCTGGAGCGTCACAGTGATGGAAGCGATACCCGATGAGGCCGCTGAAATTGGCGTCCGCCTGGCTACCCTGGCGGATGGCGGGCAGATTTCCGCCATCTTCACCACCGGCGGCACGGGGGTGGCTCCGCGCGATGTTACGCCCGAGGCTACACGCGCCGTGCTGGACCGCGAGATACCCGGACTGGGCGAGTTGATGCGCACCCGCGGGCGCGAATCCACGCCCTTGGCTGTGCTTTCCCGCTCGCTCGCCGGCACCCGTGGCCGGGTTTTGATTGTGAACCTTCCGGGTTCTCCCAAAGGCGCGGTGGAATCGCTCGATGCTATCGTGGAGTTGGTGCCACACGTGCTGGAATTGTTAGGAGGGCGGACCGAGCACGCGGCTGCCCGCCAGGAGTAGAATGCTTCGACTTCTTCTAGTAACGCTTCTCTGCGGATTTCTCGTGGCGCAGCAGTCATCTACGCAGCCGCCACCCACGCAGCCGCCACCGGGGCAGCAATCCTCCACGCAACCGCCGCAGCAACCGTCTCCCGACGGGGTGAGATTCGGCATGACTGTCGATTACGTGGTGGCCCCGGTTCTGGTGTTCGACCGCGACGGCAGCTATGTCAACGGGATTCGCAAGGACCAGTTCCGCCTGTTCGACAACGGTAAGGAACAGAACATCCAGGTGGACGAGACCTTTGTTCCGATTTCCCTGGTGATTGCCATCCAGGCGAACGCGCACGTGGAAGGCCTGATGCCGCAGGTGAAGAAGATCGGGAACCTGGTGGGCCCTCTGATCCTGGGCGACATGGGCGAGGCCGCGGTCATTGCATACGATTCGCGCATCCGCACGCTGCAGAGCTTCACCAACGACCCGGACCTGATCACCAAGCAGGTGAAGACGATCTATCCCGGCAGCCAATCCAACCGCCTCATTGACGCCGTGGTCGATGGAACCAGGCTGTTAGCCAGCCGTCCCAAGAACCGGCGGCGGATCATGCTGGTGATCGGGGAAACGCGCGACCTGGGCAGCGAGAGCCGGGCGCGCGAGGCGCTGATCGGTTTGCAGGTCAACAACGTGATTTTCTATTCCGTCGACATGTCGCGGTTCATCAACACCCTCGTCGCTCCACCTACGATGGACCGTCCCGACAATAACCCTCCAGCCATGCACCCGCTGCCGTCCAACGTGGCCGCGACCCCAACCATTGTGGCGCAGACGTATGGGACCAATGCCGGCCGCGTCGAGTTCATCCCTTTGATGATGGAAGTGCTCCGGGATGTGAAGTACATTTTCAAGGACAACCCGGTGGAGCTGTTTACCAAGGGGACCGGCGGCAGCGAATTCGGCTTCCACAGCCAGCGCACCTTGGAAGAGGCCATGCAGAGGGTCGGCGAAGAACTGCATAGCGAGTACACCATCAGCTACTCCCCCAACAACAAAGAGGAAGGCGGGTTCCACCAGATCGAGGTGATTGTAACTGGCCACCCCGAGGTAAAGCGGACCCAAACGCGGCCCGGTTACTGGCTGGCAACGAAGTAGTTTGCCTCCGCGATTTCGACCCGGCCGCGCAGGGTCTCCGGGCGCCGGACTTCCCATTTCCAGTCCGGGTTTTCGTGGGTTTCTCGCAATCGGGCCATCAGCAAGCTGCGGCTGATGGCCAATCATCGTCCATGCATCCACCTCTATCCACGTCATCCACGTTTTCCGGAAAGCGTTTCCGAGTAAAATCTGCTAAACTGAAGGTGCCTTTTGGTCGGCCCGCGAAACCTGGCGTGATCCATGTGCCTCGTCGTAGCCCGCACAACCGGAAAGTTTAGAAGTCACAGAACGTCAAGGAAATTACGTGAAGAACATTTTTGTTGGTAATTTGGATTTCGCGGCCACGGAATCAGCCCTCAGGTCGCTGTTTGAAGCGTACGGAAAAGTGGATCGCGTGAGCATGGTTGCGGATCGCGACACGGGACGCCCCCGCGGGTTCGCGTTCGTCGAAATGGCCGATGCCGGCGAAGCCGATCGCGCCATTGCCGCACTGAACGGACACGAGATGGATGGCAGGGCACTCAATATCAATGAAGCCCGGCCCAAGGGCGAAGGGGGCCGGGGCGGTTCCGGCGGTGGCCGCCGCGAAGGCGGTGGCGGGCCCAGGCAGCGGCGTGAGCCCCGCTGGTAGTTTGGTTTTGAAACCGCGGCCGGTCTAGCGAGAATCGGCCGCAGATCAGGAGCGGATCCTCATGGGTATGCGTTCGGGTACCACCTTCAAGAAACGTCAGAAAGAAATCGCGCGCATGGAAAAGCAGCGCGATAAGGCGGCGCGCAGAATTCAGCGCAAGGCGGAGAAGCTATCCGGCGACTCCAGTACGCCGGAAGAAGACGATTTGCTCGCAGGGCCCGACGGAGCTATTGGACCGTCCGGCGAGGTTTCCATCGCGGCGGGTGAATCGGCCCCGGCGGGCGAACCTGCCCCGGTGCACGAGTAACGAGGATTCTCATTCCCCGCGTTCCTTACGGGCAGGGCCGAGATTCCCAAAAGGGAAAAAGGAGTGGAGGGTTTCATGCAGCTACGGTACATGGGGTTCGATCAGAGCGAGGCGCTCCGAATCTATCGATTCGACAGCATCGAGGAGCGAGCACCCACGATTCGGTATATCGTAAGCGCCGACCTGACGCTCTTCCTGAAGCACCACGTCGGCATCCAGGAGGGGCCCGCTCTCTGTGCCCGGAAACTCACCGCGGACCTGGAGGGGTTGACGCAATGCGAGCATCACCTCACCAACGACGACTTCCTGGCCTACGTCACCGCCCGTTCGGAAGCCGAGGCGCGCAAGGCCGCGGCCAGAAAACCTGGCGTGCGCCGGCGGGCTCCGGAACGCCATGAGGGGTGGGACAGGCTAAACGGCCCCGGCCCGGTTCCCGGCCCGATTCCCGGAGCGGAGCAGGGAAATCGCTAGTAGCACCTCCATTCCTGGTTGTGTGACGTGTGATCGCTGGATAATCGCTTGAAAGTCGGTTTTGTCAGTCTGGGTTGTCCCAAGAACCTCGTCGATAGTGAAGTGATGATGGGCCAGCTTGTGGCCAAGGGTCACGAGCTCACCCCCCATCCCGATCAGGCCGACGTTCTGGTGGTCAACACCTGCAGTTTTATCGATCCCGCCAAGAAGGAATCCGTCGATACCATCCTGGAGATGGCCGAATACAAGAGAATCGGCCGTGCCAGGAAGTTGATCGTCGCGGGCTGCCTGGTGGAACGCTACCGCGGGGACATCCGCCAGGAGCTCCCGGAAGTGGACGCCCTCATAGGGACCAACGAGCTGGACCGCATCGTCGACTTGTGCGAAGCCATGGCGGAAGGCCCTTCGGGCGAGGCCGCACCTGGAAATCCCCTAGAGCCGTACCTGTATCACGACCTCACGCCGCGTGTGCTGGCCACGCCGCACCACTTCGCCTACGTGAAAATCGCCGAGGGTTGCGATCATCCCTGCACGTTCTGCGTGATCCCGCAGTACCGCGGCAAGTTCCGCAGCCGGCGCTTCGAATCGGTGATCTCGGAAGCCACCCGCCTGTTCCAACAAGGCGTGCGCGAGATCAACCTGATCGGGCAGGACACCACCTGTTTCGGCGAAGATTTCGGGCTGACGGACGGACTGGCGCACCTCCTGGAGCGGCTGGCGCAGATCGATACCCCGCACGCCAAATGGATTCGATTCCTGTACGCCTACCCCAATAAGGTCACGCAGAAACTGCTCGATACCATCGCCCTCCACCCGGCCCTGGTGAAGTATATCGACATGCCGCTACAGCACGCGAGCGCCCGCGTCCTGAAGCGCATGAAGCGGGGCGCCTCCGGAGAAATCTTCCTGAAATTGCTGGAGCGGATCCGCCGCACCATTCCCGGGGTTGCCGTCCGCACCAGCTTGATCGCCGGCTTCCCGGGTGAGACCGCTGGGGATTTCGAGGAACTGTGCCAGTTCGTGCAGGCCGCCCGGTTCGACAACCTGGGCGTGTTCGCCTATTCGGACGAAGATACCAGCGCGAGCTATGCGCTCGACGGCAAGGTGGAGGGCCGCATAATCCAGAACCGCAAGCGCCGGCTGATGGCCATCCAACGGAAGATTGCGCGCACCCGCAATCGTGGCCTGGTGGGCGCGGAGATGCCCGTGTTGGTGGAGGGACTTTCCAAAGAGACCGATCTGCTTTGGGAAGCGCGCATGCCCACGCAAGCGCCGGAGATCGACGGCGTAACCCTGGTGAACGATTTCGAAGGCGCCGAGCCGCGGCCGGGCGAGATCCGCCGTCTGCGCATCACCGAAGCGCACGACTACGATGTGGTGGGTACGCTCCTGGCTTCCACCGAGCGAGTGCCCCAGTCCGCTCCCGCGCCCCTGATTCACATCGCCATATGAAGTGCCCCATCTGTAAGAAAGAGGTCAGCCTGGGCGACCCCGAATTCCCGTTTTGCAGCGACCGTTGCCGGGTCGTCGATCTGGGCAACTGGGCCACCGAGAAGTACGTGATCCCTTCCGCGGAGAAACCATCCGAGGCTGAAGACGATTCGTAGCTCCGCGGCGGCCTGCCGGCAGGCGGGGATTTGAGGGGCACCCAAGGTAGTCCGACCCATAGACGTGAAGATAAGCGCGGCTAGTTGCGGGTGGACGGCCCGATATTGGCGCCGGACAGCGATTTCCCAAAACCCGTGCCCACTACCAGCGGGATATCCGCTCGTTCCGTCGCGGCACCGGACCATACTTTCGAATCGCGAATGATACATGAGGTAGCACTGGGCTACAGAAGACAAGTCACGGCGGAGTCGCGACCGCTCAGAACGCGCGGCGGTAATCTCACGGTGAGGACCGAGTGGCAGCCGATGACGGTGGGGTAACTCGCGGCACTCGCAAATATGTAGCGAGCAGCGATAACCCGAATGTCCCGTCGTAGATACCCATCGTGACAAAACCGCGCCCCTGCGTGAAGAAAAACAGCGCAAACGAAAGCCGAATCAGGATGCCCAGATAGTTTACGAATCGGTTCCGGATCGGGTCGCTTAAGCCGGGCAGATAGAGCAGGTTGATCGCGATGAGTTGCGCACCCCAGTGACGGGGCCACGTCTCGGGCGAGGGGCGAGGCTGGCCGAGCAGGGCTGCAAACGTGTCCGGTGCAAAGAGAATGAAGATGCCCACGAGGATGTTCAGAACGATGCTGATTCCCATCACCGTTTGATAGATCGTAACGCTCCGCAGTCTGTCCATGTTCTCTCCTCAAAAGGTACGACGGCAACGCTGAAGTCAGCCGGAAGCCGGCCCGGCCGCAGACGCCGTCGAGCGTATGTCCGTCGGTTCGATTTCCCTGCCGTGGATCATGTGGAACGCAATCCGCTCCGCCACTGCGCTGATGGTCGCCGACGGGTTCACCGACAGGGCGGTAGGGATCACAGAGCCATCGGCCACGTAGAGATTGGGGTAATTCCACACCTCTCCGAGTTCGTTCACCACACCATCCGAAGGATTGGTCGACAGAGCGCAGCCCCCCAGCGGGTGAGCGGTAAGCAGCTTTCGAAATGGCCAGGCCCAGAGGAAACTCTGCACGTATGTCCCGCCCGAGGCGCGGCTGATCTCGCGTAAGTGCTGCTCGATCTGGCGAAACATCGGCATGCTCGCGCGATGGCTCCAATTCACGGTGGCGCTGTTAGCAGCGTCCAAAGTGATTACTCCATCGGCCGCGTCGGTGCCCATTGCCAGGTAGGGCAGGAAGCCGGTCGTGACGCCGCCCCGAAAGAGCCGGGCGATCTCCAGGTCCATGCGGCTCTGGTGAGTCAGCCCGAGGCTCGACCGCAAGTAGTGCCACGCAAACACCAACGCCTGCCGAAAACGCTGCCAGGTTGGCACACTGCCGTTGATGTACCACAGCAGGGGATCGGGGAAGCCCAAGTCTTCGATGCAGATCTGCTGTTGCCCGGCGGCGAAGCTGACGGCGGCCGTAATACTCGGTCCGCTGCTCGGATCGACCATCTTGTCCGGGTACAGCGTGCCGGCGAGCAGGAAATCACCGTTGCCTGAGAAACCCTTTCCCAGTGCAGGACTGAGGTCGGGGAGCGTCTTATAGAGATCGCGGCACTTGAGTAACAGCTCGTTCGAGCCCAGCGTACCGGCAGCCACGATGACTTTGCCGGCTGCCACTGCAAGCGTGTCGGTGCCCTGCCCGGGAGCCGGTCTCGAACGGACTATGCTGACCTTGTATCCCCTGCCGTGCGGCTCGATGTACTCCGCTCGATGCAGGGGGAACACTTCCGTGCCATGACTCTCCGCTGTGCGGATGTAATTGAGATCAAGCGTGTTCTTGGCATGCACCTGGCAGCCGAAGAGACAACTGCCGCAATAAATGCAGGCGCCCTGAGAGCCGCGCCCGGCATCATCACGATATACCGCGATGTCCACCAGCCCGGCTTCGGGATGATAGTTCTTGACCGCGTCCAGGAACACCTGGGTGCGCAGGGGCAGAATCCTGCCCGTGGGGGGATCGAGCGGCTTGGCATCCAGCATTCGTCTGGCAAGCAGATAGTATGGTTCTAACCGCTGCAAAGTGATGGTTCCGGGCCACCGCGGCTGGTCAAAAATGGCTGCGGGCGGCTGCTTGCAGACATTGAAATAATGCAAGGAGCCACCGCCGACGCCACACCCTTGAATCACGTCCATGCCGGGAAACGACCGGTAGCCGATGAAGCCCTGACGGCGATGCTCGTCCCAGAGCGCGCGGCTGGTTACGTCATAGGGCGACCGTGGAAAATCGGTTTTCTGGCGGCGCGGGCCTCTTTCCAGGAGACACACGGTTTGGCCCGCCTGCGCCAGGCGGCATGCCGTGATCGCGCCACCGAAACCGGATCCGATCACCACCGCATCGTAAGTCTGTCTCATAAGTTGACTCCTTGAACCTCAAGAGTGCCTGCCAGTTCGCTCTATAGCGTCTTGAGATACTCGAGTAAGGCTCTCTTATCGGCCTCAGATAGGTTGTTGCCATAGGTGTGTCCGGAGTTGCCATTCCCCTGTGTGGCCACGGTGAACTGGAATAACTCCCGGCCGTCGTCGGAGACCCGGCGATCGGAGCGGAAGCCTACGTTGACGGGATCGTAGCGGTCATCGCCGCGATAGAACTGTTTCGGCCGGTCCTGCGGTTTCGCGAGCATGTCGCTCAGCGTAGGCGCCGAGCCGTTGTGCAGGTACGGCGCGCGCGCCCAGATGCCATCCAGAGGCATGTTAGCGTATCCGTTCGTCTTCTGGAAGTTATGGAAGTGCCACCACAAGCCCGTCCCGAGGGTATTCTGACTCTTCGCGAACTCCGGGGTGAACGAGTCGAGCCGGTGGGGATCGGTACCGATCTTCTCGATCGGAAGTACCTCGCCCACATGCTCGCCCTGCCACCCATGACAGGCGGCGCACTCCCGGATGTAAACGCCCTCGCCGGCGTGCGCGAGTTCCGCAATAACGGCGAACGGGTACTTTGGAATGGGTAACTCGAGTTGGTGCGGTACCGGGTCCAGGCGGGCGGCCTTGATCGCCCGTGCCTGCTCCTCAGGGGATGGGTTGGCCCGCGGGTCCGGGCAGCCGATCCAGTAGGCCACGCGTAGCATGCGCGTCATATCCAGGCTTGTGGGTGTGGCGCCGGCGCCTAAGGAAGCGCTGATATTGCGCTCGAAGACAGACTGGTTGTCGCCATCCCAGTGCAGGTGCATGCCGACGCGAGGCCGTTGGTTCCACAGGGACGGGAAATCCGCGGTCCCAATGGTGCCATCGTAGGGGAAGTGGAAGAACGCTGCCTTGTAAGGGCTAAACGTATCGACTCGCCCAGGTCCGAAAGGCGGCATTTGGGCAAAGAACTCGAACTGGCCTCTTCGCAGTAGGAGCCTTTCGCGCATAACCGGAATGGATAGCCGGTACAAGAACCGTTCGACCGGGCCGAGCGTGGCCACGGCGGCGATATGACTCATGACATTGTCGACTGTGAAGTACGGGTCTGCGGCACAGGCGAATAGGAACTCGAAATAGCCCTGAAGGTCCACGGTATTGGCCGGCATGCCAAAGATCAACACCCGTGACTTGCTGGAATCCAAGTATTGAACGTAACCGGCGGGGTATATTCTTGCGGGATCCATTCCTTCGCTCACCCGGACACTACTGCTGTGGCAGGCGGCACAGTCCAGGCCGACGCGATCGATCTGCACCCGGCGCATCGAGAACCCGATCGGCCGGTCTTTACCCTCTTCGATGAGGAAGCCGAACTGTTGATAACCGGCTAAACCGCTTTGTTCGTCGGCCGGGAGCGCTCTGAAAGCTGCGGGATGGGGCAGATGGCCGGGACAGACTTGCGGCATAACCCGCCAGACCCAATAGGGGATGCCGGCGTCGGAGTCGGCGCCGATAGAGCCATACTTGAAATGCTCGATGTCGCTAGCATAATCGACCGGCGATTCCCGGATATAACGCCAGTAGACGATGGCGGCGATGGACAAGACGATCAGGAGCAAGCTGCCGCGGATAATCCACTCGCGACGTCTTTCATACTCTTCGACGGGAGTTCGGAACTGTTGTGCCACTGGCGTTCTCCTTTCCTCAGACTTCCAAGCGAAGGCGTGAAGAAGCCGGTGGATCGTAGACGGACATCACGCTAGCCATCATGTTCCGGTATTTCTCATCGAAATCGGCACCGTCATAGCGGGACAATTCGTAGCAGCCGAGAGGGTTCTCCAGATCGTTGAGGAGGCACTTATTGCAGTAGGTGCACTCTTTGCCGGGCGCCGGGCCGTCCTGACGCTCGAGGATCCGGGGCAGATCGTTATTGGCAATCAGCGGGCGGCCAATGCTCACCGCGTCGCACCAGTTGCCCCGGATGACTTGGGCGATCATCGCCGCATGCTGAAAACCGCCAGTACAAACGACCTTGACGCTCACGTTGCTTTTGATCTCGCGGGCATACGCCGCGTTGATGCCTTCGATGGTGGGCCCCCGTCGGTAGATCCAGTACCGCCGGAAGAGCGGCCCTAGGATCCCGCTCTCGAAAATGGCATAGTTGAGGTGCGTCCGCACACCCTGGGAGAGCATCCCATCGTACCAGCGCAGAGCCTCGGCGACCGGAAAGTCGCCGGCCGGATTCCGGGGATGGGGAAACGTGCTGCCACTGGAGACATGAAACGCGTCAACGCCGTTCCCGCCATCTTCCAGCAATCTGCATATCTCGACGGTTTCTTCGAGGGAGTTCCCTTTGTGGACCCACGGATAGAGCCAACCGTTATGGTCGACGCCGTTGATTTTCATTTGTAAATGGAAATCCCGTCCCGCTTCCTTGCGGATCGCCCGTACGATCTCGAGCACAAAGCGAGTCCGATTCACGACGGGGCCGCCATACTCATCGGTGCGGTCATTGATGCCGGAGCTGAGGAACTGGGTAATGAGGTAGCCATTGGCGCCGTGCAATTCGACTCCGTCCAGGCCGGCTTCCCTAGCCCGGCGGGCACCCTGGGCGAATTGGCGCACGGTCTCGTCGATTTCCGCTTTGGTCATAGCTTGGCATAGCAGACCGTGGAAGAAATCTTTCCGGCTGGTAGAGCTAAGCGCCCGCTTGTACAGGTTCTCCACCCCGCCCATATCCTGCTGGCGCCCCGAATGGCTGAGTTGCAGGATGAACTTGCAGTCGTACCGGTGTACCTGTTCGCCCACCAGTCGCCAGAACGGGATCTTGTCGTCATCGTCAATCATGGCGTAACGGGTCAGAATGCGCCCGCACACGGCCACCGGCGTATAGGATGAGATAATGGCGCCTACACCCCCGCGGGCGAACTTTGCCTCCCAGTTGATCCGTGCATTTCCACCGTGGCCATTGTAGTCGTCGAACATCCCGCTGAGGTTCGAACGGAACAACCGGTTCTTCACATTCAGGTTCTTGAACGAAAGGGGTGAAAAGACGATACTTCTATCGTCCTCGTGGGTGAAAGAAGACGGTGTCGCTCTCGTCATTGTTAACGTCCTCTCATCGATGCCTAAATCGATTGGCCTCAGCAGGCGGCCGGTGCCCCGGCTGCCAGCGTAACGCGTACGGGCTGGCTTCTTTGGTTCTGACTAAATGCCTTTGGGATGGCGGAGAAGAAGAAGATTTCCGTCCAGACGTCCTTAAAGGTCGTCTCGTCAAATAGTGGCGAAGACCTGAAAGAATCGTAAGACTGGTAAGTGCGTGGTGGTTCGCGGCTGTCTTCGCCCGGTTCGCGTGGCGCCAGTCTCCGCCGGTAGTGGCCGATGATGTCCAGGTGGTCGGCCTGGACCAGCGTAGTATCGTCGTTGGGCCAGAGCATGGAAACCGTATTGACAATTCCGTCGTTGTCCCACAGTTCGAGCGGCTGGGGCGGAGGCGGTCCGAGCACTCTTGCGACTGTGCCGGCCAGTGGCGGCCACCGGAGCGGCCCGCCGGCGCATGCCCGGTAACCGAGCCGATAGGAGATATCGGTATTGGCGCTCAGCCCGCACCCATTGGCAATCTCAAGATAGGCGAACGGATCTGTCAGATGAAAGGTGGGTGCGGGACATCCGGAGGGCGAGGGGAAGCGAAATGGACGGCCTCCCACAGTCGCATACGACAGAGTTCGGATCTTCGGTGGCTTGTTCCAGAGATCGAGTTCCTTCAAGCGCTCCTGATAGGAGAAGTGCGCCGGGCTCTTCTCGCTTTCATGAGACTCGGAGGTGAGATCGTTGATCACCCGGAAATCGGAGGCCATATGGCGGAAATACAATTCGAGTTCGGATGCGGCCTCCTGCGCGTCGGCGATCCGCGACGGATCCGGCGCGCCCAGGCGGTCATTGGCCTCCGTCAGCGCGTCCCGGAGTGCCAGAAGCAGGTCTGCGCCGGTAAAGCAGGCGGCGCCACCTGCGATTCCGGCCTCGATTTCGTCGAGCAGGTACACCTGGGAACCTGCGAAGGCGGCCCGCAAGTCGGTGATCACGGTCTTGCGCAGGACGGGGTGGGAGTACAACCAATCGGCAACGTTGGTCCCAAAATGGGGGACGGAGAGGAATACGACGGCATCCAGGCAATGGCGGATTGCCCGCGCACTTATCCTGCATTCACCATCGACGTGCACCCAACGGTTCTTGCTGTTGTCCAGGTCGCGAATGAGCTGGCGGATATCGAGCCCACCGGTCGAGTGGCCTACCAGAACAATCCTATCGTTCTCGAGGATTTCGTCGCGGGCCATGCGCTTGGCCAGGTACTTTCGCAATCGTGTTGCCCGAGTCACTACCGCTGCGGTTGGGAGGTTATCGAAGTAGTGAAGTACTACTGGCGGCGGGTCATATCTGCGCTTCCATTGTTGAAACAGGCGCGTGATACCCGCATAGTACGTGACACGTCCAAGCGCGTCGAAGCCGCCGAACCCCGGTACAAGCACGATGTGGCACCGTGTGCCAGGAGCGGGGCCACTTTGAGTAGCCATGACTGTGTACCTCGCGCGGTCTTTCTTTCGCAACCTATGCGTGCGGGTAGATCAATTCATAGATTAAGGCCGTTTTATCTGTTAATCAAGCCATGGCCATCGTTGTTTATCATGATTGCGGCCGTGACGCTTCGTCCGTATGTGATTTTGTGTACAAACCCGTCGCGTAGTCATGACCCTGGCCACGGGTGCGGAGGGCGGAAGCTTAACGGCCCATCCGGAAATTGTCCATGGCGACTATGACGGCCAGCCCGCGCAAGCGCCATTACCCCTGCCTAACGCCGTAGTTTAACCATCACATCCAAATGGTCGTGTGTCTTCCCGCACAAGTGGCCCCGGCCGTTTCCCGAGATGGGCGTTGGGCAACCCGAACCTCCTCCTGGTTGGACGGTGTTGACGCTCAGGGAGGAGGAGATCACGATCATGCGAGACCTGATAGACCAGGCAGGGTGATTTTAACGCCTATGCGGACTCCGACGGGTGTCCCTTGCAGTTTCATCAACTTATAGGGAATTTCCGCCGGAGTCCGAGGGAATTGGAATCGCCGAGCAACGCAAGCGAAGGCTAACGCCGCGCGCCCTGCTACAATCGGGTTTCCGTGAAGCACCCGCTGGTCGGGCCCCTGGCTGCCATTGCCGCGGGTATCCTGGTTTCCCGCTTCGTACCGTTTCAGCCATCGGAGCTCTTCGGCGCCATCACGGCCTTCCTGCTGCTGGGCGTTTTGGCGCTGTTCCGCCATTCCCGCGTCCTGGCCGGAACCTGCTGCTCGCTCGGCTTGTTCTGCGCCGGCGCTCTGACGGCGCTGGCCCACGCCCCCGCGCCGCGGCCGGAACTGGATGCCGAAGGCCGCGAAATCGTGATCCTGGGCGGCTGCGTGGTCGAACCCCCCGCCATCTCCGGCGAACGCGAACGCTTCCTCCTGGAACTGGAGCCTCACGCGCGTGCTCAGGTCACGCTGTATACCAAAGACGATGAGTCCCTCCCGCCGCTGCGCTACGGCCAGAACGTGGAACTCGACGCCCGCGTGCGTAAGCCCCGTAACTTCGGCAATCCCGGGGCTTTCGACTACGCCCGGTATCTGGCTCGCCAGGACATCTACTGGACCGCGTCCGGCGCCGCCAACACCGTCCGAGTTCTTCCGGGACGCTGCGGCTCCCGTTTCCAGAAGGCCGTGATGGATCTGCGCCAGGCCGCTCTGGCGCGCATCGGGCGGCTTTACCACGGCAACGACTATCAGACCGGCATCATGCAGGCGATCCTCATCGGCCAGTCTTACCAACTCCAGAGAGTCTGGACCGAGGACTATCGCTCGACGGGCACCTTTCACGCGCTGGTCATCTCCGGAACCCACGTCGCCATCCTGGCCGCCTTCTTCCTGTTCCTGTTGCGAATCTGTTTCGTCCCCGAACCCCTGGCACTGCTGACCACGGTCGCCGCGGCATGGTTCTACGCGCTGCTGACCGGCTGGCAGGCTCCGTGCACGCGCT
The DNA here is from genome assembly GCA_020073365.1 of Terriglobia bacterium. Lineage (GTDB taxonomy): Bacteria > Acidobacteriota > Terriglobia > Bryobacterales > Bryobacteraceae > JAIQFL01. Next base: position 11,011 of record JAIQFL010000016.1, on the reverse strand, counting down.
CCGCCGCGGGACTGACTCTTTTCATGATCGGCAGCTACTTCTTCCGCGAGCGCCGGCCTCTGAACCTGCTGGCCGCAGTCGCGCTGGGCTTCCTGGTTTTCGACCCCGAGCAGTTGTTCGACGCCAGCTTCCAGCTCACCTTCCTGGCGGTCGGCTTCCTGGGCGCATTTGCCATGCCGCTGATCCGCGCCACATCGGGACCGCTGGGCCGCGCCCTCGGAGACCTTGACGACACCGGCCGCGACCTGCACCTGCCTCCCCGCGTGGCCCAGTTCCGCATCGAGATGCGGCTGCTCGCCCGAACCCTGCGCGGCCTGCGGCTTCCGCACCGGGCGGCCACGCTCGCGGTCACGGTGCCCGCCAGACTTCTGTTCTTTGTCTACGAGCTGACGGTGGTATCCGCCATCGCCCAGTTGGGCCTGACGCTCCCCATGGTGGTTTACTTCCATCGCGTGGGCCTCTCCGGCCTCTCAGCCAACACGTTCGTCGTGCCACTGATGGGCCTCGCCGTCCCGGCTGGTTTCGTCGCGGTCTGTACGGGATTCGCCTGGGTGGCGAAGATCGCGGGCGCGCTGTTGTGGCTGTCGCAGAGGGTGGTGAGCTGGCACGCCAACATCGAGCCCAACTGGCGCGTCGCCACGCCACCCGTGTGGCTGGGCGTGGCGTTCTCGGCCGCGCTGATCGGGGCGGCGATTGCCCGTGGCCGCTGGTGGCGGACCGCGACGGTGAGCGCCGTGGCGCTATTCCTGGCGCTGCTGCTGTGGCACCCGTTTCCGCCGGACACACGGCCCGGCCAACTGGAGTTGACCACCATCGATGTGGGCCAGGGCGACAGCCTGCTGGTAGTCTTTCCGGACGGCAAACGCATGCTGGTGGACGGCGGCGGCATCCCCGCTTTCGGCCATCAGTCCCGCACGCAACTGGATATCGGCGAGGATGTGGTGGCGCCCTATCTTTGGGACCGCTCGATCCGCACCGTGGACATCATCGCGCTGTCGCACGCCCACGAAGACCACATCGGCGGCCTGCCCGCGCTGGTAGGGGATTTTCATCCCAGGGAGTTGTGGACGGGCGTCACTCCCGACAGTCCCGGCTGGCGCATCCTCCGCGAAAAAGCCGCGCACAACGCCGTCAAGATCGTTCCCCTGCAGGCTCCCGCGCAGTTCGCCTTCGGCGGGGCGGAAATCGAGGTGCTTGCGCCGTTCGCCGACTACGTTCCGACGGACACCCCCAAGAACAACGATTCCCTGGTCCTGCGGTTACGGTACGGCTGCCACTCTTTCCTGCTCAGCGGCGATGTCGAGCGCCAGATCGAGTGGCGCATGCTCGACGCCCACGAACTTGCGCGCACCGACGTTCTCAAAGTCGCGCACCACGGCAGTAAGACGTCCAGTACCGAAGAGTTCCTTCGTGCGGTGAATCCTACCTTTGCGGTGGTATCGGCGGGCTTCGAAAACAGCTACGGCCATCCGCATCCCGACGTGATCGCGCGTCTCGAGCAGCATCGCGCCGCCATTCTCCGCACCGACGAGGAAGGCTTGATCACCATTCGCAGCGACGGCCGGCGGTTGAGCGTGGAAACCTACAGAGGCGCGAAATAGCTCCCCTGTTCCCCGAAATGGAACCGGAGCGCCCCGCCAGAGTGATAGTCAGCCCTCTGTTCTCTTGATCGCTGCCGTGGCTTACGCTGGTTGCAACCGGCGCTTGGTGGAAACGAAACGAATCTCGACCCGCTTGTCCAATGCTTCGGCAATGCGCTTGAGCATGGAGAGTGAGTGCCCCTCATAGTCCGCATCCTCCAATCGGCAGATGGCAGACGCCGAGGTGCCAACCCGCTTTGCCAGATCCCGCTGGCTCAGCCCAGCCTTCGTGCGGAGGTCATAAATCTTACGTGCAATTTCAGCATTGATAAGTTCCGCCTCGAATTCCTCGATACGTGCCGGGTCGTCCCCGATGTAGCGGTCGTAAAGAAACTGCATCGTGGGAGATCCGAACTTCTGCCTCTTGCTCTTCGTCTTGCCTGCCATCGCTAAAACTCCGGTTTGAGTGTATACCGTTTGAAATCGGCCTCGACGTGTTTCTTGCGTTCAACGGCCTTGTCAATCTCGCGCTTCGGCACCTCCTGTTCCTTCGTCAGGCCGTGGGATAGCACCACTATTGCCTGGCCTGAGAAGAAGTAGAGCATCCGGTAATGAACCCCCTGGTAGCTCGCTCGCAGTTCATAAATGCCATCCCGGAGGTAGTCGGCCTCCGGGCGCCGAAGTCCGTTGCCAAGTGCCATGAGCCTGGCGATTCGGGCCAAGCACTTCCCCCGGGCCTTCTTCGGAAGGTTGTCCAGCCAGGGAAGTAGTGGCGCGTGGCCCTCCTCATCCTGGTAAAGGTAGAGCTGCGCGGCCAACCATCCTCCTCAATGTTCCCATTTTTGATAACGAGGGTCAATGCTACCAGAACGTTTGTTCGGCTGGCAACCGACCACCATACTCGTCATACTCGTTCCGCGGCGCTTCCCCTGCTTCCTCCAGAGCGTGAAGCGGGTGGGCGGTCAGAGGTCAGAAAGCCGCGTGGAGTTGACTTTCCGGCTGGCCTGATCGAGCAACCCGGCCTTCTCGCGCGAATAGGCCGCCTCTACCAGCGACGTCAGCAGATCCAGCCCGTGCGTGGTCAGCCGCTCGCCCACCGTAAACCGGTGCGCTTTGGGAAAGTTCTCCACCTTCGGCAACAACCACAATACGAAATCATACGCCTTTCCCACTACCACTGGCGCGCCTTCATCCAACTTCTTCATGCAACACCCCCAAAAAACATTTTGTCGAACGAGGCAGAGCTTCGGTCACGGAAAAAGAAAAAGCATCAAGCGAAGCTATACCCGGACGCACCGGAACCCCAGGTAGACGTCCCTGTAGACGAGCACGAGCCAGTATCGGTTGGCGGCGCGCAGGTCGCCCGCCACAAAGTCGAAGGACGCCCCCCGCACGCATTTCGTCTCCATATTCCAATCGCTCCGCGTCCACTCCCACACGTTGCCCGCCATGTCCGCCACTCCTTCTGGGGTGTCACCATCCGGAAACATGCCCACCGGCGTCGGCTCACCAACCTTCGAATCGAAGTTGGCCCGATACTCGTCGGGTTCCTCCCAGCCCCACGGAAAAATCCGTCCCTCGATGCCGCGGGCGGCCACCTCCCATTGTTCCTCGGTGGGCAGCGTGCATCCTGCCCATGCGCAGTAACCTTGCGCCTGGTGCCACGTGACGCGAACCACCGGGCGGCCAGGATGCTGGCTCTGATCTTCCCAATCGGGCGGTGCCTCTGCGCCCGTTTCCAAATACTTGCCGTACTCACACACCGTCACGGGAAACCGGCCGATTCGAAATCCGCCAATGTCCACGGACTTCTTCGGCAAGCTCTGGTGCGCCTTCGAATCGCCGCCAAGCGTAAACGTACCTCCGCGGATTTCCTTCCAGTATGCCGCTTCGCGCGGCGTATGCAGCCGCGCCTGGCTCGCCTGATCCAGCGCCTCCGCAGCCGCCACTCGAGTCTTCAGACCGATCTGCCTGGCCTTGCCCTTCTCAAAGATGGCCCCAACGGCATCCCGCAACTCGCCGTATTGCTTTGCGGCTGGTCCGCTCAGCTTATATTCGAAGGGAGCCACGTCCGCCAGCATATTGCCCAGCACACCCGCCGCGTGCGCCTTGCGGTCGAGCTGATCTTGGGAAACGGCGTGCCGCGTCAGGTCTTCGAACAGCAGGCTTAACCGTTGTTTGGCCTTCTCCGCCATCGAGGCGGCCACCAAGGGTAATACCTCCCGCCCTTCCGCCGAATAGAGCAGTTCGCGTGCGCGCGGAGGGATCTGCGCATCGGGCAGATCGGCCATCGTCCGCGCCGCCAGGTATTCCTGGAAGCTCCGGTGCCAGAACGCGATCTCTCCGCCGCGCAGGGTGACAATGCCGCTGTCGATCTGCGCCTGCTCCAGAAACCGCCGCATCGCCGCCAGCGACTCTTTCCCCTGTGTCAGCAGCCCGGCCGCATCATCGATGCCGATCGACAGCTTCTGTCCACCCGTCCACTCCTGCATGCCCAGCGCCAGGAAGCCGAACCGCTCCAGAAGTGTATCCTTCCGGTATTCGCGGCGCCTCTCCACCGCTTGCTCCGCGAGCCAGTCCAGAATCTGTTCGTACAGCTTCACGCGCTGTTCCGGCAACCGGTGCCGCCGGAAGTGCAGCACCGCCAACGACGTCAGCATCAGCGGGTTGCGCGCCAGGTGGCGGATCCCGGGGACGGCCACGGCCTGACGCACCTCCGCGTAGTAGGTTTGTGCGGCGGCTTCCTCGCCTCGCTTGAGCCAGCGGCACCACTGCAACAGGAAGCCGTCGATTCCGTTGTCGTCCAGATCGTCGATCGCGGCCAGGCCGAAGCTTTCTAGGGTCGCCCGGCCTTCGTGTACGCCGGGGCGCGTCGTGACCACCATCCGGCAACCGTATTGCCCCGCTGCCTCCCGGATCGTCTTCACCATGTCCACCCGGCGCTGCTGATTGGACGCTTCGTCCAAACCGTCCAGCAGCAGCACCGTATCCGGTTCGCGGAGCTTGTCCGCGAAGAACGCTTCGTCCAGGTCCCAGCCTTCGTGAGAAGCCAGAAAATTCGCGATCCATCTTGGGTCCACCGCGGTTGCCGGGTCCCCCGCAATGCGGTTCTCCAGCGTGTTGCCGATGTATTGATCGAGCTCGCTGATGCGCACCCAGATCGGGAAACCCGCCAACCACAGAAGGTTGGCCGGCGGGCCGCCGGGCCGGCACAGCAGGAACGCTATCCAACGCACGAACGTGGTCTTGCCGCATCCCGGCTTGCCCTCAATCACCAGCCTCCGGTTGTTTCGCAGCGCCTCCTCTAAAGGAATTGGCTCGGGTCTTCCCGCTGCGCCCTCGCCCTTTGCCCGGGCAGCCGTCGTCAGCCGGATAAACAGCGTATCGATCCCCGGTGGGGGCACCTCCCCGGGGGCCACGTGAAGATGGCTCAACTCAATCGAGCGTGTCTTGTCCTGCAGCCACGCGAGGTACTTCGCCGGATTCGCCTGCCTGGCGTCGAGGCGGCCCCGCCCGGGCTTTTCGATAAGCAGTGAATACTCCTGTCCGTTCTTCTCTTCCCACTTCGGCCCGCGGGGATCCAGTTCCCACGGCCGGCGAACCACCATCCGGCCCTGCGGGTCGATCTTCAGAATCGAGAAGTTGTTGCGGTATTGGTGGCTGTCGTAAGCCGCTCCTCCGACGAATAAACGGGCCCGATCGAAGCACCGCGTCGATTGTTCGATTGCGCCGTGCGTGTGGCCCGAAAGAATGATGTGAGCGCGCGCGGCAAGGTAGCGATAGGTGGCTGGCCGGTTGTAGGAAACACAGTCGGCCTGGGCCAGCCAATCCTGCGGATGGTGCAGCACCGCCACCGTTACCGGCGCCGTATCGTAGTCGTCCGGGTCCATGAGCCGCATCGCTTGAAGCTGCGGCAGCCCCAGCCATAACTGGCCGCGGTCTGTGTTGCTGTCCCGGCAAAACCACGCCGAGTTGGCACAAATGAATCGGAGGCCGTCGAGTTCGCGAACCCCGGCGAGGTGGTTGGGCTGGCCCTGCAGCACTGGCGCGGGAATGCCGAACTCCGCGGCGAACTTCATGAAGGCCTCGAACGGCGCCGCAAATCCCCTGCCCAGCCGCTCGGGACGGAGCAATTCATCCGCCCGCTTCGCGTCCTGCGTGCGGTCGACAAGCGAGATCGCAGCCTCACGGTCGATGTCGTGATTACCCGGACAGATCACGCAATTCGCGGCGGTAAGACCGGTGGCCGGGAACAGTTTCTTCGTGAGCCACTCGGCAAGATCCGTGTACCCGGACGCCCTGCCCTGCCAGGTCAAATCGCCCGAGATTACCAGGATGTCGGGTTTCCAAGCCCCGGTAAGTTTGCAGATCTCCTTCACCAGTAGATCGAGCGACTCGGTGCGTTGGGCCCGGGCAGTGGCATCTTTGTCGTAGCCGAAATGCAGGTCCGACAGGTGGAGCAGGTTGGGCATGAAGATCGCGCGTTTATTTTACCTGAATCGGAAGTACCGCGCCCCGTGAAGGCCGCTGACCACGCCTTCGCTTGCGGCTCGACTTGCTGCCGGCGCGGCTTGGCTCGAATTCGACCAGGCCGTGGTCTACCGCTGGACGGGTGCGGCGGTTAACGGAGAACTGACCTGCGATGTGTCGCTCAGGGAGTTGAATGAGATCGAGCGAAAGACACGGAACCTGAGCCGCCCCGCGCTCCTTATCAGCCTGGAGAAACGCAGAATTACGCTGCGATTCCATCCACAGCATGGGCCACGTGGGGAAGACGAAATCGCGCGCGTCAGGCCTATTTTTGCGAGCGCATTGCGCAACACCCGCCCGGACTGTCAGATAAACTGGATTTGATTCCTCGCTCTACCCTTCATCTTTTCGTTAATCCGGCTGTGCTGCACGGCCCCCTACTTCGCCTTCGGCAACATCTTCACATTCCCCGGCAGAGTGAACAGGTTGTCGGTGAGGTTGCGGTTGATCTCCACCGAATCCGAATACATTTCGAAGATCTTCTCGCCATTCCGCTGCCGCAGTATGGTGCACGGCCATTTGACCCCTTTGATCTCGCGGTACTTGGCAAAGACGCTTACCTCGGTATCGAAGTCTTTGTACTCCGTGTTCCGCCGCCGGAAAACCTGGCGGACCGGCAGTTTCGTGCTCTTATCGAAATACACCGTCACGGTGAGGTTATCGGCGTCCGTGATGTCCACAATCTCCACGGGCTTGTGTTCATAAAAATCCGGGTCTTGCGCGTACAGCGTCATGCCCGGTTCGCCCAGCCGCTGCCGCAGGATGTAGAAAATGTTGCGCAGCATGCTGTCTTTGTATTTCGCATAGCGCTCGTCATCCAGGGGGCGGACGCCGCGGAAGGTGATCTCCCACGCGCCCTCCTCGGTGAACAGCACCGCGCTCGATTCCTTCAGTTCCAGGCTGCGCGCGTCCACCTTTCCGAACGAATCCCGCTCCCGCACGCCAAGCTGCCCGGGAGCCGCCGTCACATAGCGCGTGTAAATCTTCGCCTGCGATAGCCCCGTCAATTGCTCGCGGTAGAACGAATAAGCCCGGCCGAATTCCACCCGGTCTTCCATATGCCGAAACGCATCGCCGCCCAGCGCCTCGACGGCCTCGTCGATCACGCGCTTGCCGCGCTCCTGACGGGTTTCGGCGCCGGCGGCTGAGCCCGACAGGCAGGCCGCCAATAGAACGAAAACGCCCCAGTTCATGGTCTCTTCCCCAAATCCTGCACTCTTAGTCCCGTGTTCACCCGGGCATCCGTGACGGTCACATCGGCGTACTTCCGGCCACCCTGCATGACCCTGACCTGGTACGGTATCTTGATGCCGCCAACGTCGCGAAAGTCCGAGAAGTCTTCCTGCGCGGAAACCGGTGGCCCCGTCAGGTGGACGGCATTGTAGAGCACGGTGGCCGGCAACCCCTCCGCATTCACCACCACGCGCACAGTCTCGCCCGATCGATCGCTGATCTCTATGGTATCGTCCTCGGTTGCATTTACCGTCCGCCCTTCCATGCGATCGCTCAGCAGGAGCCGGAAATACAGGCGGAACAGATCGCCCTGCAACTGTTTCAATTGCGCGCCGGCCAGTATGCTCGACCCTTGACGCGTCGCGAACCAGCCACGTTGGCCGTCCCAATAAGCCATGATTTTTCCGCCCGGCAGCTCGCTCTCCTGCCGGAAGAAGGTGGGCGCGATCCATTGGTCGGTCTCCTTTACATGCACACTCCCGGCCGCGGGCCCCAACAGGAAGTCGGATATCTGGGTGAAATCTTTCACCGCTGCCAGTTTGTCCGCGCCTCCCACGGCCTGCTGCATCCGCTCGAGCAGTTGCTTGCCCTTCTCCAGCGAGGCGGCATCCGATGCGCCCACTTGCGGCTTAGGCAGTGGGATCGTCAGGTCGATGGCTACGACCGGGCGTCCCAGGCTGTCGAGCGGCTGCCCAAAATCCTGCGGATTGCCCACCGCCACGATGGTAAACCTGGCGGGATACAGGTGCTCCTTCGCCACCCTCAGAATGTCGGCGCGCGTCACCCCCACCAGCGCCTTCTGATATTGCTGGATGAAATCCTTTGGATATCCGTAGTACTCGTACGTCAGGATCCGCCCCAAGGTCTTGGCTTTGGTGTCAAAGGCGAAAACCAGGCTGTTGAGGGCCGTATCCTTGGCCGTTTTCAATTCGTCTTCGGCGACTTCGGTGGTGCGGATGCGGTCCACCTCTTCGAGGATCGCCCGGAAGGTCTCCACCGTGGAAATCGATTTGGTGCCGCCCGAAATCTCGAACAGGCCGGAGTGATCGTAGGCCGCGCCCCAATCCGCCGAGATGTCATACGCATTTCCCATCTTGGTGCGGACTCGCTCGACCAGCCGGCTCTGAAACCCTCCGCCCAGAATATCGCCCATGATCTCCAGCGCCGGATAGTCCTTGTCCTTGAGTACGCCGCCCCGCTGCCCGATCGCGAAGAACGTCTGCGTGACTTCCTGTTTCACCGCCAGGTAGGTGCCTCCGGGCGGGGCGGGGCCGACCTTCGGGAACTCCGGCACCGGCTCCCCGGTGACCGTCCAATCGGCGAACAGCTTCTCGATCTGGGCCTTCATCTCGGCAGCGTTGAAGTCTCCCCGCACGGCCAGCATCACGTTGGCCGGGAAAAAGTAGCGTTTGTAAAAGCCCTGCAGGTCGCTGCGATTGATGCGGTCGATGGTGGCATACTCGTCTTGCCATCCGTAGGGCGTGTCCTTGCCGTAAACCGTATTGGTGAACTCACGCTGCGCGATCCCCTGGGCGTCGTCGTTGCGGCGCGAGATCCCGCTGCGAAGCTGGCTCTTCGCCAGGTCGAGCTTCTCCTGGCGGAACTCGGGATTGGCGACTACGTCCTTAAACGCCGCGAGCACGTCGCCGGTGTTTTCCTTCAAGGCCGAGAATCCCACCGACCCCGACGATTCGCCGATGCTGCTTTCGACGCTGGCCGCGAGATTCTCCAGTTGCTCGTCCAATTGCTCGCCGGTTTTCGACTTGGTGCCTCCGGTACGCATCACCATGCCCGTGAGGGTGGCGAGCCCGATCTTGTCGGGGGGGTCGTACAGGTTGCCCGTACGCACCAGGGCCGTGCCGTTGACGATCGGCAGCTCGTGGTCCTCCAGCAGATAGAGCTTCATGCCGTTCGGCAGGGTGAAGGTGTCCACTGTGGGGATCTGGATCGGCCGCAGCGGCGGATACTTGAGATCCTTGTACGAAGGAGCCGATGGTTTCGCCGCCGCGGGCGGTTTGGCCGCCGGTTTGGTTTCGGAGCGTGGGGCCGCCGAGGGCGGGAGTTGTGCGATAAGGGGCGTCGTGAGAAGCAGAAAGGCCAGTGATACAGACCATCGTCTTTCGTGGTTTGTCTCGCGATGCACAAGCCTCCGGGTGACAGACGACAAAAACCGATCGTCTGTCCCACCTGGGCACGAGATCAACAGGTTCTTCACTGGCGGCCTCCTTGGCCAGGCTGTGCGAGATATGCGTTCGTCCGGCTGGACGGCACGAAATAGTGGCGTGCCACGCGCTCGACATCGGCGGCTGTCACTTTATTGAGGTCGTCGATGGCGGTGAACAGCTTCCTCCAATCGCCGTAATTGACGGCATAGGTCGTCAGCAGCGCAGCCAGCCCGGCGTTATTCGCCAACCGCCGGATCACCTCGGCGCGAGCCTGGGTCTTGGCGCGCGACAGCGTGGCGGCATCCACCGGTTGCGCTTTGAACCGCGTCAGCAGGTCGTCCAGCGCCTTCTCGTTCTCTTCCACGCTATGGCCCAGCGAGGGCGCCAGGAGAAACGTGAACAGGTTCGGGTAGCGTCCACCGGGGAAGGTGGCGATCGCCTGCGCCGCCAGGGCGATCCTCTTATCTTGTACCAGTTCCTTATACATCAGGCCCGTGCGTCCGCTCGACAAAATCAGTTGAATGACGTCGAACGCCGCATCGTCCCGGTCGTATTGGTCCGGCCGCTTGTACCCCACCAGCGCGACCGGCTGGCTGGCCGAATCCACGATCGCCATCTTAAGGCCCGGTTGAGGCGGCTCCTGAGTATGCACCAGCGCCGGGAGGGGTCGCGCCTGCAAAGCTCCGAAGTAGCGCTCCGCCATGCGCCGGGCGTCGGCGGGATTCACGTCTCCCACTATGGCAATCGCGATATTCGCCGGAACGTAGTGTTTCTCGAAGAAGTCCCTGGCCTCGGAGCGCCGCAGGTTGGCAATGTCGCTGGGCCACCCTCCGGGTGGATTGCGGTACGGGTGCGCCGCGAAAGCCGTCGCCAGAAACTCCTGTTGCAGCTTGCCCTGCGGGTTGGATTCCACGCGCATGCGATGCTCTTCCATCACCACGTCCCGCTCTTTGTAGAACTCGCGGAATACCGGATGGAGGAAGCGCTGCGATTCCAACAGGAACCAGAGTTCGATGCGGTTGGAGGGCAGACTGTAGTAATACTCCGTCGAATCCCGCTCCGTCCCCGCATTCAGTCCCGCGCCGCCATTCTCTTCGATGACCCGGGCGTACTCGTTCGGCTGGACATAGGCTTGGGCCTCATCGATCGCCATCTTCACCTGCGCTTCCAGGGCTCCGAGTTTGCCCTCGTCCGCCTTCGGTCCGCGGTTGCGCTCCGCCTCCAGGCGGTCGTACACCGCTTCGATGGCGTCCAGTGCCTTCTTTTCGTTCGGCCAGTCCTTGGTGCCGATGGTCTCGGTGCCTTTGAAGGCCATGTGCTCGAACATATGCGCCAAGCCGGTCTCGCCGGAGGGGTCGTCCACCGACCCGGCGTTCACATAAGTGTGAAACGAGACCACCGGCGCTTCGTGCCGCTCGGCCACGATGAAACGCAGACCGTTCGCCAGTCGAAACTCAGTGACTTTCTTTTCGAATTCCTTGAGGTTCTGCGCCCGAAGAAGCG
>JAIQFL010000377.1 GCA_020073365.1 Terriglobia bacterium | reverse complement strand
GTTTGTCGCGGACCGCGTTAGCCCAACTGGCAAAGCAAGCGGAGCATGCCGACTAACCCGCGGATGTGCCATCGCTCTCCGCACTACACACTGTTGTCCCTTTTCCCGGCGTCTAAGCAAACCTATCCCACTTGTTATCTGTCCCTTGCCTCGCCATCCTGGGGACTTCGATGAGAAATCCAGGCTAGTGGGGCAGGATGGCATCCTGCGCGCCGCTTGCCAAGCGGCGCACCGGGCGGGCTGTCAACCCACCGCAGGTTATTAAACCATGAGTGAATTTCGCGAACAGCCCGACCCAGGCGCAGACCAGACCGGCGCGGGGATTTCGTACTCCACCTGGCAGGATCGTCAACTCGCGGTGTTATTGACGCGCACCGGGCAACTATTGCGCGAGCTGCGCGAAGCGAATTCGGCCGCCGGACGTGACGACGGGTTGTTCCGGGAACTCGGAAGGGTCACTGCGCTCCTGGAAATCCGCGAAGCTGAGCTGCGAAAGCTGGCTGACCAGGAGACCGCGCTCCACTCCGATGCCCGGTATTGGCAAGCCCAGGCTGACACACTCGCCAACGAACTGGAGCAGCAGACGCCCATCGAAGCCGATTTGCAAGATGCGCATCAGCGCCTCCAGGAAGAGGTGGCGCGCCTCTCGGCCGTCGAAAAGGACTATACCGCCGAGAATCGCCAATTGAGTTCCCGAGCGGACACCAGCGACTACGAAGCCGCCGCCCTTCGGCGCCTGGTTACCGAGCTACAGAGCAGCCTCTCCTGGAAAATCACCGCCCCGTTGCGCTTCCTGACCAAGCCGCTGTTTCGGGCGTTGGGGCAGAAGCCTACCCCGCAAAACGGCCCGCAGGAGTCCGCCCGGGCGAGCGCCAGTATCCCCCAGCACGAAGGTACCGTTGACGTATCCGTCTCCAGCCCGCCGCCAGGCAAACGATTCGCCAACCTGGAGGCCCTCCTGCCGGAGCTGCGGGACGCCCAGTCCATCGCCGTGATTCCTTGCGCTATTCCGTTCAGCTCCACGCTCAACCAGCGGCCCATTAGTTGCGCCCGCTATCTCGCCGATCGCGGAACCACGGTTCTCTACGTCGCCTGGCAATGGTCTCCCGAGGAAGAGGTCCCACACGCCTGGGAGGAGGTGTATCCCCGCGTTTTTCACCTTCCGCTCTATGCGTTTCAGCAGAACATCGACAGCATCGCCTCGGCGACCCACGCCAAGGGCTCCTATGTGTGCACCTTGCCCAGCCCCGGCCTGGTGGAAGTGGTGCGGCCCCTGCGGGCGGCCGGCTACCATATCCACTACGACATCATGGACGACTGGGAGGAGTTTCACCGCGGCGGTGAGGCGCCCTGGTTCTCCGCCGCCGTCGAGCGCGAGATGGTGATTCTTGCCGACACGGTCACCGCCGTATCCGGCAAGCTCGCCCAAAAATTCGACCACTTGCGGTCCGACATCGCCGTGGTGCGCAACGGCTACCAGCCGGCGGCCCTGGCGTGTGAGCAATTCATCGCCGCCCACACGCCCCTGGCGCGTCCCAAAATCGTTGGATACTTCGGCCACTTCAGCGATGCCTGGTTCGATTGGGACACGGTAATCTACGCCGCGCAAAAACTCCCGAACGTGGAGTTCGAGCTCATCGGCTGGGGCGTTTCGGAACCCACCCGCCTGCGGCTGAGCCAGCTTCCGAACGTCCGCTTGCCCGGCATTGTTCCTCAGAACCAATTGCACCGCTACGCCAAAAATTGGTGGGCGGGGATGATTCCGTTCCAGCCCTCGGCGGTTTCGGCCGCCGTGGATCCTTTGAAGATTTACGAATACCTCCATCTCGGCCTGAACACCGTGGTGACCGGTATCTCCGGAATCGCCAACTACCCCCTGGTGCGGTTTGCCGAGGATCGGGAGAGCTTCGTAGCGGTTCTCAAGAAACTTCCCGACCGGCCCGGCGAGAAGAGCTTAGCGGAGGCCGCCGAATTCCTGAAAGCCTGTGTCTGGGAGGAACGCTTCGCCAAGCTGAACAGTATGCTTAGCGAGCCGGCCGGCCTGGCATTCCTGTATGCCCGCTGAGAGGTCTGCCGCTATACGGCCCGGCGTCTATCGTGATTCACAGACCATTTTCTCAGTACGGGCTTGTAACCGGATCGGCCCGAGAACCCTCTATCAGTTCCAGCGCAGCACGCTAACGCAATTACCGAGGGCGCAGTGCGCCACCAGTTGGGGGGCGCACTGTGCTCCACGGCCGGCGCGTCGAGTTCGCGCCGTTCCTCCTGGTTCGCCGGCCATTTGACACCGGCAGAGTGCGGCGACGGCTTATCTTACTTCAACTACCGTGCTGCGCCTCCGCCGCCGGCCGAGAATTCCGAGGCCCAGCAGTCCCGCGCCGATCAGCGTAATCGTTGCCGGCTCGGGAATAGAGCCCACGTAGAGTTCTCCGACTCCAGCGTAGGTAGTCCCGTCTACATGCTGCGATATACCATCGATGCTCCACACTTTTAGGGAAGAGATGCCCACGTCCGAGGTGAATCCGCCGAAGCCCGGTTTAGTAAGTGTCACCTTGGTGCCATCATTCAGCAACCCCTCAACCATGCTGGCCACAGTGTTGCCTGAATTGTCATTGGCGAAGAAGGTACCGCCCACCGCGGTGACGGGAGTTGGCGAGCCCACAAACGAGAAGGTCATGACATCATACGAAAACCATGTGCTGAGGCCGGCGGGAACCTCGAAAAAGCCAGTGGAGTCTGAATAAGCATTCCCCACCGTCACGTTCCAACTGAAACCTTTGGTGGGCCCAAAAGCGAGACTTGCAGGCCCAGGGTTAAACCCACTTTGTACAGTCATTCCAACAAGATCTTTCAGGTAATACCCCGGTTGGATGGCCGCAACAAACGACGCCTCGTTGTTCCATACGGTTGTAGTCGCCAGGATCGGCGCAGGAACGCTTACGAGAAGCACCACTAACCACAAAAGCCAGATATTCTTCACTTGAGTTCCCCTCCTTTTGGGGAAATGCCTTCCTCAAGAGTGTCGCGACGGGCGCTCTCGTAAAGGTGAACAGGCGTAGCCATTGCCGGACGGCGCCCGTGCTTCTATTTACAGACGATCTTTATATCTTAGAAATCTGAATATACCGGCATTTACAGTTATTGGGTTTATGCTGGTTTCAGTTGCTGAAATGGAAAGATGGCTCTCTCCATTAGCGCTGCTGTCCACACCGATGGCCAGACGGATATCCCGTTACTAGGGTTTGTGTCTGACACCCCAAATAGGAATATGCTTACTTGGCAGGCGCACAACTGAAGTGCGACGGCCAAACATCCTAACGAACCACAAAGGGTGCTCGTGGTTGTGTCAAAAATATAATACCTGATCTTAAGAGAGATATAACTAAAAATATCAAATAAATGTCACTAAATCTTAAATAAGATCGCAACCGCGGTAACTCTCCCAGGACCATTAGTACCTTCAGCGCGTATCTTGCTGGGACTTGATGCCCGTTTCGGCCGGTTTGAGAGTGTAATGGTATTTCTTCTGCACTTGCACTCCGGGCGTGGGAGGTCGGCGCTTAGGCGGAGTCGGACTGAATCAAACAATAAGCTGACGAAATGTTTGAGAGGAGTATGCGGTCGTGGCTCTGAAACCACCGTTGCGTGGACAGGCTTGTTGCGGAGCCGGGCCCGGAGGGCGCCCCGTCAGCGAGCGGTTGTAGCGTGGATTGTGGCCTGGCATTCCTGTATGCCTGCTTAATTTACGAGATCTGCCGGCATACGCGGACGGGCCGGCGCGAGGGGGGAGGCCCAAATCAGGTGGCTTTGGTGCGGGTTGTGCCTGCCAACAATTGACCGACCTTGTCCAGGAGATCTCCTGGCGCGAATGGCTTGGCGAGGAAGAGGCATTCCCGGCTCAGGACGCTCTCGATATTGACGGAGCCGGCGGCGTAGCCCGACATGAAAATAGTCCTCAGTCCCGGGCACAGCACCTGGAGTTTCTGCTGCAATTCGATCCCGTTCACCCGGGGCATCATCACGTCGCTGATCAACAAGTCGATGCGCTTCTCGCATGCCTGTGCGGTCATCAATGCTTCTTCGCCGTTGTGCGCTTTGAGGAGATCATAGCCGCCGGCGGCGAGCGCATTGCCGAGCAATCGAAGGATCGCCTCATCGTCCTCCACCAGCAGGACGGTTGCCCGCATCCCTGAAGATTTGGCCTGGCCCGGTTTGGCCCGGCCCTTTGGGGACGAGGCGATTTCCGCCGGCTGTTCCACCCGCGGCAAATAGGCCTCGAATGCCGTGCCTCTCCCGACGGCGCTGTGGACACGCATCCGGCCATCGCTCCCGGTGATAATGCCATACACCGTTGCCAACCCAAGACCGGTGCCTTTCCCTCGTTCTTTGGTGGTGAAGAACGGCTCAAAAACGCGAGCACTAGTCTCGGCATCCATGCCGACACCGTCGTCGCTTACCGCAAGCACAACATAGGTGCCCCGAAGGGGTGAGCCGTGCCAGCAAGTCTTCTCTCCGTCGAGGCTCACATTGGCGGTCTCGATGGCGATAATGCCGCCGCCCGGCATGGCATCCCGGGCGTTGAGAACCAGATTCATAATGACCTGCTCGATCTGCGCAGGGTCCGCTTCCACCCATCCCAGCGCAGGTTCCAGCACGGTCTCGATCTGATACTGATCCCCGACCAAACGCCGCAGCAGATTGCTCATGCTGGTCGCGACGGTATTCAGATTCAGCTTCTGGGGCTGACTTGTCTGCTTACGGCTGAAAGCCAGAAGCTGACGCGTCACGGAACTGGCGGTTTCGCCGGCTTTCTTGATTTCATCGACGTACCCGATCATCGGATGGTCTTCCCCGATGTCGCTTCTCAGCATTTCTGCGGACCACAGAATCGGCATCAACAGGTTGTTGAAATCATGCGCCACTCCACCGGCAAGCCGGCCCACCGCTTCCATTTTCACGGTCTGCCGGAGTTGCTCCTCCATCGCCTTGCGCCGGGCAAAGCCGCGGTGGATGGCAACATACGCCAGGATGGTGGCGCATATGGTCAGAAAACCCAGCAAACTCGCCGCCAGAATCTCACGTCGACTGCCCGCTTCTCTCTCCTGCATTTGCCGCTCAATCAGCTTGCTTTCAGTCTCTTCTATGTCGGCGACGAGTTTTCGAATCTGACTCGTAAGATGCGTGTCCCTTTCCAATAGAGCGGCTTCCAATAGAGTGGGTTGTAAATTACCGGGGCCTCCAATCTTCCCGGATGGAATTTCCTCTTTCGATAAAGCGGCCTTTTCCTGGACGAGCGACTCCAGTAATTTAAACCGCTCCGTTTGAGCGGGATCGTCCAACGGAATCAGGGTTTGCAGTCCTTGCATATACCGGATGAGACCGGCAACCATTTCGAGGTGGGTATCGTGGAAATGCTCGGCCTCAACCGGGCGTGTGTAGGGATCATGGCATCGCCCACAGGCCGGGTCACGGAAACGGCGCACTCGCAGATCGTGCATCGCGTTCCCAGCCGCGACCCACGCCAGGCGCGAACGCTCGATGTTATCCAACGCGGCAATGATTCCGTCCAGGTTGGTAATGGTAACGTTGGCGCGCGTAACCAGACGAGTGGTATCCAGCAGCCTGGCCGTGTTCCGATACGAAAGCCCCACGGCAGCCAGCACGAAAAGCAACGCGATGGCAAAGACAAACCGGATGTTGTGGGTAGTGCTCGACATAGCCGGCATGCGGGGCTCCACCCCGGATTGATGACGAATCACTCTGGCGGCGCTCTCAGAATTTTCGTGAAGCTCACCACCGCCGGCGTCCCAAGCTTAGACAAGCTCAACAAGATCTAAAAGTACTATTTCTGGATTATAGACCAAAATCCGCCGCTGTCAATAAAATAAGAGCGGAAAAGAGCGGAAAATAGCGGAATTATCAAAAGAATGCGGATGCCGCGGAGTGAAAACTCCGAAAATAAACCAGAGAAATCAGTTCACGCCGGTGTGAAGCCCGCCAGCGCTTGCCGCCGATGGCAGGGGCGAAAAGTCGCAAACGGCTCCAGCGTTTTGATCCCCCCCATCCTTCCCCTGCTTCACTACCTTGGGCTGCTATACTGTGGTTTCCGTTGTCTCCCGAAGCGATAATCCATAGGTCCTTTTAGATGTGGCATGGCGATTACCTTTACCTCATTCAAAACCTGGTGATGAAGGATTTCCGGATCCGCTACCGGAACATGTCCCTGGGCGTACTGTGGTCGCTGCTGAATCCGATCGTGATGATGGCGGTGCTGACCTTCGTCTGGACCAGGATCTTCAAATCGGGCATACCGCATTTCCCCGTCTTTGTCCTCTGCGGCCTGGTCCCTTACAACTTCTTCAGCATCGCCTGGAGCGGCGGGACCACTTCCATCGTCGATAGCGCCGGCCTCATCAAGCGGCTGCCGGTTCCGCGCGAGGTGGTGCCCGTCTCGACGGTCTTGTCTTGCAGTATCCACCTGTTGGTCCAACTGGCGCTGCTGCTCGCCATCGCCATTGGCTCGCGCGTTCCCGTCAATCGGTATTGGCTCTGGCTGCCGGTAGTCTGGGGGCTGGAAATCGTGTTTGTCTCCGGGCTGTCACTGTTGACGGCCTCCGCCAATGTGTTTGTTCGCGACACGCGCTACATCGTCGAATCCATCAACCTGGTGATGCTGTGGCTGGTACCGGTCTTCTACCCTTTCAGCTATATTCCGGAAAAATACAGCGGGATTTACCAGGTGAACCCGCTGGCCACGCTCGTCATTGTGATGCAACGCATCGTGTATGAAGGCGTGGCACCCAATGGCACTACCCACACCATGTGGAAACTGGTGCTGGCTTCGTTTACCGTTTTCCTTATCGGCCTGCTGGTCTTCCGCCGTATGAAACCGATGTTTTATGAGCACATCTAACGGGTATCCGGCCATCCTGTTTCAAGACGTGTGGAAGTCGTTTGACCTTCACGCGGGCCAGATACTCCTCCGCGACCGTCTCCGGCACATGTTCCAGTCCCACCGCCCCGAGAAGTTCCATGCCCTTCGCGAGGTTTCGTTCCGCGTTCAGCATGGAGAGAGCGTGGCCGTGATCGGGCACAACGGTGCGGGTAAGAGCACCCTGCTGAACCTGACCACCAACTTATGCCGGCCGGATCGCGGACGGGTGGAAGTGCACGGAGGCCGCGTCGCCGCGCTGCTCGATCTGGGAGCCGGATTTCATCCCGACCTCACCGGGGCGGAGAACGTATGCATCAATGCCGCCCTGCTGGGCTTTTCCCGCCGCGAGGTGCGCAAGCAGTTCGACGCGATCGTGGCCTTCGCCGAAATCGGTGAATTCATCAACGAACCGCTGCGCACCTTTTCCAGCGGCATGATTATGCGGTTGGCTTTCTCGGTGGCCACCAGCGTGAATCCCGACATTTTGATCATCGATGAAGTCCTCGGAGTAGGGGATCTTGCGTTTGGCGCCAAATGCCGCGACAGGATCATGCAATTCCGGCGCGCCGGCAAGACTATCCTGTGCGTCTCCCACTCCAATGACACCCTGAAGGATCTCTGCGAGCGCGCGATATGGCTGCACCACGGCCGGGTGATGGACGACGGGCCGATTGCCCGCGTGGTGGAAGCCTATAAGAGCGCCATGCAAGAGCACGCCCTGCATTCCGCCGGCTGATACAATGGCCCGTGGAGCGGCCTTTCAGGCTGCCATGTCGGCATTCATGCTGACATTCTTTGCGTGGGCCCGTTATGCCGGCACGAAAGCCCCGGCATGGCCGGCTGAAAGCCTGCTCCACGGAAATGGAAGCGAGAACGAGGTGGCCGTCTGCCCAAGCGCGCGCTGATCACCGGGATTACCGGACAGGACGGATCCTACCTCGCCGAGCTCCTTCTCTCCAAAGGATATGAAGTTCACGGCCTGAAGCGCCGCGCTTCGTCGTTTAACACCGAACGGATCGACCATCTCTACCAGGACCCGCATCAAACCGAGCGCAACTTCATCCTGCACTACGGCGACATGGTCGATTCCACCAATCTGATTCGCATCATCGGGCAGGTCCAGCCCGACGAGGTCTACAACCTTGCGGCGCAGAGCCACGTGGCGGTGTCGTTCGAAATTCCGGAATATACCGCGGAAGTGGTGGCCGTGGGTACCCTGCGGCTTCTCGAAGCCCTGCGCATCACCGGGTTGCAGCACACCGCGCGGTTCTACCAGGCGTCCACCTCGGAGTTGTACGGGAAAGTCGTGGAGACGCCGCAGCGGGAAACCACCCCGTTCCACCCGCGATCGCCCTACGGCGTCTCCAAGCTCTTCGCTTACTGGATGTGCATCAATTACCGCGAAGCCTACGGCATGTACACCTGCAACGGGATTCTCTTCAACCATGAATCGGCGGTCCGCGGCGAAACCTTCGTGAGCCGCAAGATCACACGGGCGGTTGGGCGAATCAAAGCCGGATTGCAGGATGTGCTGTACCTCGGAAACCTGGACGCCAAACGGGACTGGGGCCACGCCCAAGATTTTGTGGAAGCGCAATGGCTCATCCTGCAGCAGGAGCGGCCGGACGACTACGTAATCGCTACCGGCGAGCAGCACTCGGTTCGTGAGTTGACGGAGTTGGCCTTCCGCCAGGTCGGCGTGGAACTGGAGTGGCAGGGCGAAGGAGTGAACGAGGTCGGCCTCGCCCGTATACCAGGGGAGCTACCAGCCCCGGCCCCCGGTGCGCCCGCCCGCGACAGCCAACCGACGAAGGGAAACGCCGGCCGTAGAGTGGTGGTAATGGTGGACCCGCGGTACTTCCGTCCCGCCGAAGTCGAGAGCCTGTTAGGCGATCCCTCCCGCGCCATACGCCTGCTGGGTTGGCGGCCCAAGCACACCTTTGAGCAGATGGTGGTGGAAATGGTGGATGCGGATTTGAAGAAGGCGGAACGCGACGCGCTGAATCTGACCCATGGGTATGTAGTCCCCGGCGGTCATCAGGAATAACACCCCGTGAGCCTTCCCAGTATCCTCACCCCGGCCATGGACCTTTCTTCCAGAATCTTTGTGACCGGCCATCGTGGGTTAGTCGGATCCGGCATCCTGCAAAAACTGACCGGCAGTAACTACGTCAACCTGCAGACCAGACCCCGGGCAGAGCTTGATCTCACCCATGCCGATGCGGTGTCCCGATTCTTTGCCCAGCATCGGCCGGAATTCGTCTTTCTTTGCGCCGCTAAAGTTGGGGGCATTCTGGCCAACGCCACTTACCCCGCCGACTTCATTCGCGAGAACCTCGCCATTCAGTCGAACGTGATCGAAGCCTCGCGCCGCGCCGGGGTACGCCGGTTGTTGTTCCTCGGCTCGTCCTGTATCTACCCGCGAGACTGCCCGCAGCCCATCAAAGAGGAGTATCTGCTCTCCGGTCCGCTCGAATCCACCAATCGCGCCTATGCCATAGCCAAGATCGCGGGGATTGAGATGTGCCGGTCGTATAACCAGCAGTATGGGACCCATTACCTGTCCGTCATGCCGACCAATCTCTACGGCCCCGGGGACAACTTCGATCTCGAGACCAGCCATGTGCTCCCGGCGCTGGTCCGCAAAGTGCATGAGGCCAGGCGCGAAGGCCGCCCATCCATCACCGTTTGGGGAACCGGGAAAGCCCGCCGCGAGTTTCTCTATAGCGAAGACCTTGCGGATGCGGCGGTTTTCCTGATGAACTTGCCCGGCGAGGCGTTCGAGAATGCCTGCCGCCAGGATCCGCCGCTGCTCAATATCGGTTGCGGGGAAGATCTCACCATTCAGGATCTGGTGGCGCTCGTGATGGAAACCGTGGGGTATCGCGGAAGCGTGGTCTACGACAGCAGCAAGCCCGACGGCACGGCCCGGAAGCTCCTGGATGTCAGCCGCATGCGCGCGCTTGGGTGGTCCCCGAGGACGCCGCTCCGCGAGGGGCTGGCTCTCTTCTACAGCGCCTTTCTCAAGGAACACTCCGGTGGTCGTGCCTGAGCCCCGGACCAGGCCGCGCCCCCGCGCGAGGAACCGGCCCCCGGCACTCCTGGGGCATACCGCGAGCACCACGTCCGGCATTGGAACTACATAGCCCGGAACATGGAACGGTGGAGGGCCGGAAACCGCTACTATCACCAAGCCGCACCCCGTTGATGAAGTCACCTTTGCCGGCCACCAGGGCCTCATAAAATTTCGGGGTCCTCGGGGGGCACGGTCATGTCGGCGTCGAGAATCATGAGCACCTGGTTACCCCATGCATGATCGGGCCATGCGCCTGTTCAACTTTTTGGGCAATAAGTTTTTCAGCCTGGCTTTCAGTTGGCTGTTGCGCCAGCCCGTCAGAGCCGTGCTGCTGAACAGAAGCGCCGGCCGAGGTTGCTTTGCTGGCTCAGTCCCAGTGGGCCATCACCGGCAGGTCGCCGGGCAAGCCGAAGTAAAAGACGTGAGCGGCATCGGTGGCATCCCACTGGTTGTTGCCGTTCCAATCCACATACCAGGCGCCGTTGCGATACACGCCAACTTTGAGCCGACCATCACCGTTCCAGTCGCCCATCACCGGCAGGTCGCCGGGCAAGCCGAAGTAAAAGACGTGAGCGGCATCGGTGGCATCCCACTGGTTGTTGCCGTTCCAATCCACATACCAGGCGCCGTTGCGATACACGCCAACTTTGAGCCGACCATCACCGTTCCAGTCGCCCATCACCGG
>JAIQFL010000376.1 GCA_020073365.1 Terriglobia bacterium | reverse complement strand
TTGGTCGGCCGCTCGCGCGCACTTGAGATCGTCCTCAGCGGCGACGATTTCGATGCTGATATCGCCGAGCGCTATGGCTGGGTGAACCGCACGCTGGACGATGACGACCTCGACTCGTTTGTCGATGCGCTCGTCCGGCGTCTGGCCTCGTTCGACCGTGAAGCGCTAGCCGCGGCGAAGGCCCAGCTCAATCGGTTCGGGACGCCGACAGCTACCGAGCTCCAGTCGAGCAACGACATGTTCTTCTCTGCCCTAGCCTGGCCCGGTCAGCGGACGCGCCGTGCCAAGATCCGTAGTATGGGTTACGGCGTTCCGAGCGACTTCGAATTGAACTTCGGCAGGCACCTGCCTACGCTCGGGCG
The DNA here is from genome assembly GCA_020073365.1 of Terriglobia bacterium. Lineage (GTDB taxonomy): Bacteria > Acidobacteriota > Terriglobia > Bryobacterales > Bryobacteraceae > JAIQFL01. The sequence goes on along the minus strand of JAIQFL010000376.1, from coordinate 10,381 downwards.
GGCGGACGACGATGACGGGGGACTTCCGTCGTGCTTCCGATCTCTTCGGTGAGGGCGTGCGCAACCCGGATTTCCAAAGCCGAATGACCGCCGCTATGAAGCGCGGCTTCCAGGCCCGTGATGCCGAAGTGACTTTAGCCCGAATGGTGGGCGGCTCGGCTGATACGCAGAATTGAAGGAGGGACCATTTTTATGAAACGGCTCACTTTTTTGCTGGTTGCACTTGCAACACTGGGCGGCGTTGTCGCCTTCAGAGCGCCCGCATCCGGACAGACCGATGCAGAGGCCGCTCCGAGCTATGGAGTCAAAATCCCTCCGGGATACCGCGACTGGAAGTTGATTTCCGTGGCTCACGAAGAAGGCAACCTCAATAGTTTTGCCGCCGTTTTAGGTAACGATTTAGCGATCAAAGCCTACCGCGAGGGGAAGCTCCCCTTCCCGGACGGCACAATCATTGCCTCTTTGCACTACGGTCACGTTTCATCGGAGGAAAACAACAAGGTCTTTGGCCGATCCCAATCTTTCGTTCCCGGCTCTCCCACGAATATTCAGTTTATGATCAAGGACTCGAACAAGTACGAAAAGACGGGCGGCTGGGCTTTCGCTCACTTCAAAGACGGCAAACCTGGCGACGAGGCGTTGATGAATACCTGCTTCCCCTGCCATAATCAGGCCAAAGCTCGCGATCTTGTCTTCACCCGTTACGCACCTTGAGAATCACAGCAGATCGGAGTCTTGTTATGACGAATCTTCCCTATTTGATTGGCGCCACGGCTCTCATCTGCGGCGTCGCCGTGATTGCATCCGGAGCGGGAGACGAAGGAGGAATGCCTGATTTGAATGGCGCGGTGGCCTGGCTCAACTCCCCGCCTTTGAACAATAAGGCGCTACGGGGGAAGGTCGTGCTGGTTAACTTCTGGACGTACTCGTGCATCAACAGCCTGAGAGAATTGCCGTACATGAAAGCCTGGGCTGCGAAATACAAAGATGCCGGGCTGGTGGTGATCGGCGTCCATGCGCCGGAGTTCGGTTTCGAGAAAGATCCAGCCAACGTGAAGAATGCCGTGGCTGACTTGAAGGTCCCATACGCCGTCCCGATCGACAGCGACCATTCCATTTGGCGGGCTTTCCGCAACGAATACTGGCCGGCCGACTACATCGTCGACGCAAAGGGACGAATTCGTTACCACCATTTCGGTGAGGGCGACTACGTCAAGTCCGAGCGCATTATCCAGGCGCTTCTCAAAGAAAATGGAGCCACTGGTCTGGACGAGAGCCCGGTGCGTGTAACGGCCGATGGGGCCGAGGCGCCACCGAGTGATGATGTGCGATCGCCCGAAACCTACGTCGGCTACGCTCGGGCGGAAAACTTCGCGTCGCCAGGGGGGATGGCGCGGGACTCACGAAAAACCTACAGCCCACCGGCGCGGCCCGCGCTAAACCAGTGGGGACTGGGCGGATCGTGGAACGCCCATGCCGAAAGTGGAATACTCGAATCGGCGCCCGGTAAGATTGTGTTCCGGTTCCACAGCCGCGACCTGCATATGGTCTTGGGCCCGGGAAAGAACATTACGCCCGTTCGCTTCCAGGTAAAGCTGAATGGCGCCGCGCCCGGCGGCGATCATGGATCCGATTCCAGCGCCGATGGCACGGGCGAAGTTCGACAACCGCGGATGTATCAGCTCGTCCGGCAGAAGGAGCCGATCAAAGACGTGACCTTCGAGATCGAATTCCTCGATCCCGGCATCGGGGTCTTTTCGTTCACGTTTGGCTAGCTAGCAAACAACGCAAAAGTCGATGCGTCGCTTGGCAGGCCGAAACTGAGACGGCGGTCGCGCGACGGCGTGGACGAGGAACTTCTTCGCGGTGACGTCCGTGGGTTTCGCTTGGCGATCCACGCCGACCGAAATCGCGTCGACCAGCGAGAAGGACTTGGAATGCTTGGCGAGCACCGGAGTAAAGTCTCCCGCTGAAGGCCATATTTGAAGCTGCCTGAGTGATTCCAAGAGTGGACGCCGGCTAAGGACAAAGCGGCTTTAGGAGCTTTGCACATTTGGCGTAGGACCAAATCTCTCACCTGCTCGGCACGCCAAGGTTGCTGCCAAAACTACGGACCAGTACCCACAAAAGTCCCCACAGTGGCTCGGCCCGGTTCCACGGATCCTCGCGCAAGTTTTTATTTTTGATAGAGTTCAGGAAATCTGGGATCATAACCCCTTCGGTTGCTTACAAAAACCACCCACATTCTACGAAGAATCAGTCACTTACGGGTTTTGTTTCGGTGGGAGTGGAGCCAGGATGATGCGGAGGGAGGTGCGTAAACTACTGAAAACAAAGTGGCTCCTCAGGTAGGACTCGAACCTACAACCTTTCGGTTAACAGCCATGCGAGTAAAGCTGACCGCTGCGAGCTGAGCACAAACCCGGAACGCAGTCTGAAGGGTGACGGCTTTGGTCTGGATACGTCACCGCGATTGCCGACAAAGGCGCTGATCGCAGCCCGCCGCTAAGGCTAAGGAGGCCAGCTTCGCGAACCGTCAACCTTTCAAACAACGGTAGGCCCGGCGGGCCACAATCAATTCCTCGTTCGTAGCTAAGGCCAGGACGGTCACCTTGGAATCCTCTGCGGAGACCACCCGGTCTCCCGTGCCACCCTGGTTCCTCGCGGAATCGAGCCGGATTCCCAAAAATGCCAACCCTTCACAGCATGCCGCCCGCAGACGAGCGGAGTTCTCGCCGATCCCGCCGGTAAAGGCCACGGCCTCCAGACCGCCCATCGCGGCGGCAAACGCCCCCAACGTCTTTTTCACCTGGTACGTGAAGGTCTCGAGCGCCAACGCCGCCCGGCGGCTACCCTGCCGGGCGGCGGTCTCGATGTCCCGCAAATCGCCGCCGGCCACCTGCGACAAGCCCGCCAGACCGCCACCGGTCGAGAGTTGCCCGCGGACCTCCTCGGTGCTCCACCCGTGGCGCTCCATCATGTACAGCACCGCGAAGACATCCAGATCTCCGTGGCGTGTGGCGTTCTCCAGACCCGACTGCGGCGAAAACCCCATCGTCGTGTCCACGGATCTGCCGTCCTGGATCGCGCACATGGACGAACTGCCCCCCAGATGGCAGCTCACCAGCTTCACCTGTCGTCCCAACAGCGCGGCCACCCGCTCGCTGACATATTGATGCGAGGCGCCGTGGAAGCCATACTTCGCCACGCCCTCTTCCAGCCAGGAGCCCGGGACGCCGTAGAGCCGCGCGGGCTCGGGCATGGTGGCATGGAACTCGGGTTCGAAGGCCGCCACAATGGGAATTCCCGGCATGGCCTCGCGGAAAGCCTCAATAGCAGTCAGGTAAATCGCGTTGTGGGCGGGCGCTGCGGGCAGGAATTGGCGCAGCGCCTGGACCACGCCCTCATCCACCACAAACGTCCCGCGATAGCGCGGTCCGCCATGCACCGTCTTGAGGGCAATCGCATCGATCCGCGTTCCACCCGCGTCGATCTGGCGAATGGCTTCCTGATAGTTTCTAACGCGCTCCAGCCGTCCCTTCGCGAGCACGGTTTCGAGGGGCATTTCGAGGATCTGGTACTTCAGCGAGGTAGATCCCAGATTGGGTATGAGCAGGTTCACTTGATCCCGTGGTATTCGGTTTGGATCCGCTTGACATTGGCGGTGGCGGTTGCCTGGAACGGGCTTTTCAGAGCAGCGCAGGAGCGGAAGTAGTTGGCCGCTTCCTGGGCCTTCTCCGGATTGGCACCGGCCAGCTTGTAATCCGAGAACCCGAGCAGGAACAGCACCTCGGGCGTGAGGCTGGCCAGAGCCGGGCTCGATTCCACCAGCGGCAAGGACTTCTTCAACTCGTGCTCCGCCTGCGCGTGCCGGTTTTCCGCGCTGTACTGCTTTCCGCTCATGTACCAGGCCAAACCTGTTACTTGATTCTTGTGCGCCGTCCAGTCCGCATCACTGGTGCCCTCCGGTTTCGGCTTGGCAGCCACTACCTCGACGATCTTGGCGGAATAGGCGTGGACCTTCTCCGAATCTTTCTTGTTCTGCAGGTAGCTGTCGGTCACCACCAGGAGCATGTCTTCATTGGTCTGATCGGTGGCCAGCACGCGTTCCGCCAGCGCCACCGCCTTGTCGTTGGCTCCGGCCTGCTGGTAGGCGACGAATAGCGGCTGCTGCACTTTGGCGGTGTACTCACCCTTGGGATTGCGCTCGACGAGCATCTCGGCTAGTCCGATGGTCGCCTTGGGGTCTCGCGATTGGACCGCGGCGCTAAAGAGAGCGTACTCGCTATAGGTATCCACTTGTTTCGCGTAGTCCACTTCCGATTTCCAGCTCTCGGCTGCATCGGCGTCGGCCGGCTTGGGCGTGTTCGCCAGTTTTCTGGCATTGGCGGAAGTGGTTGCGGACCACTTCTTGATGAGCTCCACATCTTTCCTGGCTTCCGCGGCCTTCAGGCATTGGAGCGCCGCCTCGGGATCGTCCGGGTCGACGGCCAGCAGTTTTTCTCCGGCAGCGATGATTTTGTCGGGGTCGCCGGTTTTGACGTATGTGGCTTGCAGTTGCTCGAGCACCCAGGCCGAGGTTTCCAGTTTGGGAAACTGGGTGGCGAACTGTTCCATCAGGGCGGTTTTCTTGCCGGGGTCGTTCTCCTGCATGAGCTGCTGGAGGAGCTTTCCTTCAGGCTTCTCCGCGTCCACTTCTTCCAGTTTGTGCCGTTGGCCAAAGGCCGCTAACGAAAAGGCGACGAGAATCACAACTATGCGCATACTCCACCTCTCTCTGAAAGTGCAGCCCGAACGCTGCCTGGGTTCGACGGAATATTATCGACGGAATATTATCACAGACCGGGGTTCAGTGTACAAACCCGAGTTGCTTGAGAGTGGGAGCCGGCTCGGCGCCCTCGAACTTCGTCAGGGGCGCCCTTTCGCGGCCATTCTCCAAGGCCACGCCGAACGGGTACGCGGTGTAGGAAAAGACCGGCGCCAGTTTCTGGAAGTCTGAGGAAATCACCGCCTTCAGGCCGGTCTCGCGCAGGAACTGCGCCGCGTACTGCGGCATCTCCACGGGAACCGCCACGATCCTGGTGTCGCCCCATTCGAACTGCGACATGCGCTTGGCGGCGTCGAAGCAGTGCATGCACTGGGGATCGAAAAAGAACAGGAAGATCTTGCCGTGCTGGAGCGAATAGGGCTGACCGTCAACCATGGTGGCGGCGGGAGCCTTGGTGCCGGTCTGCCGCACTTCGTCCACACCATAGGAGACCAGCGCAAATACCACCACCGCGCCCAGCACTAAAACGGCGCTTCGGAGGCTGCCCGGCCGCTTCGACCAGGTCCCCGCGCACACCGCCAGCAGCAACATCACGCCATCGCCGATAAAGAAGCCCGGGCCCACGGCGCGTTTGAGCCACGGGAAACAACTGCAATCCTCGCCGCGCAGTGCGTTATAGTTCACCCCGATGTAGATCAGGAACGCCACCAGCAGGAGCCCGGTAAGGATGGCGCCCCAGCGCCGGAACCGCGGCACCAGGATGAGGACGCCGCCCACGGTTTCCGCGATGCCGAACAGCAGCGCCGCGGCCTGGCTCAGCGCCTCCGGAACCTTGGCCTGCGCCATACGCATCGCCGCGCTTTGCACGTCGGTGATTTTCCAAAGACCCGAGGCGAGAAACAGAAGGGCAATCAGGACGGCGGCCACCGTGCTCAGCGCGGTCTTCCAACCGGGGAGTTCGAGCGCGGCAAACCCCTGCCCCGGGTGTGCCATACTGTCGTTCATGGCCCTATTGTACCCTTTGGAAGCCTCGACAGGGCCTGGCGGCGACGCGGACCGCGGCACGGATCGCGACGTGGATCGCAAACCCATCCGGCCTCCTATGTTCGCGTTTGCCTGGATTCTGCTGCTGGCCGCTTCCACGGTGGTGGACGTGGTGGACGAGGTGTACCAGATCCCCGCTAACGAGTGGCGATACGTCGAGCTCGGTCTCAACCAGAGGCCGGCGCTGGTGCACGCGCACTTCCAGGTGGAATCGGGACCGCCACAAGTGCGCCTCGCGTTGATGCGCCGCGAGGATCTGGAGCGGCTGCGGGGCGGGCTGCCGCATGGCGTCATCGAGGAGACCGACCCCGCAGCGTCCGGCAGTTTCACGCCGCATATCCGCGGGCCCGGCGACTACGTGGTAGTGGTGGACAACCCTGCTGACGCTCCGGCAGCGGTGCGTTTGCGGATCTGGCTCGATTTCGGAGTCAGGCCGGTACAAGAGGTGACGCAGCTTTCCCCGAGGCGGCAACTCGTCGTGATCCTTCTCAGCTTCGCGACGTTCTTCGGGATTGTCACCTGGTCGGCGCGACGCCTGCTGCGAGGGATCAGGCGGTAGCCCAGTGGGGCGGGCGCCCCCGGGGACTGTGAACTAATCGCCCGCAAGCGGGGGGAGGCAGGCGGAGGCGCCTGCCCCACCTTTGAAAGCACGGGATTCCATTCACGCATTTTCCCGCTCGCGGAGACGATCCGCCGGTTCTGGACCGCGCCCTGCAAAAGAGGACTACAATCTATTTCGTAGCCCCGAGATCTGCCAGATAAGTTTGGAGAACTGATCCTTGACCTCCATCCGAGATAAGAGCGTTCTGATCACGGGAGCCGGTCGCGGAATCGGAAAGCGCCTGGCCCTCGGCTTTGCCCTGGCGGGTGCCCGCGTCGGCCTGCTGGCCCGCAGCCAGGCCGAGTTGGATCTGGCCAAGCTGGAGATCGAACAGGCCGGAGGCAACGCACTTCGAATCCGAGCCGACGTGCGCGACCTGGAGCAGATGTCGGCCGCCGTGGACCGCATGCGCGTGGTCTTTGGAGGCCTGGACACACTCATCGTCGCGGCAGGCGTGCAGGGACCGATCGGCCCACTCCTCTCCACCAAGCCCAAGGCATGGAATGAGACGATAGAAATCAACCTGATCGGCGCCGTGAATTCGTGCCGAGCGGCTCTGCCTCCCATGATCGAGAGGCGCTCCGGCAAGATTATCCTGATTGTGGGCGGCGGTTCGGGCCATTCCCGGCCCAATTTCAGTTCTTATGCCGCGTCAAAGGCCGCGGTGGTACGCTTTGCGGAGTGCCTGGCCGTCGAGGTGAGTGACCACAATGTGCAGGTCAACTCCGTCTCTCCCGGCAGTTCCTACACGCACATGACCGATGAGATCCTGCACGCCGGCGAGGAGCGAGCCGGCGGAAGGGAAATCGAAGATGCCGAGCAGGTTCGCATCACCGGCGGCGTGGCCCCGGAGAAACAGATCCAACTGGCTCTGTTTTTAGCTTCGGAGCGATCCAACCACATCAGCGGCAAACTGATTCATGTCAACGACGACTGGAAGCGGTTCGAGCACGACAATATGAAGCCGGAACTGTACACCCTGCGGCGGGTGCAGAAGATCTGACCGGCGAGCACGTTGTTGTCAGTGAGGCACCCCTTACTTTTGGCCAGTAGACGATTTAGCGTGGGATTACTGCGTTTCCGCAAGTCCCGCATCGGCTTCCATGGTGTTCCGCTTCAACTGCCCGCAGGCTGCGTAAATATCCAGCCCGCGCGGCTTGCGGACGAAGCAGGGGACCGATCGCCGCACAATCGCCTGGAAACCCGCCACCCGCTCCGGCTGCGGAGTCTCAAAGGGAATCCCCGGTCCGGGATTGAGCGCAATCAGGTTCACCTTGCAATTCAGGTTGGCGAGCCACCTCACCACGCGCCGCGCATCGGCGTCGGTATCGTTCACACCCCGGAGCAGCACGTACTCGAACGTCAGCTTCTCCCAAGGGCGCAATGGGTAGGCCTTGCATGCCTCCATCAGATCCTTGAGATGGTACTTGCGCGTAATGGGCATCAGTTCCCGGCGCATCTCCTCGGTGGAGGCGTTCAAGGAGACGGCCAGCTTGGGGCGCACCGGCTCGCGGCCCAGTTGCTCGATCTTGGGAATGATGCCCGCGGTGGAAACCGTGATGCGCCGAGGGGACAACCCGAAGCCTGCCGGGTCGAGCAGGATACGGGTGGCCTTCACCACGTTATCCAGATTCAGGAGGGGCTCGCCCTGGCCCATCATGACGATGTTGAGACGCCCGCCATCGCGCCGCAACCGATTGTCGCGCGTCACCAGCAACACCTGGCCCACAATCTCGCCCGCCGTGAGGCTGCGCTCCAGACCCATCAGCGCCGTCATGCAAAACCTGCAATCCACCGGGCAGCCGACCTGGCTGGAGATGCAGATGGTATCGCGCTCTCCTTCCGGCATGAGTACGGTCTCAACCGTACGCCCGTCCTCGAGCCGCAGCAGGTATCGGCGGGTGCCGTCGGAGGATTGGTAGAGCCGTTCGATTTCGGGCAGACCGAGAGCGTGGCGCAACGCCAGATCTTGGCGCATCCGCACGGGTAGTGTTGAGATTTGCACCAAATTCGGCGCTTCCCCGCGATAGATGGCCTCGTAGAGCTGGCGGGCTCTATATCCGGGCTGATCGGGTCCGAGGGCCTCACCGAGCTCAGCAAGGTCCATGCCCACAAGCGGTTGGGACATGCCAAGACCATGGTAGCACGAATCATGTAAGCTACTGAAAACAAAGCTGGCTTAGCACCGGTGGAGTAGGCTAGCGGGCGGCGGCGGTGGCTCGGAAAGCTCGCACGGGTGCCTTTGTAGACGCGAGCTTCTTTTGTCCGGGTGGTTCCGGCAAGAATGCCCGTGGTACAGTGCTAAAAAGGGAAGCAGGGCGCTCTCCGTATTTCTACATGACATCACCTATAACTCCCATACGGGAAATCGAAATGACCTCGCTCGGCAACGGCGTTCGGGTGATCACCGAAGCGATGCCGCACGTACGCTCGGTATCCGTGGGAGTGTGGATCGGCAGCGGTTCCCGGCGCGAGTCCTCCGAGTTGAACGGTATTTCGCACTTTATCGAGCACATGCTGTTCAAAGGCACGACCAGCCGCTCCGCCGAGGACATTGCGCGATCGGTGGATTCCATCGGAGGCAACCTGGATGCCTTCACCGCCAAGGAACTGGTTTGTTTCAACACCAAGGTCCTCGATCAGCACTTGTCCCAGGCCTTTGACGTTCTCGCGGACCTGGTGCTTCATCCCATGTTCCGCGCGGAAGACATCGAAAAGGAAAAGGGCGTCATTCTGGAAGAGATCAAGATGGAGGAGGATAGCCCCGACTACCTGGTCCACGAGATTTTCTCTTCCAATTTCTGGAAGGACCACCCCATCGGAAAGCCGATTCTGGGGACCCCGCAGAGCGTGAAGCGGTTTGATCACGGCATGATCCAAGCCTACTATCAGGCGGTATACGTGCCCGCTAACCTGATTGTGACGGCTGCCGGCAACCTGACGCATGACCGCCTGGTGACGCTGGTGCGGGAGCATTTCGAAACGCTGCCGCCGGGGCAAGCTTTGGCGCCGGACACGATTCCCGGCACTCACGCACGCATCGCCCTCCGCAACAAGAAGGCGCTCGAACAGGTCCACCTATGCCTGGGGGTGCCGTCCTATCCGCTGCCCCATGAGGAGCGGTTTGCGTGCTATGTACTCAACACGCTACTGGGTGGCGGCATGAGCTCGCGCCTGTTCCAGAACATCCGCGAGCGCCAGGGTCTGGCATACGCCGTGTTTTCCGAGTTGAGCCCCTACCGCGATACCGGGTGCCTGTCCATTTACGCAGGGACCTCTGTCGAATCGGCTCGCAAAGTCGTGGAATCGATCACCAAGGAGTTTCGCCAACTCAAGGAGCAGACGGTCAATGACGAAGAATTGCGGAGGGCCAAGGACCATCTGAAGGGTTCCCTGATGCTGAGCCTGGAGTCGACAGGCAGCCGGATGTCCAACCTGGCACGCCAGGAGATGTACTTCGGCCACTTCTTCAGCCTGGACGCCCTGGTGGAGAGCATCGAGGCGGTGACGGCCGAAGACGTCCAGCGGATCGCGCAAACCTTCTTCGACCCGAAACAGATCGCGCTGACGATTCTGGGCAATTTGGAGAATCTCAAGATCGGCCGCGAGGACCTGGTCTGTTAGTTTACCAAATAGGTCCATAGAGACACCTTCGAAAAATGCGCGGCGTTGGCTGAGGGTTGGGGTGCGAAAGCACTTGCGGCGGGACGGCTCTGCGGGCGGTGGATTTCACGCTAGTCCCTCGGGGGTCACCCAAAACCGGCCATAGAGGGTCACTTCAAAACCGGCCAACGATAACCATCATTCAGGACGTTGATTTCGACACGAGGGCAGGTACCCTCGGTCGATGTGAGCAATGTCTTGAACGAGGAAAAGAAACAGCAAGTTATCGCTTTGGGGCGGCTTGGCTGGTCGCTGCGGAAGATTCAGAAGACCACCGGGGTCCGTCGAGAAACCGCCGCTGATTA
>JAIQFL010000375.1 GCA_020073365.1 Terriglobia bacterium | reverse complement strand
GCCGGGCGCGACTGGGTGTGTGATCGCGTCGTGAAGATCCTGGGCGCGCGGGTGCTCGATTCGGTTCACAACCACCACAACTTCGCTTGGCGAGAGACCCACAACGGCAAAGACTTGTGGGTAGTGCGTAAGGGAGCGACGCCGGCGTTCCCCGGTCAGAGAGGGTTCGTCGGCGGAACCATGGGCGAGACCTCTGTCATCCTGGAAGGCGTCGAGAACAAGGAGGCCTCGCTGTCGCTTTACTCAACCATCCACGGCGCCGGCCGAGTAATGGGCCGGATGGAAGCCATGGGCAAGCGGGACAAAACCGGCGAGTGGACGCGCCAGCCGAAGGTCACTCAGGAAATGATGGACCACTGGGTGAGTGACGCCCGGGTCGAGTTGCGTGGGGGCGGTGTCGATGAGTCGCCGCATTGTTATAAGCGGCTCCCGGAAGTTCTGGCTGAGCACTCGGAGTCCGTTCGCGTGCTCCACGCGCTCAGGCCACTGGGTGTCGCGATGGCCGGCAAAGATGTGTACGACCCGTTTAAGGACTAAGGCCCCATCGTCTAACAGGAAAAGGCACATGTCCCCTGAACTGGAATCCCCGATCGAGTCGGGGTGGGGCTACCACGGGCGCGTCGTCCAACGGACAGGGCCTCGCTCTTCTAAAGCGAAGATCGCAGTTCGAATCTGCGCGCGCCTGCCATGGACATTTCGAAAACCGGCCCTCTCGTTGACGTTCCAGTATAGTGCGATGGCGATCGCGCTCCGCGCCGCTGGCCGGCGATTTTCGAGCAAGGCGCGCACGCTCAACCCGTACTCTCCGTCGAGGACGAAGACCAGCGGCGGATGCGGATAGGACCGTCCGTTGAGAGTCTTGCCGTCCGACGTTCGAGAGAAGAACATCGGCTTCACCGCTGGTGGTACCCACCAAGCGGTGATTTCCGGGGTGCGCATCAGGACGGACTTGGCGCTATTCCAAAGCCAAGGCCGCGAGCCAACAGCGCAGGAACTCCGTTGTCATGAGTCTGCCGGCATCCAGGTAGGGCGCGCCGCCCGCTGGGTCGCGATAGGGTTCGTGAACGGACGCGAAGACGATCCTCCTGGCGCCGCCGTAAAGCAGAATCGCAGCCTTGAGCTGCACCGCTTCGGCCTCGCCGAAATGGGCGTCGAACCTCATTTTTGCTCCTCCAACACGTCACGACCCGGCAGAAGCGCCAGCAGTTCGCCCAGTGCTTCCAGCATTCGCAGGAAGTGCCGGAATTCCTCAAATCCGGCCGCTACCGATTCGGGGTCCTTGGGATCGAAGGCGGTGGCGAACGCCGGGCTCTGTTGTTCGCCGCCGTTCATCGAGTCCTCTTCGTCGCTCTGAAAGGCTTGGCATACCAGGTCCTGCTCATGAAAAGCCAGGATGGTAAACAGAACCGAGAAGCTGCCATTGGGATAGTACTCGTCCCGCTTGCGGGCGACTTCTCTTGCATCCCCTCAGTAGTCAATCCGGTACACCCGCACACCGCCTGGCGGCACTTCGACACCGATCTGGACCCGTGCACCGGCACCCGGCAACGTCTGGCCAGTCGTAATCTCGCGCACCTGCTTCGGTGCCTTGTCGAGCGGCATCGTGAACTCCAGCCTGGCCGCCTCAGCCCCCCAGTTGATCAGAAACACCAGCCGGCCGGAATCCGCGACCAGTTGCTGGAGATCGACCGGGGCGGAGGTCTTTAGCTCCGGCAGCGGCACTCTGGCCCATTCCGCCAGGAAACCGCCCAGCGGGTGCAATCCGGCCGTGCTCGCCTGGTTTGCGGGGCCCGGCAGGTTGCCAACCACGATGTTGGCGCGCTGGCGCGAGAGAGCCTCCGGAGTCTCGTTCGCCTGCCCGGGGAAGGTCCCCACGATGATGGCGCTTCCCCTGCCGTACTTGCGTTCAAACGCTGCGGGAGAACCGTCCTGGAAGTACGCGAGCGGCTTTGCCTCCACATTGAGCACGGTGAAGCGCTCTTCAAAAATCGCGCCGGCGATTTCCTGGTCTCCCCAGCGAATCTGCAGGTCGGGCTTGGGCGTCGTGGATTTCTCACGAACGCCCAGCATCCGATCCCAACCGAATCCGGGTATGACTTCCTGCGCGTGTCCGCGCTCATCAACCCAACCCGCCCGCGCCTCGGTAAACAGGTGGCCGCCCTCCCGAACGTATTGATCGAGCACGCTGGCCTCGTTGGACAGCATCAGAATCGGATAAGGCAGCACAATGAGGCGGTAGCGTTTCACCTGCGTGGCTGTAAGATCCACCGCGTTGATGAAGTCCACCGCAATGTTGCGTTCGGCAAACATCCGGTAGTAGCCGGACAGCGAGCGCGATACCGCGCCGCGATTGTACAGGTGCCCCGCTCCACCCACCAGGTTCGTGAGCTGGTTCACCACGATGGCCATTTCGGCCGGTTTCGGATGCGCCCGCAGCAGCAGGTCGGCGTTGGCATCGATCTGTTTGGCCGCCGCGCCGGCGCTCTTGCTTCGCTCCGTCAGCGTGCCGTCCAGATCGATCAGCCCATACCCTCCCGACTCATATCCGGAGTTCATGGGGTACCAGGCATAGATGTTCACCCCGCGTGCGCCGCGCGAAACGGCGGTCCACATGTACCTCACGACGTCCAGTGGTGTAATCTCCTGACTAACTACGTCGCCGCGAACCCCGAAGCCGCCCTGCAGCTCTCCGATGTAAAATCCCCGGTTGTCGCCCGCCGAGCGGGTGAGGTCGACAGCCATCATGACGCGCGAGGGAGACATGTGCGGAGGAAGCGAGTGTTTGGGATACAGGCTAGTCCCGTAATAGTCCACCGCCTTGTACATCAGATAGTCGTCGGGGTTGCCATCGCCGCCCGAGAAGCTTCCGAGCGCGCTGGGACCGGCGGCATGGCTGGTGGTCACGCGATCGGGAAGAATCTCCTTCACCGCCTGGCTTCGGGCACGAAGATCCTCGGCGATCTTCTGGGTAATAAACACCCGCCAATCCATGTAGTCGGTATACGAAAGGATCGTGTCGAAGCGTGGAGGTTCCACCTCCTGCCAATCCTGGAACTGCCGGTACCAGGCCCGGTTCAGATTCGGAAGGGCGCCGTACTTCGCTTCGAGCCACTGCCGGAAGCGCGCGATCGAGTGAGCGCAATAGCAGAAGGACGCATTGGGAATGTAGGTGATCTCCGCCCAGTTGATGATGTGCGGCTCACTCCACAAGTCCCAGCCAAAGAACGCACGGCTCTTCGCCGCATGCCGCGCAACCTCCTTGAGGAAACTGAGCGTCGCCTGCCGGACGCCAGGATTGTCGAAACAGAAGCCGGGCGCCGCCTGCGACGGGATGGCCTGGCCGTTCTGCGCGACGAAGTGCCCGTCCGGGTATTTCACGCCCACCCAATCGGGGGCCGAATCGACGTAGGTTTGCACGATCACCTTGAGGCCAACCTCTTCGGCCAGCTTCAGCAGCAGATCGAGTGGCTCGAGGTGATATTCGCCCGGGCGTGGTTCCCCAGCCGTCCATTCCACCCATGTTCGGACTGTATTGAACCCGAGCGATTTGATTCGCACCAGGTCCTGTCGCCAGAGCCCGGGCGATGCCGGCGTAACCGGCTCCAACATGGGCGCGCGCGCCTTGCCGCCGGCGTACCACACGGACACCGGAAAGAAGCTGCCATCAGGCGGTGCAGCGTGGCATAGCGCGGGCATCAATAGCACGACACCCGCGATCAGTGGGTTCCTCATAAGTTGTGGAGGCGGCGGGAATGGTCCCGCACCCGCCTGATTATAGCGGGCGGCGCGACCTGAAGGCGAGACGGTCCAGGAGACCGGCATCCCCCAAATCGGCCCCCCACCCTTGACCCGTTAACCTGGTCATTAACCTGCGATCGTTAACCTGAAAACCGCGCAAAACCGCCAGGTTGACAGAAGTCCTGCCAAAGGCATACTCTTAACAAAACCGGGTCCTGTTAACGCCGGGTTCGTACGCCCGACCAAGTTTGTCGCTAGGCCAGTTGATCGGGGGCTCAGACGTTAAGAGAAGGTGGGAGGGGTCATGCGAAAGAGAAATCTGTTTGTCATTTCCGTGCTGGCGCTGGTGTGCTCGAGCATTTCGAGTTTGCCCGCACAGATTACTGCAACCGCGACATTACAGGGTACGGTCACTCGCCAACGCGACGCTCAACTCGGTCCTCACGCCGTCGATTGTGAACTCCGTGACCTTCGGCTATCAGTATTGGAACAATCTGATCTCGACCAACAACTACGTCACCAATTTGTCCTTTCCGGATCTTGTCATCGGCACCAATGGCAACGTGCCTCAGAACACTTTCCAGAAAAAGTGGCAGTTCAAGGATGATATCGCATTCAACCGCGGCAAACACTCCCTAAAGACCGGCATCGACTATCTGTGGGAGCCGGTCCTGGGCGGATTCTTCCTCACCGACGCGACGCCGGTCATCTCATTTTTCGATGACCCGCTCACGATTCTGTCCAACACCACAAAGTACCCGCAGGGCTTTAAGACGCCGGGCGCGGTTCAATCCATCATTCAGGCCACTACCGGCAATTCGTACTACTCCGAGCACAACAAAATGGTCGGCGTGTATTTCCAGGATGACTGGAAAGTGAGCCGCCGCCTGACGGTGAATCTCGGCTTGCGCTGGGACAAAGACATAGGCCTCAATGGAGGCTCCATCCAGGCGCAATCGCGCGCGTATCTGGAATTGAAGGCCATCGGAAGCCCCTATGCCGGCGCACTCCCGCACGACGAGAACAAGGACTTCAGCCCACGCGTCGGTATTGCGTACGACCTCACGGGAGCCGGAAAACACATCCTCCGGGCCGGTTATGGTCTCTATTACGGGCAAATTTTCCAGAACATTCCGCTGTTCATGGAGCAACAGGCGAACTCGAGCTTGTTCACCACGGTTTCCTACACCAGTCCCGGACCGGGCAGCGCGAGTGCGAGCGTCCTCCCCAGCGGGCAGCTTCTTTCCGCCTTCCGGTTCGGCATCGATCCTTTTCCGCCGCAGGCGCCCGGAGCTTCGCAGTTGCCTACCGGCGCGACCGGACAAATGATGGACCCGCATTACACCAACCCGTACAGCGAACAGTGGAATGCCGGCTATAGCTGGCAAGTCACCGGCAATTCGGTGATTGAAGCCGAGTATGTTCATGAGCTCGGTCTCCACGAAAGCAAGACCATCGTGATCAACCCGACCATCAATGGCGTGCGGTCTACGACTGCTCCCTTCCAGGCGTTGGGTCTGCCGGTGCTTGGCGGGATTCGCGACTATATGTCCATCGGCCGCAGCCGGTATGACGGAATGAACCTCTCCTACCGCCGCCGGCTGAGCAGGAACTTTTCCATCAATGCAACCTACGTCCTCTCCCGCGCCCTGGCTTACAATGGCAACTCCGCCGCCTTCGGAAATGGCCCAACGGATCTTCTGGACTGGTTCGCGCCGCACGACCTCGGCCCTACGCCCGCCGACGAGCGGCACCGTATCACAGTCAGCGGGCTGATCAACCTGAAATGGGGCATCACGGATGTGTTCGGCTTCGGCAGCGGCGTCGGCGCCACGCACGCGATCGTGCTCAACGGCGATCCCAACAACCTGGCGGCGACCGCGGCTTACACGGCGACGCAGTTGACGGGATGCATCGCGGCGAACACGTGCCACCAGGTCCCGTACAACTACCTGCGCGGCGAGGATTTCTTCCAGCTTGATGCGCGCTTCGGCCGGTTCTTCAGGTTTGGTGAGCGAGCCATGCTGGAGTTGTTCTTCCAGGCCTTCGACCTGACGAATCGCGCCAACTTCGGCACCAGTTACGGCGGCAACATCCGTACGTCGACGTTTCTGCAGCCCACGGGTTTTATAACGTCGTCCGGCGTGATCGTTCCAAAGTCGTTCGCGGGCGAGTTCGGAGCGCGATTCAGCTTTCTAAGAGAGGCATCTATGCTTAGACGGCAGATTTGCCGGGCTTCTCGCCGGAATTTGCTGGTGGGCAAGAACCATTAGAGCCATATGCGCCGGGCCAGTCTGTCAGTCACGTCCCATCGCGAGGTACACGGCAGCAGGCACCAGGAATAGCACGGCCGCCATAGCGAGTGCCAGGGCGCCGTGTTCGGCCAGGAGCCTGGTTGCCGAAGCCAACGATGCGTCAATGTCATAGCCGGCCATGCCCGATGTAATCCGTCCGAGGACCGAGTGAAACCACGTGGACGCGGCACGGAAGCAGGCACCGAGCAGGCCGACCGCGCAAACGAATGCGATCGCCTGAGCGGCGGTCATGGGGCGGTTCGCGGCTTCGGCAGCTTCGCGTCTCGCGCGAACCTGGGCGAGCCACCAGACACGGCCGGAATCAGGGATGACGGCATATGCGCTCATTTCCTCGCGGGCGTCCTCAATCACGCCGGCGATCGCGGCGACATCGGAGCAGATCGCGCACGCCGCAACATGCGCGCGCAGGTCAGCGTCGACCCGATCAGGCCAGCGGCCCTGGAGAGTGGCGGCCAGAACTTCCGATTCGAATTCGCACTCAACAGGTATCATCGCTTGCCCCCGTCCGGAGCGCCACCCAACAAGGCCGCCAGCCGGCGCCGCGCGCGAAACAGCAAGGGCTTCAGGCTGGCGGGACTCAGGCCGAGCACAGCCGCGATCTCGCGGTGCGAAGCGCCCTCGGCATAGGCCAGCCATAACATCGCCCGCTCCCGCGGCCGGAGATGCGACATGGCGCGGGTGAAATCGGCTATGCGCTCCGCGGCGCCGGATGGGCCGGCGGACGGAGCGCTCTCGATGTCATTGCCGGCAAGGAGCGGGGCGGGCCGCGTCAGGCTTTTCCGCCGCGCATCCCGCGCCAGATTCGTGGCAATGCGATAGAGAGAATTGCGGCGATGCGCCTCGGTATCGTACGCCCGGTTGGCTCGAAGAAAGCGATAGAAGGTTTCCTGCAGCAGATCGTCCGCCAGTTGACGGTCGCCGGTCACCCGCGCGAGGTACGCCCATAGTCCGCGTGCGGTCCGTTCGTAAAATGCGCGGAATGTGTCCTCGTCCATTACGAAGTCCGCGCACGCGTCCTCGACGGTGTCGATGCGGCTGCCAACGGTGAACGTCGTGTCACGATCCATAAGCGTCAGGTGCTGTCATTTCCGGTTTCCGAATCCTTCGGCGCCGGGCGGCTCGATCCGGAGGCCCGGGGACGGCGGTTCGATCAGCCCCAGCCTCTGCGAGATCACAAACGAGATTATCGCCGAAACCACGAACCCCAGACCGAGCGCGATCCCCAGAACGCCCAGAGCATGGAGCGGCTGCGCAGCGTCATCCGTGGCCCGCCCGCCAACGACCTGCAGGCCGATCCCGCCGGCCACCAGCACCAGCCCCCCCTGCACCGACCAGAGAATCCGCCCCAGCGGCGCACCCACGCTCCGCGGACCGGCGTCGAGCTTGATGGGCGACGACTCCAGAAACTTCGAACCGGCCGGAGACTGGATGTAGGCGAGCAGATCGTCGTTCGCCGTAAACCGATCCAGAATCTTCGTATGGACATCTGTCTGCACCCTGGCCAGCCGGCTCCAACGGCGGTAGTCGATGATCGTGCGGATCAGCCAGACCAGTAAGCCGATCGCCATGCCGAAGCCAGCGAATACTGCCAAGCCATTGAGCATGTCCCTCCACATCTCCATGACTTGCGCGTTATGGTCCTGAGGGGGACGATAGCCCGAGCTCTCGCCGACATAGAACGACGGATTGCGGGCGATTTCGGGATGCGCGTTTAGAAAGCCCGCCAGGGCCGGATACGGTGCAAGATATGCCTGATTGCCGAGGAGACTCGCGTCGAGCGCCAGGGCGCCTCGCAAGGCGGGCGGATAGTGTTCCAGAAGGCTCGATAGCTCTGCCTTGATGCGTTGCGCATCGGGTTGCTCTATGGTCGCGATAGACGGGGATGGGGCGGCCGCCACACCTCCCTTGGATCCTTGCCCCCAGGCGGGTAACGGCAGCAGCACGCCGGCCAATGCCGCCAGCATTCCCAGTCCCAATACCCGTCCAGCTCGTTTCCGCGCCATCGTCGCACTCCTCTCTACCGGATAGTTACGCAGGAAGGCCCCACAGGTTAACACACGATCTTTCCCGGAAGGGGCCTTCTACCGATAAGCTAAAGAGCAGGTTTGCTGGAGGCGAGGGATCGCTCCCCGGCGCGCAACTTCGCCAGCGTCTCATCGGGTGAGTGAGAGTCCAACCAGGCGGCGGCATCCGCGATGATGCCTCTGGCGGCGGTCTGGTTGACGGTGGTTTGGGAGGTCGGATTGGTTCTGCGGGGGGGCTGGAGGGAATCGCCCCATTGCCTCAAATCGGCGATCAGGGCGGCTTTTGGCACGGATGCCGCCTGAGCCTTCTCGATCCGGGCGATCAGTTCGCGGATGGTTCCCAGGGTGAAGCGGCGCCGTTCCACAATCTGCGTGATCTTTTCCGGAATCCCGGCGGAGCTGCCATCGGCGAAAAGGGCAGCCTGCAGCTTCACATAGTCGGGAACCGCCCCTACCGTCATGTTGGTCACCGGGATGCGCTTCTCGGCGCCGGGTGCGATCAATTCGCTGGCCGCTTCATCCTGCCACAGCGAGTAGTAGCTGCCGGGGTAGTTGACCAGTTCGATCAGGAACGCGGTGACCGGCTGCGAGGCGACGTTCTTGACGTAGAAGATGGATCCGCCGGTGGTCGGCTCGATGCGCAATTCGGGCAGCGGCTGCCCTCGGGCGGCTCCCAGTGCAAGTAGAAGGGTCGCGGAAAAGGTTCTCAGCGCCATAGGAGCCAT
The DNA here is from genome assembly GCA_020073365.1 of Terriglobia bacterium. Lineage (GTDB taxonomy): Bacteria > Acidobacteriota > Terriglobia > Bryobacterales > Bryobacteraceae > JAIQFL01. The sequence goes on along the minus strand of JAIQFL010000375.1, from coordinate 4,405 downwards.
TATCCCCCGCCTGCGGCAAGCGGTACACTCTTCTTAAGTCAAACCCATGCGATCCACACTTGTTCTTAGCATAGCCGCGTGCGCCTGCCTGCCCGCCCAAGTCCGCTTCTCGCGCGACCAGATCGCCGTCAACGTGGACGGCAAGCCCTTTACGACCTTCCACTACGGCGCCGACAGCGGCAAGCCGTTTCTGGCTCCGCTGCGCTCCGCGTCCGGGAGGATCGTGACGCGCCATTTCCCCATGGAGGATGTGGCCGGCGAGAGCCGCGATCACGTGCACCACACCGGCCTGTGGTTCTCCTACGACGACGTCAACGGCACCAAGTTCTGGGAGAACGATCCGTCGTACACCAAGCCGCACATGGGTCGAATTGTGGTGCGGGCCGCGCAGTACAAGGAGGGTGACCGCTCCGGCACGCTCACCGCCACCATGGACTGGCGCGAAACCAGTGGCAAGACGCTCATGGTGGAAGATCGTAACATGATTTTCTATTCCGACCCGAAACTGCGGACCATCGACTTCGAGATAACACTCACGGCAGCGGTAGATCTCACCTTCGGCGATACCAAAGAGGGTGCGTTCGCCATCCGCCTGGCGGACAATTTCACGGAGAGGAAGGGCGCCAGGATGGTGGATGCGGACGGCCATGCCACCATGGCCAATGTTTGGGGCAAGCGCTCCAATTGGGTGGACTACACCGCCGAAGTGGAAGGCGAGCGGCTGGGGGTAGCGATCTTCGACCATCCACAGAATGCCCGCCATCCAACTTACTGGCACGCGCGCGATTACGGCCTGTTTGCGCTCAATCCGTTTGGCCGGAACGCGTTCGATTCCACGCAGGAAGAAAGCCACTGGAAGTTGCCGGCGGGCCAGAAATTGCTATTCCGCTGGCGCGTGGTGATTCACCCCGGCGATGCGGAAACGGGGCATGTCGCGGACTTGTATAAAGTATATGTGGCCGGGCACTAGTCAAATTGGTACGTCGCTTCAGAAGGTCAGCCCCTTATTTCGATGTCGCTTGCTTACGCGCGCGGCTCCGATCGGAGTCGCGGCCGTGAGCGTGAGAACGCGTGAAAGAATCGCCCGCAAGCGGGCATTGGCAGGCGAAAGCGCCTGCCCCACCTTGGCCCAGGCTGTCGCTTCTGACTCTCACCGAAGGGTTGACATCCGTTCCAACGCCCTCCGGGCCAACTGCTCAGCGGCAGCGGCTACTTTCGATGGGTCTTCCAACCGGAGCAGGGAGATCTGCAGGTAGTCGCCCTCCAGGAAAACGCATAAAACGGCGCCCGCGCTCCCCATGTCAAACAGGAAGGCTCTCTCGCCAAGCCCCTCCACCATGCGATAAGTTCCCATCCGTACTCCCTGATACATCCGCGCGACCTGCTCGGACTGCCAGTCCTTCCCCGGAGCCAGGCGGACCAGCACCAAAACGTCACCGCCACCCTTCGCTCGAAACGAGCAACTGCCGAGACTGGCGGTGCTGATTCTTGCTTCGCCCGCGCTCACCGTAGCGTTGATGGCTTCGACAACCTCCTCCTTCGTCAGAAGGGCACACGGAACCGGCGCTTTCATCGCATGCGCGCCCGCCGCGGCGTGCCACAAGACCAGCGCCACTGCCACCCGTTGGAGCATGACCATTACCTCCGTGCCGACCATGAATCAGACCTGCTTGTCCTGTTCGGCCAGTGGGTAGTGAAGGCAGGCCTCGATTCGTTACAGGTGCTCAACGGCGTAACCAGTTTGGCCCGTGACCTCTACTCGTGCCGCAGCGCACTCATGGGGTCGAGCCGCGCCGCCCTCCGCGCCGGTACCACGCACGCCAGCACTGCCGCCGCGACCAACAGCGTGATCACTCCGAGAATCGCTACCGGGTCCGTGGCCGGCGCCTGGAATACCTCGCTGCGCAAGTATTTCGAAAGCACGTAGCTCCCCGCCAGCCCCGCCACCAGTCCGATGGCCACCAGCCTGCCCCCCATCCATAACATGAGGCTCAACACGTTGCGGCGCTCGGCGCCGGGCGCCGAGCGCCATCCGGATGCCGATCTCGTGTGTGCGACGCGCCACCGTGTAGGAAAGGACGCTGTAGATCCCCACCACGGCCAACGCCAGCCCCAGCGCCGCGAAGAAGCTGAAGAGCGCCATGTTGAATCGCGGCTGGACGGTCTCCGACCCGAGCGCTTCCTCCAGCGTCAACGGCCGGCTCACCGGCTGGTCCTTGTCGATGGCCTGCACCTGTTGCCGCACCGCGTTCAGCAGCAGCAGCGGCTGGCCCTGTGTTCGCAACGCCAGCGTGCGTCCCGGCGGCGCTACCACCGTGTACGGCACGAATACCGCCGGATCGGGCGCGCTCCGCAACCCGGCGTTTTTCGTATCGGCGATGATCCCGACCACCGTGACATAGGGCGTGTTCCCCGCGCGAACCAGTACATTGCCGCCGGGCTTCTCCAGAAGATCCAGCCGCAAACGCCCGCCGATCGGACTTTCGCCCGCCGGCCACAGCTTGCTCGCCGTCTCATTGATTAGCGCCACATGCTCGCCGCGAGCCACCTCGTGGTCCTCCAAATCACGCCCCGCGCGCAGCGGAATCCCCAGCGTCCGCGTATATCCGGCGCTAATCAGCCCCACCAGCAAGCGCCGCGATGCTCCTTGCGGATGCCCCTCGATCGAATATGCCGACTCCGGCCCTCCAAACGGCAGTCCTCCGTTTCCGATGGCCGCCGCCTGAACGCCCGGAATAGCCTTCACGCGCTCCAGGACACTCTCTGTGAAGGCGATCCGCTGTTCATACGTGGCATATCGCTTGGGTGGAAGGGGCAGCCCGACCATCAGAACCCGGTCCGGCTGAAATCCCGGATCGGCATGCTGCAATTCGTAAAATCCGCGGATGGTCAGGCTTGCGCCCACCAGCAGGATTACCGAGAGCGTCAGCTCCACGATTACCAGCAGGTTGCGGGTGCGACCGCCCGCCGCGCTGGCGCCCGCTGCCCTGGCCCCCTCCTTCAACGCCTCCACCAGGTCGGGGCGTGAGCACTGGACGGCCGGAGCCAGCCCGAAGAGAATTCCCGTCAGCACCGACACTGCCACCGAAAACAGCAGCACGTACCCGTTCAGCGTAATTCGAGCCTCGTTGGGCACGTAGAAATCCGGCATCAGTGCCACCACGCCCCTGGTAATCCCCAATGCGAACAGGATTCCCAGGATCCCTCCCGCTACCGCCAGCACCACGCTTTCGGTCAGTAGTTGCCGCAGGACCCGGCCCCGCCCGGCCCCCACCGACATTCGCACCGCGATCTCCCGCGCCCGCGCCGTGCCGCGCGCCAATTGCAGATTCGCCACGTTGGCGCATGCGATCAGCAGCAGGAAGCCCACCGCCGCGAACAGCAGCGTCAAACTGGAATGCATTTCGCCCGAGGCCACCGTGATATCCATGTAGTTCAGCAGATTGGTGGAGAAGCCGTCCCTGGGATAGTCCTTCGGCCGCTCTCCGGCGAACCTCACGTGAAGTGCCTGCATTTGCTGCTCGGCCACCTCCTTGGACACGCCTGGCCGTAGACGCAGAATGTCGTTCACCATGCGGTCCTCGCGCAGGTCCATCGCGATCGGCAGCCACCCGCCGTCGCTGGTCCACCAGCCGAATCGTGCCGGCATCACGCCGATCACCGTGCGGCGCTGGTCGTTCAAGACGATGGTCTGTCCTAACACCTCCCGGCTGCCATCAAAGAGCCGTTTCCACGCCCCATAGCTGAGCACCACCACCGGTTCCGCCTCGCCGCTGGGTTTCACGTCGCTGGGGAGAATGGTCCTACCGAGGACCGGCGCCACGCCGAGAAACTGAAAGGCGTTCGCCGTCACCGAAATCGCCGTAAAACTCTCCGGCGATCTGCCTCCTGTCAGAAGCTGGCTTTCGGGGATGGTCGCCATCAGGTCGGCGACCGCCGGCAGCTTCCGTATCTCCAGAATTTCGCTCAGACGATGCCGGCTCCAGCCCTGCCGCGGATTCTTAAGGTCGCGAACTTCGGTCGCCCAGATCTCGTTTGGCCGTGCGTATGGATATGGCGAGATCAGCACACCGTACACCACGCTGAAAATCGCGGTGCTCGCACCGATTCCCAGCGCCAGGGACAAGCCAGCCACGGCGGTGTGGCCCGAGCTTTGGCGCAGCATCCGCGCTGCGTACCGAAGATCCTGCCAGAACATTTCGACGGCGTTCATGCGATCATCTCCTCAGATTCAGGGCTTGCGCAGCTTCCGCCGCGATCCGGCCGCACCCACAATTTCCTATATGCGCCGCAATACAGCAAAGACGAACCAACTCGCGAAAAGATCCCACTAGGTTCGATGTCTTACTGCAACCGCTTTGGGATTCGGCGCGAACTGCTCCCCGTGCGGTTCTGTTCACTAATC
>JAIQFL010000374.1 GCA_020073365.1 Terriglobia bacterium | reverse complement strand
ACCAGGCGTGGGCCCAGGATAAGGCGACGCTCAAGAAGAACCTACAGCACCTGGTGCGCGCAGCCAACCAGCGCGGAATCGGCGTGATGCCGACGCTCATGTACGCGCCCGGCCAGGCAGCCGACAAGAGCCGCTGGCCGGAGACCCGGGCATTCGCCGCCGACCTGATTTCAGCCGTGGGCAAGGAGCCTGGGCTGGCGTTCTGGGACGCTTCGAACGAACCCGACTGCTGCGCGCTGCCCCCAAGCCCCGCCAACCGCCAGCGGATGGAGCACGCGCTCTACATGGTCAAGGCTCTGCAGGAACTGGACCCGGTCACTCCAGTCACCATCGGCGCCACCTTCGCCGACAATCTGCGCGAATACGGCGACACCGAGGACGTGCTGTCCTTCCACAACTACCTGCCCACCCGCGGAGCCATCGCCGCCGACATCGCCAAGGCCAAAGCTTATGCGGCGAAGGTCAACAAACCGCTGATCAACACCGAGATCGGCTGCATCGCGCGCGCCAATCCTTATGACGTGGCGCTCGAAGAGCACATGAAGGCCGGCGTGGGCTGGTACATCTGGGAGTTGATGATCACGCATTCGTGGGGCACCGTCCATGGCGTGTTTCACCAGGACGGCACGATACGCGATCCCACGATAGTGGCCGCGCTTCTCGGCATGTTCCGGGACCGGCACGAGGACGTGATGCCCTCGGTTCCGGACCGCGAGGGTTTCGTGACGCGCGCCGTCGCCAACAACAAGAAGTGGCTGGCGGACGCCGGCGCAACATGGGAAAGAGGGCTTGACCTGGCCGAGATTTCGGCGAACCTCTTGGAAGCAGGCCAGCTCATCGCGATGTACGATCCGCCCACTCGAACGGTGGATTTGTTGCGAAAGGGTGCGCCGAACATGCCTGCTTTGCGTGGGGCCATTGAGAAGTACACCGCCATCCTCGAGCCATTCCAGTTGCCGTCAAACGACCCGACGCGCGGCCGCCCGCCGGCAAATTCTCATTGATCGGACGCCGGGGGCAGCCGCTGGCGCCAGGCAACATGCTGCACCCTGCCGCGCTTCGCGTTCTCCGACTCGATATAACATTCAAACCTGATATTCGATCGTTGCGGCTCGATTCAGGAGCTTCACGGTTTGCAACTCTCGGGTCTTGCGACGGTAATCGGTGTTCCGCAGAGGGCGGAGTCGGCCATCCTGCTTCCAGGCAGCGTGCGGATTTCTGCTGGCTTACGCGCGCCCGCTTCAAGCGAGCGACGGCCATGATTGGCAGCCCCGCCTTGCCTTGAGGGGCGAAGGGTCTTAAGCCAACGGGTTGATCTTAAATACATACGCGAAATCGCACGGCGGCTTCCCCGGCAAGGTGATTGCGACCCCGTCCGCGTTACGCGACCACACGAGGTTGGGCTCCGAACCCAGCAATCCTACTCTGGCGATCTCGCCGCCGTAATGAGGCGAGCCCGTGGCAAGCGCCTTAATGAGGAGCTTGCCGTCTGCAGGCCAAGCCAATGCAATGGCGTAGAGGGAGTCGCCCTTGGTGGTAAATCGCATATCGCCCGGAGCGAATTGCGGGAGTCGGCCATACGGCGTGGCGCCGGAACTTCGGGTCGGTCCCTCGCCGGCAATCTTCCATGGCCGGGTAGAGTAGATCGCCTCGCTATTGATGGCCATCCAGGCGCCGAACTTGTCCAGGAAAGCGAATTCATCGTCGTCCGGCCTGCCATGGCCGGGCAGAGGAATGTTCAGCAACAGATTGCCGTTCTTGCTGACGACATTTACCAGTAGCTGGACCATGGCCTGGGGCGTTCGATACCTGTGATTTTCCAGGAGCGAGCGATTGTAATGCCAGCTTCCGATGCAGGCGTCGGTTTGCCATGGATCCGGTTGGATCGCGTCCGCTTGGCTCATTTCAAAGTCGCGAACCAGCGTGTTCAGAACCGCGGCGGGAACATTCTTAATATTGAACACCGCGTCCAACTTACCAGAGTTCCGCCGCACATTGGCGTTATAGTAATACGCCATGATATGCGGCGTGAGTTCCGGCATGCCGAGCCAGACGCCCCCGCCTCCCCGGTCGAAGTCCCAATCGGAGTTGTCGTCAAAATAGAGGAGGTCCGGGTTGTACTGATCGATCACGTCCTGAACCCGTAACATGAAACTCTCTACGAACTCCGGACAGGGATCGCTCTTGTCGTGCGGGCGCCCATTCAGATCCTGAGGATCCATGCCGTCCCACCACTTGCCCCTGCCGTCGGATTTTGTCAGAACGCCATCGTAGAGGACGTCCTTCAGCGGACCGGCCTTGTCGCTGCCGTACCGGACCGGCATAAACTCCCGCCAGGTCCGTCCTGGCGTACCGTGATAGGTGATCCCGAACCTGAGCCCGTGCGCGCGCGCGATCTTTGCCCAGGTTCCCACGATGTCCTTCTTCGGTCCGACGTTTACGCAGTTCCAGGGCTGATGCTTCGAGTTCCAGCAGTCGAAGTTGTCATGGTGATTACCGAGCGCCACGAAATATTTGGCGCCGGTCTTCGCGTAGAGCCGGATCAACTCTTCCGGATCCCAGTTCTCCGCGCGCCAGATATGGCAGATGTCCTTATAGCCGAATTGCGACGGGTGCCCGTATGTCTGGACGTGGTAGTTGTATTGGGCATTGCCCTGTACGTACATGCCGCGGGCGTACCAATCTCCTTGCTCGGGGACGCACTGCGGACTCCAATGAGCCCAGATCCCGAACTTGGCGTCGCGAAACCAATCGGGGTACCTGTAAGCCTTCAAGGATTCCCAATTGGGCCGGAACGGCCCCGGGATCGGGCCGCCTGCGAAATTGCTGTCAGCGTATGAGTTCCGCTGCCCTGACGCGAACTTGGCGGCCGCCAGCAAACCCGCGCCGCCAGCAATGAACTTCCTGCGGTCGAAGCCTTCAGCTTTACGATTCATCCGACTACTCCTTTGCCTCGCGGCCGACATGCCGCACTGACATCCACTATCTCCGCCGCACTTACAACTCGCCTGTTAAGTGCGGTATGTTTGGCAGCGGCTGACCGCCGCCAACGCCAATTTCCACCTTCTCCTTCGGAAGGTCGTGGGAAGCCACCGTGAAAGTCACCTGCCGGCTCTCGCCCGCGCGGAGATGGATGCGCTGGAAGCCGCGGAGATTGCGAATCGGAGCTTCTTCTCCGGGGCCGCCGCCGATGTATAGCTGCACTACTTCATCGCCATCCACCTTCGAAGTGTTCTTGACCGTCGCGCGGATCTCAGCGCCCTTCGCCGTGCGCCTGGCGATCAGGCCCGAATACTCGAATGTCGAGTAGCTCAATCCGAAGCCGAACGGGTAGAGGGGCTCGCCTTTGAAATAGCGGTAGGTGTGGCCCTTCATGTTGTAGTCGGTGAACTCGGGAAGCTGGCTGGTGCTCTTGTAGAAAGTTACGGGGAGGCGGCCCGCCGGGTTGTTCGTACCCGCCAGCGTCTCCGCGATGGCTGTGCCGGCTTCTTCTCCGCCGTACCAGGCGGAGAGAATCGCGGCCGCATGCTCCGCGGCGTAGTTTACGGCCAAGGCGCTGCCACTGGTCAAGACAACTACCACGGGCTTGCCGGTGGCGATCATCGCCTTCACGAGGTTCTCCTCTGTCTCGGGCAACTCAATGGCCGAGCGGTCGTGGCCCTCGCCTTCCTGCGACCCGTTCAGGCCAACGCAGACCATCGCCAAATCCGAATCCCTAGCGATCTTCTCGGCCTCGGCTATCAAAACCGGGGCGGGCGGAATCCAGTTGAGTTGGGCGGAGCCTTCGGGGCCGGTCTGCTGAAACTCCACCCGCACGGCGTACTTATGGCCGCCCTCCAACTGCATGGGCGCAGGGGCGCCGCGGCCAGGTCCCCGGCCCCCTGGCCCCTGGCCTTGCCCCGGCCCAAGGCCGGCCGGTCTGGCGCCGGCGGGTCCGCTCGGGTTCACTTCCTTGTCATCGAGGAACAGCTTGATCTTCCCATTGCGGTTCCACTGTCCGGTGCGCGCGGAGACGACGTAGCCGCCGGTCACCGGCGGCATGAGCGTGCCGGTCCAGCGGATCGAATACTTGTCGCCATTGATGGCCGCCAACACGGCGGGCTCTTCCATGAAGGAATCGAAATACACACGCGGCTCAGTCCGGCGCAGCGTCGGCTGGCCCTGGAAATCGGGATTGTCCCAGTACTCGACCAGCATTCCCGGCCCTTTGCCATCCGGTGTATTCAAAACATTCGAGGATACCAGCGCCGGCGTCGCGGAGGTGTAGTTCGCACCCAGCGCGTATTGCACGTTGGCTTTGGCAAACTGCTTCGTGATCCCTTCGAGCGGCGTGACCTGCTTGGAGGAGATGCCATTGTAGTTGCCCAGCAGGCCGACCGGATCGTCGGCGGATGGGCCAATTACCGCAATCCTGCCCACGGTCGATTTGAGCGGAAGGATGCCGCCCTCGTTCTTCAGCAGAACAATGGCCTCCCGCTCCGCATCGCGGGCGAGTTGCCGATGCGCCGCGGAATCGTTCTCGGAGTACGGGATCTTCGTGTACAGCACGCGCTCGGGAGGGTCGAACAGGCCCAAGCGGATGCGCGCCACGAACAGCCGTTCGGCGGAACGGTTAATTTCAGCTTCCGTGATGGTACCGGCCTTCACCTCATCGAGCAGGCTGCGGTATTCGCCGCCACACGTCAGGTCTGTTCCAGCCTTCACCGCCGCTACCGAAGCCGCGCCCAGCGTCGCGACGTATTTGTGGCTGCGGAAGATGTCGCCGACCGCGCCGCAATCGCTGACCACGTAACCCTGGAACCCCCACTGGTCCCGCAGCCGCTTCTGAAGGAGATCCGTGCTGGCGCAGCCGGGCACTCCGTCCACCGAGTTGTAGACGCACATGACGGAGTCGGCCTTGCCTTCCATCACCGTGGCCTTGAACGCAAACAGATACGTATTAACCAGGTCGTACTCGCTCACCTTGGCATCGAAGGTGTGGCGCAACGGCTCCGGGCCGCTGTGCACGGCATAGTGCTTAGGAGTGGCGATGGTTTTGAAGTACCGCGGATCGTCACCCTGCATGCCCTTGACGAATGCGACGCCCATGCGGCTGGTGAGGAACGGATCTTCGCCGTAGGTCTCCTGCCCGCGGCCCCAACGTGGGTCGCGGAAGATGTTGACGTTCGGCGACCAGTAGTCCAAGTAAGCGATGCGGCCCGGTGCGGCGCCCGGACCCACCTCGGTGACGGGCGGCCGGCGCTTAGCCTCATGGAACTTGGCGCGTGCTTCGGTGGAGATGACGTCGGCCATCTTGTGCACCAACTCGGGATCGAAGCTCGCGCCCAGTCCGATCGGCTCGGGGAACACGGTAGCGCGATGCTGGGCCACTCCGTGCAGGGCCTCGTTCCACCAGTTGTAGACGGGCACGCCGAGACGCGGAATGGCGGGCGCGCTGTTCTGCATCTGCAGCACCTTCTCCTCCAGCGTCATGCGCGAAACGAGATCGGCCGCCCGCGTTTCGGGCGACAGGGTGGGATCGAGATACGGGGCGTTGGCAGGCTGTTGACCGAACGACGCGGCGGACAGCGCCAGCAAAGCAATTGCGGATAAAGTGGATCTCAACTTCCAATCTCCTATCTGTATTCGAGGCCCCCTGCTTCCTCGCGGAATCCCTCATAGTAAGCGAATTAGCCGATGGGGGCCGCCGGACGCGAATCGCGCAGCCCGCTGCAGATGAACAACCGGCCCCACGGCATACGTCAAGCGTGGGCCGCCTGCTTGACCCAATCGAGCGGCTTGCGGCGGCCCAGTATCAGACGGAACGTGACCGGTCTGTTCTCTGGCAGATGAAGATCGACGTCGGCCCTGCCCGTCTGGAGCGGCGTCGCCTGGACGCCAACCGGAGCGGTAATCGCTTCGATCCCGTGCCGCGCGATCAGGGTAATGTCCTGCTTTCTCGACGAGGTAACCGTTAGGTCCACGGTTCGCGCTCCCATGTCCCAGGCCAGTTTGTCGAGTTTCGCAAACGTGCGCAGCCGGATGCCGTGGATTGAGCCTTTCACCAGCGAAGGTGGAAGAGCGGGAAGGACTTCAATCACGCCAGGGCGCGAGTAAGCCAACATTTCCATGATGATGGCGGGAATTCCCCCGTGCGCATCCGGCACAGGCACGGCATAGGGCTCGCGCGCACACCGGAGCGCTTCGCTGATATAGCCCTGCTCCATCAATTGCCGCAGTTGGACGTCCACGATAACGTTGTCTTTGAGCCGCGCCCCAACCAAAGCGCGATGGCAGCGATCGTAGGCAGGCATGGTCTCGCCTGCGACCGCCGTCGCTAACGCATCGAACGTGCGCCTTCGAGCGGCGATGTCGGCGGCTCGAGCCAATTGCGGCGTGCGATCGGGATCGATATCGTCGCCGGGCCAGACTCCATAGAGATGAGAGACATGCCGATGGATGTAACGCTCTTGCAGCGTGGGCCAAGCCCATTCCTTCAGAGTCCCGTCCGGTTCCACCATGTAAGGCGGTATCTTGGCCAGCATCGCCTTCCATTTCGGGACGCTGTCGGCATCGGCGCCCAGTATCTCCGCGGCCTGGATCAAATGGGTGAGCGCTTCCCGGCACACGGCAATATCCATGGTGGCGTTGATCAGCGTGGGGCCCGACGGGTCCGTGCTGGCAGGCATGTTTTCGGGCGAGATGGATGGGACAAAGATATAGTTCCCGTTTTTGTCGGTGGCGCTGAGGAAATCTTCGTAGAACAGCGCCAGCTCCTTATACGCCGGCACCACGCGATTGCGAAGGAATTCCGTGTCGCCGGTGACCAGATATTGGTCCCAGAACTGGCGCAGACGCCAGCCTCCCGCGGAAACCCAATAGGGCCAGATTCCGATGGAGGTGTTGCCTGTGTAATAGTGACTAACGCCGATGCCCTTGTCCGGAAACAGGGGATAAGAGGCGCCGCGAATGCCGAAGATGTTCTTCGCGTTGGCGCGGTGATCCGGGGCCAGGCTTTCCATCCAGTTGAACCAGGCCTCCATGCCTTCCCGCAAGTTGCCCTGCACGGCCCCCGCCGTCTGCAGGTCGATGGTCGAATTGACTTCGGCCGCGATGCTGGGATGCTTGCCGTTCGTGAGGATAAACCAGTGGCGTCCCATTTGGAAGGTCTTCTCCAGCAGCGCGGGCGAGTAGTCCGGCCTCGACCGCTGATCGGCCAGAAGCTCTTCCGTGGACATTCCATATTGCGACGCGCCGCCGAAATCCACGGTGACGCGGTTGAAGACCTCCGACTGAACTTTCTGCTGCCGGTCAAGCAAGCCCGGATAATCCGCGGCGATCTGTTCGACGGCCTGCCGTAAGGCATCCACCTTCTGCTCGCTGTAGTCCGCGAACCATTCGATGCGCGTCAGAAGCATCAGCGATGATGCGCCCTCGACAACCAGCGTGTCGCTATCCACCCGGGCCGAGCCGCCGTTGCGTACCACGCGAACCACTCCGGTGTAGCCGCTGTTGTCCACGGAAGGATCCAAGCGGCACCTGTAAATCAACCGCTGTTCGTTCGAGTCCTGCCGGACCTCGCAGGCTTCGACGCCCTTCGGAGGGGTCGCTTTCGGCGGCGAGCCTGAGGCTCCCGGAGTGAACGCTGCCCGATCGGGCGCCGTGGAGCCGATTCCCGCGTGACTGCCCCAATCCATTCCGGAACGCATGCTCCATTCGGCGGACTTCTGCAATGAGATTCGGACGTTCACCTTCTGGCCCGCGGGTGCCGTGAGCCACTGAACGATGACGTTGTCAGGTCTGGAAGCGAGAGTCCGGCGAAGCCAGTCGCCGTGCTCATCAGTCCAGGCGACTTGTATCTCGCCGTTCTCGAAATTCAGCGTTCGGACGTAGTCTTTGACCGCCGCTGCTTTCGGAGAAACGAGTTGCATCAGGAACGCGGGGACGGTCAGGTGCGGCTCTGTATCCTGCTTGATCGGGCTGTTATTCATGTGCTGGAGGGCGAGCGCCACGGCGTCGCGGGTTTTCCCTTCCAGCGCCAATTGCCGCACCTGCGGGAAAATGTCCGCCACGTTCGGCGCCTCCAAGGGCCGCTTCCACGGCATGAGCAGGCTCTGGTGGTGGAAGAGAATCTGCTCCGCGAAGGGATCTCCCATCAGTTCGATGTTCATGGCTCCATTGCCGGAGGTGAGAGCGTCGCTGACCAGGGTGCCGGGCGCGGTGCTGCAAAAGCCCCGTTGCGGTACGATCTTCCGGCGGACACGTTCGGCCAGCGGCATCGGCGAGATGGCATACGAGGTCGCCGGCGCCGGTGGGTTCGGCAGGAACGGGTCCTTCCGCACGCGGCGAAGATACTCAGCCGGGCGATTGTCCGCCGGCGGCGCTGTTGCCTGTTCGGATGTTTGTTGAGGGGCGGCAAACGCCGGCGAAGCTTCGAGGGAGCCCAGCAGGCCGGCGGCGGTTCCGCTTGTCCTTAGAAAATCTCTGCGTTTCACAATTGCCCTCCTGGAGTTCTACGCGAGCCGTCAAGCGACCCAATGGACCCAATCCATGGGGTTGCGGCGCCCCAGCTTCAAATGAATTTCCACCGCCTTTCGTTCCGGCAGGTGCAGTTCGCAGGCGGCCTTCCCGGGCTGCAGTTTCGCTGCCAGGACGCCGGGCGAGGCGGACACGGCTTCGATGCCGTGCCGCGCAATCAGGGTGACGTCCTGCTTCCTGACCGAGGTGATCGTCATATCCACCGTCCGGGCGTCCATGTCCCAGAACATTTTGTCGAGCCTCGCAAAGGTGCGAAGCAGCATCCCGTTGATGGATCCTTTGACCAGCGAGGGCGGTAGTGCTGGAAGCGGCTCGATGACACCGGGCCGCGAGTAGGCGAGCATTTCGATCATGATCATCTGCAGCCCGCCTTGCGCGTCCGGCATGGGCCCGGCATAGGGGTCGTGAGAGCACCGGAGCGTCGGGCCGACGTTGCCTTCTTCAATCAGTTGCCGGAACTCCGTATCCACGATGTAGCTGTCTTTGAGTCGCGCCCCAACCAATGCGCGATGGCAGCGGCCATGAGCGGCCAGCCGCTCCGGAACCCGATGCCGGTTGGCGATTACAACAGACTTTGCCAGTTGCGGCGTGCGGTCCGGGTCAATCTCGTCGCCCGGCCACGCGCCGTAGAGATGCGAGATATGGCGCTGGTTGTAACGCTCCGCCAGCGAGGGCCAGGCCCATTCCTTCATGGCACCGTCCGGCTCCATCAGATAGGGCGGCAACTTGGCCAGCATCGCCTTCCATTTCGGCACGCTGTCGGCCTCAATGCCCAACAGTTCGCAGGCCTCCACCAGGTTGGCCAGCACTTCCCGGCACACCGCGATGTCCATGCTGGAGTTGATCACCAACATGCACGAAGGGTCCAGGTTACCAGGATTGTTCTCCGGAGAGAAGGATGGAACGAAGATGCAGTTCCCATTCTTGTCGGTGACCGTCAGGAAGTCCTCGTAAAACAGCGCCAGATCCTTATAAGCCGGAACCACGCGCTTGCGGAGGAAATCCAGATCGCCCGTCACAAGGTAGTGGTCCCAGAACAGGCGCACGCACCAGCCTCCGGCCGAAAGCCAGTAGGGGTGCGGCCACGTCTCCCCGGTCGAACCAGCAAAGTCGTACATCTTATCGACGCCCTCGTCTTTGGTCGGCGTGAGGGAGTAGTGGGCGCCGCGCATGCCGTAAATATTCTTCGCATTGGTGCGGTAGTCCGGGTACAGGCTCTCCATCCAGTTGAAGTAGGCGTCCATGCCTTCCCGGTGATCGCCCTGCGGACCCGGCGCAATCTGCAGGTTGATATTGGCATTGGTTTCGGCCGACATGGTGCAGTACTTGCCGCTGGTCAGGATGAACCAATAGCGGCACATCTCGAACAACTTTTCGAGGAAGGCCGGCGAATAGCCCGGGCTCGACCGCTGATCGGACAGAAGTTCCTCCGAGGACATGCCGTATTGCGCCGCCCCGCCGAAATCCACGGTCACGCGGTTGAGCATTTCCGACTGGACCTGGCGGGCCCGCTCGAGCAGCGCCGCGTAGTCCGGCGTGACCGCTTCCACGGCCCTCCGTACGGCCTCCACCTGGGCCTCGCTGTAATCGGGAAGCTGTTCGATGCGCGTAAGCAGCATCACGGACGATGCATTCTCGATTACTACCGTGTCGCCGTCCATTCGGGCCGTGCCACCGTTGCGGATTACGCGGGTCACCCCGGCGAAGCCGCTGTTGTTCACCGAAGGATCGAAAACGCCTTTGAAGATCAACCGCTGCTCGTTGAAGTCCTGCTGGGCATTGCTTAGTCCGGGCGCTCCTCCTCGCCCTCCGGCGGTGCCGGCCGGCGCGCCTCCTCTCCCGCCCGCCATTCCTCCGCCGCGGCCGCCCCCCGCCAACCTTCCCATCGTGATCCGGACGTTCAGCGGCTGTCCTTTCGGAGAGGTGAGCCACTGAACCGCGACGTTGTCGGGCCGGGACGCGAAGAGCTGACGAACCCATTCGCCGTGCTCGTCCGTCCAGTGAACCTTCAACTCGGTGCTTTCGAAATCCACCGTTCGGAGATAGTTCTTCACCGACGCGGTCCTGGGATACTCCAGGCGCATAGAGAATCCCGCACCTCCGCCCATCCCCATGCCGCCGCTGATGGCGGTCTTGTGCCATTCGTCGTAACCGAGTCTCGCGGCTTCGTGGTATTTTCCGTCCAACAGCATTTGCCGCACTTGCGGGAAAACACTCGCGATCTTGGGCGCCTCGAAGGGCCTCCTATGCGGCGTGAACAGGCTTTCGTGGCGGAAGGTGATCTGCTCCGAGTAGGGGTCGCACGCGGTATCGATACTCATCGC
>JAIQFL010000373.1 GCA_020073365.1 Terriglobia bacterium | reverse complement strand
GAGATCGGCGAAAAATCGTTAACCCTGTATGGCGATTATTGTGTTACCCATCTCATCGGCCCATCTGTTACCACTCACGCCGGTTGGTACCCCCGACGCGGCAAACACGAGGGTTTACGCCACGGTTGGATTCGAGACAGTATTCATGAAACGGGTGTAAGTAGCGGCGCGGGCCTTACCAGGCCAAAGCCAAGGCCGTAGTGCGCGGGTCGGCGCCGGCGCTGACGGTTCCAGTTGCCTCTTCCACCATGATGGCGGCGCTGTCATTCATCGACCAGGGCCCCTTCATAGCTACTTTGTGGCCGCGGCGCACCAACTCGTCGCGAATGGCATCGGAGATGCGGCCCTCCAGCGAAAGGTCGGCCGGATACATGGTGTGGGGGAATGGGGAGGCAGGGAAGCTGCGTGTGGCCCAGCGCGGGGCTTCGATGGCCTGCTGTACGTTCATCCCGAATTCCACGACGTTGAGGAGAGTCTGGATGGTGCGCATGCACTGGTCGTCCCCGCCCGGGCTGCCGGTGATCAGGAACGGCTTGCCGTCCTTCATCACCAGGGTGCCTTGCAGGGTGCTGCGCGGGCGCTTCCCGGGCTCCAGCGCGTTGGCGTGGCCGGGAACCAGCGAATAATAATCGCCGCGGCAGTTGAGCGGGAATCCCAGGTTGCCGATCACCACCTTCGTGCCGAAGCCGCTGTGCAGGCTGGGGGTGAAGGAGATCATGTTGCGCTCACGGTCCACCACCGCGATATAGCTGGTGTCGCCCGTGTGATCGGAATTCCCGCGCAGGTCCACGTCACGGGGACGTTGGACCGGCTGGTAGCCTGGGCCGGCATAGGGGGTGACATCGCCGGGACGGAAGTCGCCGGAGGCTTTGGCGGGATCGATCAGTTTGCGGCGGCCGGCGGCATAGTCCTTGGACAAGAGGCCCGTGTAGGGGATCTTGATGAAATCCATGTCGCCGAGGTAGGTGTCGCGGTCGGCCATGGCAAGCTTCATCGCCTCGGCCGAGGTGTGAATGTAATCGGCGGAGTTGAGACCCATCTTCTTGAGGTCGTAGCCTTCGAGCATGTTGAGCGCGAGTAACTCCGCCGGGCCCTGGCTGGCCGAGGGGTTCTTGTACACGGTATAGCCGCGGTAGTCGATAGAAATCGGCTCCTCCACTTTGGCCGTATAGCCGGCGAAATCCTGGTAGCGGAACAGGCCGCCGTTTTCTTCGGAGAACCTGGCCATCTCGCGAGCGATATCGCCCTTATAGAACCGATCGCGGGCAGCCTTCAAAGCGGCCGCGCGGCCTTGCGGAGAGGCTTCCTTCTCGGCTTCCACCAAGCGGCGGAGCGTGCGGGCCAGGTCCGGATTCTTCCAGACTTCGCCATCTTTCCACGCCTTGCCATCGGGAGGCGCATAGAGGCGGGCGCTGGAGGGATATTTCTTGAGGGCCGCCACGTTCAGGTTGCGTCCCATGGGGATGCCGCGCTCGGCGAGCTCGATGGCGGGCGCCAGCACGTCGGCGAAGTTCTTGGTTCCCCAGCGGGCGAGCAGGATGTACCAGGCGTCGACCACCCCCGGCACGGTGCCCGAGAGCAGGGAGTCGTTGACGGGAATCTTGCCGTCCTTGTTGGCCTTGTACCACTCGATGGTGGCCAGCTTCGGCGCGGTGCCCTCGGCATTCAGCGAAAAGACCTTCTTTGCTTTGGCGTCGTAGATGAGGAGCACGGCATCGCTGCCGACGCCGTTCAGGTTCGGTTGTACCAGGCCCAGCACGGCCTGGCCGGCCACAATGGCGTCGAAGGCATTTCCACCGGAGCGAAGCACGTGCTCCGCGGTGAGCGTAGCGAGCGGAGCCATGGACGCGGCGGCATATTCGGTGCCGCGCACCAACTGCTTCATGGTCTGGTTGGCAGGCCGCGGCGGAGTTTCTCCACCGGCGGCATCGGCGGCCGTTGTCCGGGGCGCACGCTGGTCGGGGACTTGCGCGCCGGCAGAAATCCCGGCGATCACCAAGACCGCCAACGGGGCGAAGGCTGGCTTTCGAAACATGGACCCTCCTCGGACGTCAGTATCTCAAAAGCCGGGGGCGATTACCATCCTCAATGGGTCGACCGGTGACGTGGGACCACACAACCACTTGGTCGGAGATAATATAGACAGATGGCGACCACGCAGATTCCGGTGCCCCAAGCAGAGATCGCCGAATACTGCCGGCGCGCTGGCATCCACAAGCTCTCGCTTTTTGGATCGGTCCTTACCAGCCGCTTTTCGGACGCTAGCGATGTCGACTTTCTCGTCGAATTCGAACCCGATCAGCAAGTTGGCTATTTGAGACTGACGGCGATGGAACGGGAACTCTCCGCGATCTTTGGGCGCAAGGTCGATCTCCGAACTCCGGATGAACTCAGCAGGTACTTTCGAGATGATGTCATGAAGGCTGCGCGGGTTCAATATGATGGAGACTGGTAAACGTTAACCACCAGGCCTCATCGCTCGATACAGGGCTGTTCTGCGACAGGATAGGCCGCGAGCTACAATGCGGCTTCTGGTTGTCTCATTTTTGGGGTCCACTCCATACAGTGGTTTCGCGGTGCGGACGCGGCCTCTTGCAAGGACCTGTTTCCCCCTGATCCCACAGGTGGCCCGACCGGCGTCTGCGTGTCCTGTATAAGGGTTAATAAGGGTTGCAATACCAAGAGTGCGAACACGAGGGTTCTTCCAGCGGTGAGAAGCCGAATACCGCACTACGGCGATTTTCGGCGAGGTGCGGCCCTTGATTGCATCCGGGGCTTTTACACCGTACCGATATCTGACCCGACAATGAGATTGAACACCGGGCTAGGCTGATCCCCGAAGAGCGGTGTAGCCTCTGATGCTGGTGCGGACCTGTTCGCCTCCTGGCTCCGCCTCAAGCCTCGGGTTGGTACCCGTTAGCAGGGTATCGCCCTTAGTTCCGCGCCATCGTTCAATCGCGGGAATGGTCCAGGACGACGGATTGCCACGACTCCAGGGCTTCGACCACGCGCTCCACCAAATCGTCGGTCTGGGCTACGGCGGTCTTGACTGATTCGATCGCGGCGGCTTGTGACTTCAGAGACCGCTCCAACGGGGCGCGGTCCTCCGAAAGGGCATCGCGCGCCTCGGCCGCATCCTGGCGGACGCTGTTGACGGCATGCTCCATGCGATCGACGCGGTCCACAGTGGACTGCTGCGCCTGCTCCACCTGGGAAACGCGCTCACCGGTGGACCGCTGCATCAGTTCCACGCCGGCAACACGGTCGCCGGTGGACTCCTGGATCTCTTCCACCCCGGAGACGCGGGCGCTGGTGGACTGCAGGGTCTGCTCTACATGGGAAACGCGGTCGCTGGTGGACCGCTGGACCTGCTCCACTTGGGAAAGGCGTTCACTAAATGCTGCGATGCTCTGCTCGACCTGCGCCATGCGGCTAGCGAACCGGGATTCCATTTGTTGCATCTCGGCAAGCATGGCGGGATCGGGCTCGCGGCGGACAGGAGCGATGGCCTCGGAGCGCCGCACGGCGACCGAAAGAAGCTTCAACTCCATGAGCAGTTTTTGCGCGCGCTGCCAGCGTGCCGCCGGATCCTTGGCGACGCAGTTGGCCACCATGCGGTCCACAGCAGGGCTGCCCGAAGGTGGCGGTGCGGAGTTCAGGATGGCGGCGGACAGGGCTTCGAGGCTGCCCCCCTGGAAGGGACCGCGGCCGGTCAGCATTTCGTAAAGGATTACCCCGATCGAGAAGATGTCGCTGCGCGAGTCCGCGGGATTGCCGCGCAGGACTTCCGGAGCCGTGTACGGCGTGACCAGTTCCATGCTTCCCACAGCCGGCAGCAGGTCCAATCCTGTGCGGCTGATGGCAATACAGGATGGGGCTATGGCTCCGTGCGCCTGGCCCGACTCGTGGATCCTGCGGACCGCCTCAGTCAAAATCATGCCGTAACGTAGCGCCTCAGGAACTGGAAGTCTTCCCTTGGCCATACGCTGGGCGAGAGTCTGAGAGCTATCTCCTACCGTCTCGAGAGTGGACATACTGGTTCCTATGTAGGTATGGTCCGCAGCGTAACGCAACCTCGGATCACCATCATCAGTAAAGCAGGTGCAGCGACGGGCGGCAAGTTCACATATGGGGTGAAAGTTCCTCCGGTACTACCGGTACGCTCTCTTTGATTTGACCGCCAAGCAGGGTGACAGGCAACTCTGTCCACGCGGCCCAAAAACGGCTCCTTGGGACAGCGAACCTTCACAAATCCAGCCAATCTGAACCTACTTTCGCACCCTGGCAGCCGCGAGCGGCAAAGGTCCGCCCCACGCAGTATGGACCAACGTCCCGCCTTGCGCCGCAAGTGCTGTTCGTTCAGGGGGATCACCTGATCCGGACTCTGGTCTACGCACAAGAGACGTGAGTCGCGGCTGCAAGGACTGAAGCCAATTACAATTTACCCGACGGAGCCGTGCCGACGCCCTGGCTATTGCTTCCCTGAATCGTTTTACCCAATTCCGCGGACTGCTCGCCTGCTTGTCAGGCGCGCGTACCCGCGCAGCCTTACTCTCACATGCGATCGAACACGTTCCCCCGGAGCACTTCGAGGGCTTCGACCACGCGCTCGATCATATCGTCGGTCTGCTCCTGGGCAGCGCGAACCGATTCGATCACGGCTTTCTGCGACGTGAGAACCTGATCGAGATCGTCCAGACGGGCGTCCATATTTTCCTGGAGGGCGGCTACGTCATGACGCAGGGCATCGAGCCCTTGTTCCATCCCGGCGATGCGTTGGCCAGTGGCTTCGCTGTTCTGCTCGACATGCGAAGTGGTGCGTTGAGTGAAGACCTCAACGTTCTGCTCCGCGGCGGCGATTTTGGATTCAACGGTGGAAATTTGGCCGCGAAGCAGAGTGACCGTCTCGGCGGCGGCGTGCTGCATGTCACTTATGATTCTCTCGTCCACCTGGAGACGTGCAGCCATGCACGCTTCCAGTTGCTGCATGTCCGCGCGCAGGGCAGTGGCGGCCCGCTGACGGGACGAGGCGTCCTCAGCGCCTCGTGCGGCGCCGGCGAGGAGTTTGAGTTCCAGGATGACTCTCTGGATGCGTTGGCAGCGCACCGCCGGGTCTCTAGCGATGCAGTTGTCGACCAGGCGATCGAGGGATGGGTTTCCAGAAGGAGGCGGAACGGCACTGGTAAGTGAGGTAGTTAGCGTGTCAACGTCTTCGCCCTCGAAGGCGCGTCGGCCGGTGAATATTTCATAGGCGATAGCGCCGAACGCGAAGATGTCGCTGCGCGCATCTGCGGGCCGGCCTTGCAGAATTTCCGGCGCGGTGTAGGGTGTGACGGTCGTCGTCGCTTGATCCGGCGCGTCGATCAACTCCAGACCCGCGTCGGTGATGGCGATGTTCGATGGCGACAGGGCACCGTGCACTTTTCCCGCGTTGTGAATCTGGCGGAGCGCCTCCGCCAAACCTAAGGCGTAGCGCAGCGCCTCTGATGGGAGAACTGACTCTTCAGCCAGACGTTCAGCAAGAGTCTGCGGATTGGTCATTACGAAAGTGGTCATGTCGATCCTTTCTAGCAATATTAGAGTTGTTGATCCGGCAGGTCCGGAGGCCTGTCAGAAACAAATCAAACAGTTCTAGCCGCGGCAATCAAGTTCTCCAGTGGGGGCTAGCGGTCCTATATGTGGGTACCAACCGTATATGTATGTACCAGCCGTACTGCTGCAATTGGCTAGCCTGGAATAGGGGAAACCTCCGACGCCGGACCCGGAATTGTCAAAATACCGGCACGCAAGACTTCTCCCCCGATCCGCACCAGCAGCAGACTGGCGCACCAGGCAATTCTGAACCCGGCGCCTGCGCTCGATCAAGATTCTCAAAGGTTGACTTGCACCAGGTAGTGATTCGTGCGTAGGAGTTGCTGTGGCTTCAGTTGACACCGTATCGGCGGGGGTTCTGGTGGCCTGGATTGGTTTAAGCACAGGCCCGAATCGAGGAAGTTCGATTGTGTAAGGCTGGCGCGGGGAATGCCTCTGTCGTTCGGGCTGAGAGCTCGGTACACGTGATTGCGAAACCAGGTTTTCCACGGGCGGCTTTTGCTTGAGCGAGCCGGTTGTTTAGGTCGACGAGCATTTCCCGGACCTTGATTTCTGCCGCCAACCGGTCAGCGAGCCGTTCATAGTCGGCGCGATGGGATCTGACGGCACTTTCGCATATGCCTCTGGTTATCCGATCGAGGAGCAGCTCCCCACTGCTGCGACGTTGGTGTTGCGGGGGTCGGGCCTGCTGCGGTTGCGTGTTTATCCGATCGAGCAGGAGGTTCCCAGTGCGACTCATCGTCATCCCGTACATCTCAGGCTTGGGAGGGTTCTTCCCCGAGAGAATCTGGCCCCATCCGTACAATGTATTCACGTACCGCATTTCGTCTTGCCTATGGCCATTGTCCGGGTTTGTACTAGTCCTGAATAGTCCTGAAAGTACCGATTGAGTACCGATTGAGTACCGAACAGCATCTGAGAGTACCAGTCAAACTCGGTAGAGAGTCCCAGTACTTATAGCCATCTCATTTCACCCGGAAACCGGATCTGATCCGGACGACGGCACCGGCGAAACGGTCCAGTTCTCGCCATTGTGTTCCTGACGAGAAATCCTCTGGAACTCCTCAATCAATTGACGAACACCGCTCGTCGAGCGCCTCAATCTGTGCGTGTTGGGCGAGTTGGCGCACGGGACACACTGACCCCTCCGAGAGCATGGGCAGGGGGGCGCGTGCAATACTTGGTTTCACTGCTGTCCGGCTAGAAGTCGAATAGAATCAATTGGTTGCTGACATAGAGTGAATCGTTATCGGAGCCGGACGCTTGAAGTGCCTGTGATTCTGACGAATCAATTTTACATAGGGTCGACCGCCGCGTAGCAAGAGCTGCGCTGCCGCACTGCCGGGAAGCTCTCGTTTTGCCGGAATGATTGGCGCGGCGCGCCGAAGGCCCGCGACAACGCGCCCGCCCTCGGGACCATCTTGACGTATAGTGGACCCGCAGATGTGACCATCAGTCCCGGGCGGATCACGCGCAAGCGGAACTTGGACCGGCGCGCGTTTACCGGAGCCCTCAAGTGACGAACCAGGATTTGGCGGTTCGCCGGGCGGGCTGAACGCCCCAATCCGTGCAATGCCCTGTTTGCGGCGAACCGGCATGAGAGCCGTTGTCCATGCGGATTGCGGCGGGCCAGGAAGCGGAAAGACTTGACAGGTTGTATTGTGTTGTAGTTAACTATATCAGTACATGGGCTGGCTGATCTACGCCGGCGAAAAGCCATAGCCCAAGAGCAAAGAACAAAAGAATTTCGTAAGGAGAGTGAAACGTGAGATCCCTTGGTTTTTCGCTATTCGTTGTGCTGATGTCTCCCTTCGTTTCCGCGCAGTCCCACGCGCACGAGTCCCAACCGCAGAAGTCCGGCGCGCAAGAGTCCGTTGACAAAGCGGTGCCGTCCGACGCGCAAAAGTCTTTCGACAAACTGAAAACTCTGGCAGGTTCCTGGGAAGGCCACCCGAAGGTTGTCCCTCCGGTACCCGCATTGGACGGCAAGAGCGCACATGTGACCTTTCGGGTGGCGTCGAGGGGTCACACGCTCATGCACGACCTGAAGATCGAAAGCATACCCGACAATCCGATCACGATGCTGGTGGTGGACGCGGATCGCCTGCTGCTGACGCATTACTGCGACGCGGACAACCGGCCTCGCATGGTTGGGAAGATGTCGGCCGACGGAAAGACCGTCGAATTCGATTTTCTCGATATCTCCGGTAACGTGAAGCCCGGACACATGCATCATGCGGTGTTCACGTTCGTCGATGAGAACCATCACATCGAAGAGTGGACTTTCATGATGCCCGGGGATAATCCGGTACGCGTGCGTTTCGATCTAGAGCGGACAAAAGAGGCGAACGGTGCGCCCGGCGAGTAAGGCTTTCCGGACAACCTGATGGACCGTGAGTGGAACGACACTCAACCGATTTACCGCCAACTTCGCGACCGTGTGGTCGCGATGATACTCGACGGGGTGCTCAAGGAGGGCGATCCGTTGCCCTCCGTGCGCAACGTCGCGGCCGAGTATCGGGTGAATCCGCTCACCGTCCTGAAGGGCTACCAGCAACTTGTGGACGAGGGGCTCGTGGAGACGCGACGGGGCCTCGGTATGTTCATCAATGCCGGCGCGCGCGGCCTGCTGCTAGAGGGCGAACGGCAGAAATTTCTGAGCGAAGATTGGCCCAGGATCTTCGCAACCATTCAGCGGCTCGGCCTGAAGGCGGACGACCTCCTGACTGGCGCAACCCGCCGGCCGTCTTCGGATACGGCACGGGCGGAACCCGCCGAGTCGAAGTCCCCCGAAAGGAAGGGGTGAAAACATGGCGTGCATAGAAGCCCACGGCCTGCGCAAAGCCTTCGGGACAACGATGGCGCTGGACGGCATCGATCTGCGTGTGGAAGAGGGGCGCATCCTCGGACTCATCGGTCCCAACGGCGCAGGCAAGACCACCGCGCTCAACGCGATTCTCGGCCTCACCTCTTATCGGGGAGAGATGCTTGTGCTCGGGCGCGACCCCTCGAGCGAGCGCGATCACCTCATGCGTGATGTCTGCTTCATTACCGATGTCGCCGTGCTGCCGCGCTGGGCGCGGGTTTCGCAACTGCTCGACTACGTCGCCGGGGTGCATCCCCGATTCGATCGCTCCAAGGCGGAAGGCTTTCTTGCCAACACCACTATCAGGCGCACCAGCAGCGTCAGGGAGTTGTCGAAGGGTATGGTCACGCAACTCCACCTGGCCCTGATCATGGCCATTGACGCGAAATTGCTGGTGCTGGACGAGCCGACGCTGGGCCTCGACATCCTGTATCGCAAGCGGTTCTACGATTCACTGCTGAAAGACTACTTCGATCGCAGGCGCACCATTGTCGTGGCGACCCACCAAGTGGAGGAGGTCCAGAACGTCTTCACCGATATCATGTTCATCGACCGTGGCCGCATCGTGTTCGATTGCAGCATGGAGGAATTGGAGTCGCGCTATCTTGAAGTGCTGGTGAATCCCGAGAAGATCGCGGCAGCGCGGGCGCTGCAGCCGATTCACGAGCGCCCGATGTTCGGGCGCAGCATCCTGCTGTTCGATGTTGTGGACCGGCAGCAACTGGCCGGACTGGGCGACGTGCGCACACCGAGCATCGCCGACTTGTTTGTTGCCGTGATGGGCAATCAGACCGGCCAGGCACGAGGAACGGCTCGATGAATCCCGAATCGAACGCGGACGCGGCCATCCCGGCGACGCGGCGCCTGTACTGGGCCGTGCGACGCGAGTTGTGGGAGAACCGATCTATCTATCTCGCGCCGCTGGCCGTCGCGGCCCTGATTCTTGTCGGGTTCCTGATCAGCACTATCAGCTTGCCCGGCAAGATCCGCGCCGCGTCAGCGCTCAGCCCCATGCAGCAGCACAACCTGATCGCGCAGCCGTACCTGATCGCCGCGGGTCTGATGATGCTGACCACTCTTGCCGTTGGGGTGTTCTACAGTCTGGACGCGCTTTACGGGGAACGTCGGGATCGCAGCATACTGTTCTGGAAGTCGCTGCCGGTTTCCGATCTCACGACCGTGCTCTCGAAGGCGATCACTCCGGTGGTGATCCTCCCGCTGGTCACGTTCGCGATCACCGCGATGGTGCAGTGGATCATGCTGCTGGTGAGCAGCGCAGTGCTGCTGGGGAACGGCCTGAGTGCCGCGCCGATATGGACCCACGCGTCGCTGTTCGAGAAGTGGCTGATGCTGCTCTATCACTTCCTGACTGTTCATGGCCTCTGGTACGCGCCTATCTATGGTTGGCTGCTGCTGGTGTCGGCGTGGGCACGGCGCGCGCCGTTCTTATGGGCCGGCCTGCCGCTGCTGGCGGTGGCGGTGGCCGAAAAGATTGCGTTCAACACCTGGCATTTCGGCACGATGGTGGCTACCCGCATGCTTGGTGGCGGGGGAGGCTCCGAGGAGTTCATGACGGGTTATCTGTCGATGGATCCGTTGATGCACTTCAGTCCGGGTGCGTTCCTGATGAGCCCCGGTCTGTGGATCGGCCTGGCAATCGCGGCGGCATTCCTCGCCGCGGCGGTCCGGGTGCGCCACTATCGAGACCCGATCTGAGTCGAATCTCGATCGAGGCGCCGCAGGGCTCTTTAAGTGATGGCCGGCTGGTGTTGCGGCCAGATTGTGGCCGAATTACATAAATTAACCGGCCTTGGACTAAAAATGCTCTGCATTATGCCGAGTTCCGGATTATGCCGAGTAAAAGCCGAGCCAATCGCTTTGGAGCTACAGGGACGGCCCTTGCAGGCTTTGTTTGCACGACATAATTCGGCAGGAACTCAGAGCGAGAAGCACCGAGTATTTCCGCAGTTTCCAAGATGGCCAGACCCAAACTGGCGGACATTTGAGGGGTCCGGAACACCGCCAGGGGCAGGGCGGTCGAGTTGGAGGTCGCAATTGGCGACATTCACATCGGGTTCCGTCCGGCGGATTAGGCCGAGATCGTAGCGCTCCCGATACCGTCCGTCTGCGGCTGCGGTGAATTTCCTCGGCATAATCCGGTACTCGGCATAAGGCCGGCCCCCATCGATCACTTAGGAGGAGGGCTCGTAGCTGTACGATGTGCTGACCCGTCTCCTCCTTCCACCGTGCGCCGCAGCGCTTCATACGGGTTTCGAAGAGACTCTTGCAGGTGGCCTCGACGTTGCCACTACCAAGCGCCAAGCCAAGTCGGCGCGCCCGGGCGTAGTTCATACGATCGGCGTCACCGCTATGACTCTGGATATAGGTGATGGCCGCATGGACGGGGT
>JAIQFL010000372.1 GCA_020073365.1 Terriglobia bacterium | reverse complement strand
CCGCTGGAATTGGAGTTTGAGAGCCGCGGCCAGTTCGGTCAACTGCTCCTCCACGCTGTAGTATTGGATGCTGGAGAGCTCCTGGAAGGGGACAGGGAAGAAAATCGGGATATCGACTTCGGATTCGCTGGTTGCGTACGACTCGCTGTTGCTGGAGGCGGAGCCGCTGGTGGTCGTGGAGCCGGAGCTCGATAGCTCGCTGCTCGTGCCGGGCACGGACGTACCAAACCAACTGTCGGGCGTGTAAAAGCTTTGCCCGGTGGTGGAGCCGCTAAAGGCGGCCGTGTTGGTGGTTTCGGTTGAGCCGGAGCTGTTGGCTGTGCTATTGCTCTTGCCGTAGACTTTGTCGCGGCGGTACTCCGGCCAGAACTTGGTCTGGTAGACACAGACCTTAACCTTTTTGGGATCGAGCTTACCAATGAACAGTTCCTGCGCCATCTTGCGGGAATTGTCCGCTGACAGGCCCCCAAACACAGCCTTGATCTGGCAATTGTTCAAGGCGGCGGCGGTGATGTCCTCATCGAGCTGTTCAAAGTATTGGTGGGCAAGCACCAAAAACAGGCCGAACTTCCTGACCTCGGCCAGCATGCGCGCGATGTCCAGCGAGACGAAGTTTTGGAATTCGTCTAAATATAAATAATAGGGCCGGGGATCGCGGCCGGGCTGGGAGCGGCGCTGAATGGCGCTTTCAAAAAACCCGTTCACCAGCAGCGCCCCAAAAGTGCGGGCGGCTTCGTAGGACAGGTGCTCGCTTTGCTTGAGGTTGACCAGTAGCACCTTGCCCTGGTCCATGACCTCGGACAGGCTGATGGAAAAGTTGGGCAGTCCCATGAAGCGCTTTAGGGCCACCGAAGTCAGCAGTTTGAACATTCGGTTCTTGGCCGAAAGGATCTCGTCCCGCCAGTCTTTGGGCCTAAGCTCCTGGAGTTCCAGCCACTCGCGTCTGATGAGCGCACTCTCGACCCGCTCAATGAGAAAGCTACGAATATTCTTGGCTCCGAAGTTAAGCAGATGCTCAGCCTGCGGCAAGCCTAAGTCTTGTTCCATCATGACTGTGTAGATGAGCCGCAAGGTGCGGGCCAGGGTGGGCGTCTCATCCGTATTCTCGACTCCCCAGGCGTGCATGGTGGCGGTGATGCGCCGCTCCACCTGCACGGACACATCGCTGCCCGGCGAGCGCTGGAAGGGGTTGAAGCCGACCACTGCCTTGGGGTCCGAGAGGTTCAGTAAAATCACGTCGCGGTCCAGCACGTGCCGGGCGCAGTAGGCCACGGTCGCATCGTAAAGCTCGCCATGAGGATCAATCAGGCAGAACCCCTGGCGGTTCCTCAAATCGCCGCGGATCATCCATTCAAGAAACCTGGATTTGCCCGATCCGCTTGACCCCAGGACGTGCATGTGGGTCTTGCGGTCATCAGAATCAAGCCGAACCCGACGCTTCTTAGCGTCATAGCCCAGGAGCAGGGGACGGCTGCTCACAGGCTGTTTCTCCACTCGCCTTGGAGCTCGCGCTGGATTTCGTCGTCAATGGCATTGACCTTCTGGACGCGTTCATCCGGGTCTGCGATTTTAAGAGCCTCCTGTTTTTGTTGTTTGAGGTTGTCCAGACGGGCTTCTGAAGCGGCATGGCGCTTGGCCCTTTGCTGCTCGGCCGTGAGCTGCGGCTCTTGCCTTACAGGGCGGTCAATTGATTCGGTGTCGCGCCTCAGTTGGCCGATCTCCTTTTGTAGCTGCAACTCGTCGCGTTGGGCTCTGAGGTCCCTGAGCCGGTGTTCGGATTTGCGGCGGGAATGAGCGTCCTCCAGACGGGTGTCGGCTTCGACCTGGCGGATCTCAAAGTCTTTCTCGGCCAGGTGGATGTCATAGAGAATACTTTGCAGGGCCTGGTTGAGCTTAAACAGTTCAATGACCGAGGCAATGAGTTGCAGCCTCTTTTTGGCGGTCCTTAAGTCCTGGTTCATGACCAGGCGGGTCTTGATGGACGAGACCGCGTGGGCCAGCACGGCCGGCTGGTCCTGGTAGCGCTGGAGCAGGCGCGTGACTTCGTTGTCATCCCATTTGGCGGGCAGTTCAATGGTGGTGATGGATTTGGAGTAGGGGACCACTTCGACAATTCTCCTTTGTTGGAATAGCGACTTTACGGCGGCCAGCAGGAGACCAGAGCCGCCGATAATCATTATGATTGGAGCTGAAAGGGCCATAAGCTTTATGGGGTAACGGTAGAGCGCGTGAAATACGAGACAATCTCCGTGTCCACATGGTTGGATTTGTCGATGTAGCGCGTTTGTACCGAGACCCTCAGCCGACCGTCATCCTCCAAAAAAACTTCCTGGCGGTGGTAGGCATCCTTGTGATCCCAGAGGATGAGGAAGTATTTGCCTGCTGGTTCAACGGCGGCCGTTCCCCAGTCGCACTCAACGGGAAGGCACTTGGCCCAAGGGTGGACCAGAAGTTTGTCCCCGTCGCTCGTGATCAGTAGCCTAGTCAGGCTTGTGGTGGTCGAGTCTATATTTTTCCATTCGCCGACAAAGGGCGACTGTGCTGGCGCCCTTGTGGGGGCGGCTTGAGGAGCAACGTCCCGGTCGGCGGATTCGGTGGCCTCCACAGGCTCGGGCGGCGGGGGTTGAGACTGGGGAGGCTGTGGGTCCACGGGAGGGGGCTGGGGCTTCTCAATCCAGGGCTTTCTTTGCAGATCCTGATAGAGCACCAACACCACGCGGTTCTGGTCAAAACCAAAGGACGGGTCGTCACGGTAGGCCGGGTGGACGGGCAGCATGAGCACACCCGAGATGGTCACAGGCATCGGCGGATCTTCCACGGCCAAAAACCAGCGCTGCTCGGTGGCAGCAATTTCTGTGGGAAGGCCGATCTTCCAATCGGGCTGGGGCTTCAGCTTGCCAAGACCAAGGCACCGCCCGCAGTTTCGAATTATCGTGGCACCACGGTTTACGAAGTAGGGCGGGGCTTTGAAGCGCTCCTGGGTTAGCCGCTGCCGTTCTTGGGCCTCCTGCTGTTGGCGATACCAGTAGTAGCCGCCACCGAGAAGGGAAAGGGCGATCAAAAACAGGACGAAAAACTTGCCAGAAACGACAAGCTGCACACGGTATGGAAAAGTGTTAGACATGGCGCCGTCCCACGTCCTTCCTGACGTCAAGCCAAAAGTCATGACTGAGCATTTTTTGGAAAGCGGCCCTGAGGGTCTAATCCTCTATTCGCGGCGGAGAACACTCAAAGCCGAACGTCAACCTCCTGGGCAGAATGATAATACGACTGTAATGAATACGAAACGTAAGTTACACTCTGAATGACCACAAGTGCCTGAAATCAAAAGAACTAAAGAGTCAAAGAAGAGAAAAGCCCGGATTTTGGCTCGATCGGTGCACAAACAACGAGGGGCTAAAAGTGAGCGGTTCCGCCGCCAGCCAAATGTTTTTTGGCTCTTTTTGCGGGCCGTTTGCGCTTCTTAACGGGGAATACTATATTGTCCAAGGCACTCGACTCTTTGCCTTCCGGTATCTCGGCAGACGACGTGCACAAGCAGCTCGTACGGATTCTGAATAGTCCGGGTTTTTCAGGCCTCTCGGCCCAACTTCTTGACTACATCGTGAAGAACACTTTGGCCGGCAGAGCGGAAGCTATAACGGAGCGGGCAATTGCCCTAAAGGTCCTGGGCAAAGAAACGTACAACACCAAGTCAGACGCCTCCGTTCGAATGGCATTCCAGCGCCTTCGCGAAAAACTTCGCGAGTACTACTACAGAGACGGAAACAATGATTCTGTTCTATTTCTGCTTGCCGTGGGCTGCTACACGCCACGGTTCCGGAGGAACCGCACCATCGACACCATTCGGCCACGGAGTGAGAAGGCTTGGGACCTGTACATAGAGGCGCGGCGTCTGTGGGGCAGACGGACGCCAAAAGCTCTGCGGAGCGCTATCGCCTACCTTGAGCAGGCTCTTGAAGAAGAGGACACCTTTGCTGACGCCCATGCCGCCCTGGCCGAGTGTTATGCTTTCTTGTCACTATCCGGCCAGGCGCCCCACGAAGTAATGCCCCTGGCCAAACGGCACGTTGATGCCGCTTTGAGCCTCGATGAGGACAACCCGACCGCGCACGCCGTTCGTGGTTTCATCGCATGTGCTTACGACTGGAATTGGGACGAGGCTGAGGTCGAATTCGAACTGGCGATAGCCTTGGATCGGCGTTCCACTTCCGCCTACTGCTGGTATGCATCCTACCTTGTGGCTGTTGGACGCAATAGCGAGGCCATTCTCCAATGCCGCCGGGCACAAGCGAGTGAAACGTCCACTTCGCTGGTCACCAATTCACACGTTGCCAAGATTCTACATGTTGCCGGGGAACACGACAGGGCGCTCAACTTGCTCATCCACATGATTGATGAAGCTCCCACCTTTTTTTTAACCCACTGGCATCTCGGCCTAATCCTGCTCCAGATGGGGCAGCCAGACCGGGCGATTCTTGAGCTCCAGTCTGCTGTGGAGCTGTCCGGTCAAATGCCCTCGGTGTTGGCAAGTTTAGCCTTTGCCCGCGCGGCCATAGGCGAACGGGAGGAAGCGCAAAGACTCCTCAAGCAGCTAATCGACAGGCGCGTAAAAGAGTACGTAGCCGCTTCGGACGTAGCCGCAATCTCTGGTGCGCTTGGCGCGCTTGACGAGGCTTTCTGGTGGCTTGACCAGGCCCGCCAAGAACGGGCGATCTTCCTCACCTGGTTGAAGGCGTGGCCCCTGTTCGGACCATTACGCGCTGACCCACGGTATCAAGACTTCTTGAAAAGCATTGGACTTTTGCTACATTAGCCACTCACATTCCTGGCTTACCGTAATCTTCACCGGCCATAACCCTAGTGAAGAAAGGGGACGTAAGTTACGTCAAATTCTTCCTAGGGCTACCCAGGGTGCGTTCCTTTCTTTGAATTTTGGCTCACTTATAACCGACGCTAACTTTCAGGTCCGTACTAAAGTACCACCCAATTGAATGACGAGCCTGCACAATTGGGACTTTTAGAGCTGAAAGATTCAGTTTTGGTACTTGACCATTCCCCTAACCCCAGTTACAGTCGCCTCATCTCTGTATTTAAAGGAGCCGTCCTTGCGAGCCATACTTAATATGCGCCAACATGCTTACGCTCACCAGGCAGGGTCCGTATGGCGGGTCTGACGATACTATACTCTTGTTGGAGTCGTGATCTGATCGGAGCCGACAGAAGGAGAGGCACGATGGGAAAGAACTTGTTTCTGTTGTTTAGCGTCTGCCTGGCGGGGGCGGTTTCGCTTGGCGCCCAGGGGGACCAAGGACAGGCGGGGCAGTCGCCGGCTGTACAGAATCCATCTGAGCGTGGATTCATCGATGATTCTCTGGACGTGCCGCCCTTAACCACGCTGCGGGCGCTGCGCGCCGCGACGCGCGTCGTGTATGTGGAGTCGTTGGGAAGCGAGGTCAGCCGGGGAATCGGCCGGAATATCTTCACTTACACGATGTTTAAGGTGCTGCGGGCGATCAAGGGATCGGCGCAGACAGAGATCCGTCTGCGTTTGTTGGGTGGGCGAATCGATAATGAAGAAGTGTCCAAACCCATAACGCTGGACTTTACGCGCGGGGACCGGTTCATTCTGTTCCTGGGCGCCAATAACGCTGAAGGCTTCCCGACGATCATTCCGCAGGCGCTTTATGCAGTGCGGCTGCGGGATGGTGTTGAAGTGGTGGTCCCGACCCCGAACGGACTGCCGTTCTATCACGCGCGCGACCACCGGCCCTATAGCGGCAGAACTCTAGGAATGGCGCCATTGGAGGATTTTCTCTATTCCTTAGAGTATGCGAGTAAACAACCTTGACAAACTGTAGAATTGGAGTCCGCATGAGCGTTCGATGTGTTTCCGCAGCGGCGGGCCTGTTCATGCTTGCCGTGCCGGCTTTCTGTTACCACCTTTTTTACATGAAAAACGGCAGTATATACGTGCCAACAAAGTGGACCACGACGGCCAACTTCACGGTTGGAAGCAGCACGGGCGCGACAGACATCACCGCGACAGTAGCAGCATCGGTGAACGCGTGGAAAAACATCAGCACAGCCAAGTCCCCCTTGGGGACGGTCACGGCCGTGGCGGCCGGCGTGAAATATAACAACGCTGTCGGCAGCTTCGGAACGACATGGGGTGTGGTCGGGGACGGCAAGGGTGAGGTGGTCTATGACCAGGACGGATCGGCGTTCGCGGCGGCGGGCATCGCCTTGATCACCGTGCACGACGGCATCACATACACAATCAACGGCTACACGCCGACCCACAAGACCCTGGTGTCCGGAGCGGCGGTGATCGACAGTGGGTATGTGCTGATCAATGGGACGGGTAACTCGGCATTTGATCTGCAGGCGGTGCTGACGCATGAACTCGGGCATTTTCAGGGGTTGGCGCATTCGGCGGTGGCGATGTACAACAGCGCTTCGTTGGTCGGCGAGTTCGGCGCTGTGGCGCCCGGCGGCGACGTGCTGGACCCGATCAGTGTGACAAAGGTCCCGACGATGCACCCGTTTTCGGACACAGGAACCGCGGAACGCACGCCCGAGCCTGACGACATCGCGGCGATCTCGGAGTTGTACCCTGCGGCGACGTACAGCACCACGCTGGGATCGATCACGGGAACCATCACGAGGTGCTCGACGAATGCGGCGGTGACCGGCGCGAGCGTGAGGATCGTGAACACTGCGAACACCAACATCCAACTCGGGCGGTTCACCGGGTTTGACGGAAACACCACGGGGACGTACACGATCAACGGCGTTCCGCCGGGCAGTTACCGGGTGTTGATCGAAGGTTTGGGGGCCAACGATTTCACGATCGACCGGTTTACTACGAATATGTCCGTGCCGATCAAAGCCGAGAACGACTTTCCGACCTCATATTACCCGACGACATGCGGAGCGGATTACAACGGGGTTCCTGCGAACACGGCGCCGCCTACCAGCGGAGCCACGAATGTATCGGCGACAGCGGGTGGGAGCGCAAGCGCAATTAACTTCCAGGTGGGCGGCGTAGACTTGGCGTTAGTAATCGACAACACCGGCAGCATGTCGAATGAAATCGCAGCGGTGCGGACGGCGCTATCGTTATTCATCAGCTTCACGCAGACAGTGCTTGGGGCGCTCGGGAAGCCGTTCCCAACGGTAGCGGTTGTGCCCTTCGTGGATACGGCTAGCGTGCAGGTGATAAGCAACAATCCAGCCACTCTTCAGAGGGTGGTGGCAGCGCAATTCGCCTCAGGAGGGGGGGATTGCCCGGAGCCTTCGAACAATGCGCTGTTAACCGCCGGCCGGCTATTGAAGAACAACGGGGTGGCCATTCTGTTCACCGACGCGGACTCGGACTACGACGGGCCGAGCCGGGCTACTGTAGACACATACTACCGCTCGAAAGGGCTGCGCCTCTCGGTACTGCTTTCCGGTACGTGTTCGGGCAGCGTAACGTCTTCTGTGCTTACGCCGCTAGTCGCGGGTTCCAGCGTTGCGGAAGAATATGAGCACTCCGCGCCGCTAGGGAATGTATCCTCGCTTGCGACCTTCTCGGACGAAGCCCTTAGCTCCGGCGGGATCTTCACGGTAAATACCGATATCAAGTCCGGGAATTCCACGCTGTACACGAACACGGCGACGAACATCGCGAACTCAAGTGTGGTCGCAGCGATCGGATTGGTGTCTCCGTCCACCCTCTACCAAGGCGCAACGACGATCCTGACCATCACCGGCTCCAACACCAATTTTACCAGCGCGAGCGTAGTGAGCTTCTCGGGAAGCGGCGTTACGGTGAACTCGACGTCTGTATTGAGCGCGACCCAGATCCAGGCGTCGATCACCGTCGATCCGGCTGCGGCTACTGGCTACCGCAACATAACGGTCACAACGAACTTGGGCGGCAGTGTGACCGAGACCGCGACAGGAACGGGAGCGTTGCAAATCGTGGCGCCGCCCGCTTCGGCTACACTTACGGGAACGACTCCGGGAGTCGGAAGCCAAGGCCAGACTCTGACCGTACAGATTTCGGCGACGAAAAGCCATTTCGCCTCGGGGACCTCAACAGCTAGTTTCGGCTCCGGCGTGGCGGTGAACTCGCTGACGGTCACGAGCCCAACGGCAGTGTCCGCATCGGTCACGATCAGCCCAGCGGCGACAGTGGGTTACCGGCACGTGTCGGTAACGACGGGTGTGGAGACGGCCACGGACACCTCGAACGGCTCTTTCCTCGTGGCATCGCCCCTGTCAGCGATAGCTGAGCTAAACAGCGTGGCTCCGAACACCGGGACGAAAGGCCAAACCGGACTGCCGATTACGATCACTGGTCAGAACACGCATTTTGCAGCGGGAACTTCGGTATTAAATTTCAGCAACCCTGGAATCACGGTAACGAGCCTCACGGTGAATTCCACGACCAGCGCATCAGCGACGATCAACATCGCCACCACCGCGGGGTTGGGCTTCAGCGACGTCC
This sequence comes from Terriglobia bacterium, assembly GCA_020073365.1. Lineage (GTDB taxonomy): Bacteria > Acidobacteriota > Terriglobia > Bryobacterales > Bryobacteraceae > JAIQFL01. Next base: position 2,422 of record JAIQFL010000372.1, on the reverse strand, counting down.
TGATGACGACGGGCGGGGAAACAGCCACGCTACTGAGCGGTTTCCAGGTTCTCACAGCTCCCCCTGTTGTCCAGACGGGCATAACCGTGACGGCTTCCGGGCTGGCGTACAGCCGCTCCAATCAGACGTTCAATGGCACGGTGACGATCACAAATACGAGTGGCAGCACGGTGACCGGACCATTGTCTGTAGTATTCACGGCGCTGCCTGCCGGTGTGACTTTGGTGAATGCCGCGGGTACCTCCGGCGGTAACCCCTATTTGCCCTTTACAGGCATTTCGATACTGCAGCCAGGGCAGTCGGCAACGGTAAGCGTTCAGTTCAGCGATCCATCGAACGTGCGGATCGTTTTCACTCCGGTGGTGTACTCGGGGACTCTCGTTACACCTTGAGAACAGGACGGAGTCTGCCACATACTGGAAATCTGGATTGATTGGAACACCGCCCACTCTGTTGCAAAATGGACAGCCAAAGGGATTTATTGGGGACAAAAAGAGAGAGCTTGACCGGAGGCAATCGTCGATGTTGAGTAATGCCACGAGCACGTTTTGGGGGATGGCCATATGCGAGTGTTCCATGTGTCGCGAGCCTTGGGGCTGGCCAATCAACCACTGTGTCTCTCCAGTTCAAAGAATCCGTCAAGTGCAAATATCAACTTCATCCCCATAGTCTACTCTAGGAGCTTTAACTATCATGTCATATCCACATAATCAACTCGTGTTTTCCACGCTGGTCCTGTCTTGGCTGGCGTGCTTGGCATCGGCCGGACCAATCACTTATAGTGTGACGGTCACCACCTCCCCTATTGCCGGCACAGCGGGGGCGCTGGATTTCAACTTCAACCCCGGCCCGCTGGTGTCCCAGTCGGCATCGCTCCAGATCCTGAACTTTGCCAGCGACGGCTCGCTTGCGGGCAGTCCCACACTGACGGGTGATATCAGTGGCACGCTACCAGGAACTCTGACCTTTGACAACGGCAGTGGCTTTAACGACTATTTCGAAGGATTCACATTCGGCTCAACTCTGTCCTTCCAGGTCAGCCTTTACGGCCCTGCTTTGAGTTCGCCTGACGGGGTTTCCACTTCTGGGAGCACATTTGCCTTCAGTATGTTCTCTGATGCTGCAGGAACAAAGTCGGCACTGACGACTGATACAGTTAACGGTTTTGCGCTTACAGTAGACGTGAATCTCGACGGCTCAACTACACAAACAAGCTTCCTTCCAACCTCTGTACCCGAACCAAGCAGTGGCGTAATGCTTGGAATAGCCGGCGTGCTTCTGATAGTACGTTACCGCAGAAGCGGTCGAGTAAAATAGGTAGCCCAAAAACACTCTAATGCTTTAGATAGTCTAAACAGTGAATAGTTGTGGTCGTAATAATCGGATCTTGTTGCTCTGAGTATGGGGCAGTGCCAGCATGTTGTAACTCGCCACCGGTATCTGGACGCCTTCCAGATATTCTTGGGTGAGTAAACCAAAGAAGTGAGTTATGGAATTGCCTTAACGTAATACCTACTGTCGCCGAGGATGGTGAGGCCACTGTATTGCGGCCCGATTTTGGCGGCAAATACCTCAACTTTTTTTCCAACGCTCCTCTGAATGTCGTTCAGGTCGAGACCGATGACGGAACCGTTTTGAGCATTCGGTGCCGGCTCGCCACCGCCAACAATAATCCACACATTATTGACCTCTATGCTGAACCACCCGTCATAGCCTTCTTCATTCTTGATTGCTTGTATCGTGCCGACCATTTTCACATCCGACCCGGAAGATATGGTGGACGTGGCTGGCATATTCTGAGACGCATAGCGCTGGACTGTAGTTGGTGACTGCTGGCCAAAGAGCGACAGACTGCCGATAGTAACCATTATGGCGGTTATCAGTGCGCTAAGGAACAATGTGTATGTCATCATAAACGGCTTTCTTTAAAGATATTCAGATCATATAGAGGTTCACAAGATCAGTCAAGCGACTGGGATTTCGGATCTGTTGGGCGTATCAGTTAGTGTGTTTAGGCGAGGACTGGCCAACTGCCCAGAGTTGAACCAGTTTAGCAAAAGCCAGTCCATCCGGATGTCACTTTGACAGGTTCCCCATATAGCGTATAATATAATAAAGGACGTTATACTATTAACAATCAGCCAGTTGGAGATCAAACCGCTATTTGAAAGAGCGGTTTTGTTGTTTTTTAGTCTCAGAACTCCTATAGCACAGCTTGTAACACGGTGTCACAATACACAAATCAAAGGAGTTGTGGAAGTAATGCTGTTCAATAATTATCGTTAATATCGTGCCGATTTGCGCGGCCGTCTGAACAACTCGCATCCTCTTACAAGCTCACGCGAATTGGGTCATTGACGAGTTCTGGGACTTAAGCGCCGGAGCGGTGGGCGCTCGGAAACATACAGATACTCACTGTTTC
>JAIQFL010000015.1 GCA_020073365.1 Terriglobia bacterium | reverse complement strand
CCTGTGGCACAATCAAGACGGTTCGTGCGCAAACATTGGGAACATCTCCGTGGCGTCCTGGCGCGGCGCGTCCGCTACAAGATCACGCGCGGCGGCATGCTCTTCACTCTGGCCATCCTGGTGGTCGGGTTGGGCGCCATTGTTTCCGCCAACAACCTGCTATTTCTCATCGTCGCCACCATGCTGGCCACGCTGCTGGTCTCGGGTCTGGTGAGCCGGCTGTGCCTGGCCGCGATGGAACTGGACTTCCTGGTGCCGGAACACGTCCCCGCGGGCCGCAGCGTCCCCGGCAAGCTTTTCGTGCGCAATCAGAAATGGCTCATGCCATCGTTTTCCATCCGGGTGGAGGGCGTCCGCGATCCGGCCAGTCCCACGTTGAAATCGGGAGTGTACTTTCCCTTGATCGCCGCGGGCGCCACGGTGGAGGAGACCGTGGAAGTGCGGTTTCCGCGGCGCGGCGCGTATCGCCAGAACAGTTTCGCCTTCTCCACGTCGTTTCCCTTCGGTTTTCTGGAGAAGTCGGCGCGCGTCACCCTACGCCGCGAAATGACCGTCTATCCCTCCATCGATCCCCACCCCGGCTTCGAGGATCTGCTGCTGGGGATCGCCGGTGAAATCGAAACGCACTACCGCGGCCTGGGCCGGGACTTTTACCGCATCCGGCCGTACGAAGCGTTTGAAAGCTCCCGCCACGTGGATTGGAAAGCCTCCGCGCACGTGGGCAGCCTGCAGGTCCGCGAGTTTGCGCGCGAACAGGAACAGACCGTCGAGATCTTCCTGGACCGCCACATCCCGCCCGCACTGGATGCCTGGTTCGAGCATGCCATCGATTGCTGCGCATTCCTCGCGTGGCGCCTCTCCAACCGGGGAGTTTCCATTCATTTCCGGTCGCAGGGCTTCGATTTCCGCCAGCCGGAGGACGGCGATATCTACACCATTCTCCGGTACCTGGCTTTGGTTTACCCACAGGCCGTCAACAACCCGGAACCCCCGCTGGATGAAACCAGCTATCAGATCGTCTTCACGCCTTCGCCACGGCTGTTCGGTGAAGCCGGTTGGGCGGGCGCGCGCGTGCTCGGTCCCGATGAGCTTCCTGTTCCCGCGGCCACTCCGGAAACGCTGGAAGGGATCTGAACCGGTCAGGCGCCGTCGGAGCGGAGCCTTCATTTGGGATTAGCCTGGCGGTAGGCCTCCACCAACCGGGTAGCAAGTTCGTCCACACTATGTAAAGATTCCCGGCCCACCACCCTTGGATCGGCCATCAGAACGGTTTCGACCGCCCACGTCTCCGTCGCGGTTTTGACGGCCTTGTCGCGAACCAACAGAACGGGTTGATACACACCAATCGAGAGGCAAAGCGCGTAGGGCCCCCGAGAGGCGCGCACGTGCATAACCCGGAGCCCGACGAATTCAGTGGCTGATTTGTCGACGGCGATACCCCCATCGCGTAAACGTCCCTCGATCCGCGTTTTCAGGATATCTTCTGTCACTCCTTGCCTGATCAGTTCCGGATCCAGCGGGTCAACGACGACGCCGACCGTATGGAGGCCTCGTAGGGTGGCCCGGTCCAACGGTGCGTCGCCGGCCGCCTTCATCGCCAACGGAAGGGCCAGTACAGCGAGGAGCGGAGCGATTCTCGAGAGCATACTCCAATCTTACGGCGGCCCGCCGGCCGGTTGCGGTACTGCCAAACACCGTGCTCGAAATCACAGTGGTTACCAAGGCGCTGATTACTCCGGTCCTGGGACTGCGCCAAAGCTGACCAGGAAAACCTTAGGAGAGAGGTCCCTCATGAAACCAACACTGTATATCGCGGCGATGACGCTTCTTGCGTCTTTCGCCTTCGCCCAGGATCCACCGGCGGGCACTCAGGCCAAGGAAAACAAGAGCGCGCAGACGCAGAACAGCGGGCAAAAGTCTGAAATGAAGATGCCTGAAATGAAAACCCAGAGTTACTCGGGAATGTTGGCGGACGCTTCTTGCGCCACATCCGACGCGGCAGCTGCTTCAGGCTCGTCCGAAACGACCAAATCCAAGGCCGGGGATGCCAATCGCATGGCAACCGGCGAACAGGGGAAATCGTGCTCCGTTTCGGCTAGCACGACCCAATTTGCCCTGAAGCTCAAGGACGGCCGGATCGTGAGACTCGACGATGTCGGCAACGAGAGGGCCAAGGAGACGCTCAAGAACAAGAAGAGTTGGAGCGAGGCCGCCCAATCCAACAAGCCGATTAAGGCCAGCGTTACCGGAGTGTTGAACGGAGATCAGCTAATCGCCACCTCGGTCAATTAGCCTGATCGCAGCTATGGGCTTCCAAGGAGCCCACTGGCGGCGTTTCAGCGTGATCACCTTTGTTGAACGCGGGGTCCGCCGGCGACCAGCGTTCCGGATGTCCCGGGATGAAGGGAACCCGGGTCTAGCCGTCACGGTCTGGTAGAATATCTAGAGTTATGGCAATTCCCAATGTAAAGCGGTTTCGGCCCTTCTGCCCGACCTGCAACGACAGTTTCACGCTGATGGCCGTCCTGCCCAAGGACGCCAACGTAGATCAGTACCTGGCGGACGCCGTGGCGCGCCACGATCACAAAACCTTCCAGGAATCCAAGATCGCGCACTTCAAGGTCCGCGTCGGCCAGCAGAAGCAGAAGAAGGCGAAGTAGTCTTGTCGGTTTCTCACCGGGCGGCCTCGGTGGGCCGCCCGGGAAAACAACCTCTCTCCATACCCTTCAGAATCGGGCCTGTAAGGTGCGTTGCGCCCGCAGGGCTTCCTTGGCCACCTCGGGGTCCGGATCCTGCGCCAGCTTCTGCAACTCCGGTATGCTGGCCTGATCGCCGCTTTGCGCCAGCACTCCCGCAAGGCCGATCTTTTCATCCTTGGTCCCAGCCTGAAGCGGGCGGTAGAGCGCGCCGCGAACCCGGTTGTCGCGCGCCAGTTCCACCAGGAATGGGGAAGCTTCGCCCTTGTAAGCCGCGGAATTCAGGTTGTTGATCAGATACTGGAGCGGGCTGAACTCGCTCACCTCGGTTTTTCCCAGCATCACCTGGGCGAAGGCCAGCGAGAGACGCGGCTGGGTCTTCCCTTCCTCCTGCCAGGCTTTCTCCAGCATCGGCAGATCGGCGGGGTTGCGCAGCCGCGCGTAGCCCTCGGCGGCCGCCGCGCGCATCTTGTCATCCTTGTCCCGCAGGTACTGGGAGTAGAGATTGCGGCTGCTCTCGGACGGCAACATGGCGATGGCGGTGAGCGCGGCGCGCTTCACTTTGGCGTCGCGCGCCCGGTTGAGCGCGTCGATCAAGTTCGGAACCGCCTCCTTGTTGCGCAACAGGCCGGTGGTTTCGATGGCGGCGATCTGCACCTTCTGATCCAGGTCGTGCAGGAGAAAGGTGATGCGCGGCGCCGCCGACTCGTCCCGAATCTTCTGTAACGCCACCAGCGATTCGTAAATCAGGCCGGTATCCTTGGAATGGGCGGCTTCGAGGAGATCGGGCACGGCCGCTTTGCCGCGCAGGATGCCCAGGGCGCGCGCCGCATTGGCCCGCACGTCCATGCCGCCGCCACCGCGAACCAGCTTGCCGAGCGCTGAGACTACTTCGGGACGCACCATGACGAATGGGTCGACCGCCTGGTCGTTGGTGTCGGTGAACTTGCCTTTGATGCCGGTGCCGACGCGCCGCAGCGAGGCGCCGAAGCCGGTCTGCACATAACCGGGCAGATAGAAGTTCACGAGACCGTCGGTAGCCCGGATCTGGACTTCGGGATCGTTATCCCCCGTGGCGAGGATCAGTGGATCCAGGCTGTACTGCGTGCCTATCTCGATGATCTGCTTGACGGCTTCAATGCGGATGTCGAGGCTGGGGTTCTTGAGCAACTCCTGCAGGCGCGGAATGGCGCTGGAGCCGGCCTTGGCGATTTCGCGTACGTCCTTGGGACGCACTTCCTGGGCGGGTAAAGGCGTAAGAGTGGCAAGAAGGAGAAGGGCCGTGCGATAACTGCGCATATCTCTATGCTATCGTGTGATGGCTCCATCCGTACTGTGATATGCCAAGCAAAGCAGAACGGCCGAAACTGCCTACGGTCAAAACGGAAGCGGAAGAAGCCGAGTGGTGGGACGCCCGCATGGACATGGCAGGCGGGGAACTGTGAAAGCCATGCACGACGGAACGCCTAACAGGAACGACTCAACGGCTGATGGAACATATAGAACATATAAAGAGTGACCAACAGCCCCACTGCCCAGAAGAAACCGAAAGTGCCTGGCGATACGCCCGAGCAACTGGTTCGGGCGCCGGCCAGCGACCCGGGGCTGAGCGACGACACGCAGTGCAAGGCCGGATGCCGCTGCCTCTTTCTGTTCGTTTGTGACGAAGGGTTGGGTCACAACCTCACGCCGCTCCGTAAGCGTTGACCTGATGAACCGCCGCCTTAATTCAGGAAACGCCGCAGAGCGGGCGGCTATTCCTCGTGAGGAGCGCCCATTCTGATACTCGGGTAGCATGTCTCGCCGGTCTCACGTTGGCGAGTACCGGTGTTGAATTGCTATCGACGGATCCGGATGACTACTTTCGGACCAGAGACAGGAGCCACGCATACCAGGGCTCCCGAATGTGAATGTTCTCCATGATCCAGATCTCCTCGCGCGGACGGAGCACGGAGTATACGATGCTCTTCCCGTCGGACGTAAGGGATGCGCGTAAGCCTGGTTGGGGGCCGGAGTAGGGAATCAGATCGCCCACATCCCGCAGTATCCGTTCGCGGCCGGTGGCGATGTCCACGGCGACGAGCGTGTGCGCAGCCGGGTCAATGCGATAGAGGGTCTCGCCATCCCGCGACCATGCCACCGCTCCACTGCCGCCGAGAAACCTTGTCCGCATTCCGTCGGGGCTGATCAGATTCACCCGGCAATTCTGGTCGGGGAAGGCGATCCACTCGCCGGAGGGCGACCATTCGGGCATGGTGGAGCCGCACATCGGTACCATCTCCAAGGCCGGATCCCCGCTGCCGACGCGCACTCTTTCCAGGAGTGCTCCATCAGGGGTCCTGCGACAGAACGCCAGCCAGGCGCCGTCTGGCGACCACGTGGGAGAGAATTCCTCCGGAGGTTTTACCGGTGCGGTTGCGCGAACCGGTACTCCACCCGAAGCAAGGACGGTAAACAAGGCAGCTCCTGCCTGGGAACGAGCCGCGAACGCAATCCGGCGGCCGTCAGGCGAGAATACGGGCGTAAAAAGGAGTTGAGCTGGTTCCCCGCCCACGCGAAGATCGCTGCGCGAAACCAGCGGCCTGTCCCAACCTTCGTCCAGACTCTTCAGCCAGATTTCCGCGGGACGCCGCTTGTTGGTCACGTAGACGACTTGAGAAGCAATCGGCGAGGCGGCGGGCATCTGCTCCCAGGCGGAACTGTTTAGCAGGTTCCGGATGGGGCCGTCGCCGATAGGAACCGCGATCACGTCGGCGTGCGAAAGGCTCGACTGATAGGCCACCCGCGACCCATCTGGGGAAGGCGTGGGATTGTTCATCGGCCGATCCTGGACCGCCAGGGGCCAGTACCTCCCGCTGCGGGCATTCGCTATGGCCAGCGGCCCCCCGCTGCCGGAAAAGACTATATGCCGCGAGTCGGGCATCCACGAGACGGCCGGCGATCCCACCGCGCGCCCGGCTTTGGCGAATAAAGCCAGCGGTTTGCGCGCCGGCCAAGGCAAAAGCCAGTACTGGTTCCCACCCTCCATCGTGAGGATCGACAGGATTGCAGTCCCATCGGGGCTAAAGACAAGCTGGGGTCTGTTGGCGTACCCCCTGGCCTCGAAGGGAGCCGGTTCGTATGGCTGGGGCGACGCGTCGGGGGGACTGGCAGTCCACACTTTGAACTTGCTGGTGTCACTGGAGTTGGCGAGGATCGCCAGAGTTCCGCCGTCCGGCGAGATGCTGGCCGCCACGGCTCTGGGCTGCACCGGAATCGCCTGCCCGCCGCCAGCCGCCACGCGGTAGACGCCGCCTTTGCCGCCCAGGAAGTAAAGCCATTGGGAGTCGGGGCTCCAGAATGGCGAGCGACACCACACGGGATCTCCCCCGCCCAGGATGGTTGTTTCGGGCGCGGTTACCGGAATCGGCGCGGAGCTTTCCAAGCCCTGAACCATCAGGCGCGAACGCCCCGCCATCCTGGTCGAAAAGGCTATGCTCTTGCCGTCCGGGGACCACGCCGGGCACACCTGGATGGGGAGACTATTTGCGAACGGCGTGAACCGCAACTCGCTGAGATCCAGGATCTTCGGATCGCGTACCAGGCCCACACCAATCCAGGCGGACGTCAACAAGAACAGAGCACAGATCGCCCAGACGACGCAACGAACCTTCCATTTGGGCCATGGTGCCCGAAGCTCCGCAATCTCTTCGACAGGTTCTGTCTTCTGATCCTGGCCACTACGTGTGATCTCCAGGGGGTTGCTTTCCATCCATGCGTTCAATTCCGAGCGGAATGCGAAAACGCCTGCTTTTGGGCCGCCGGGGAGGCGATGGATGGGCAACGCCCAGACCCGCTCCCAACGTTGCACGGTCCGGACTTCGCGGTTCAGATACGTGGCAATCTCCTTCCACGAATCCAGCCGATCCTTCGGAACAACCACGGGTCCGGCCGATTTCGGAGTTCCAGGCCCCATGCGATCATGGTACGCCTCGCCGCGGGTTGCGACAAGATGCTACATGTCGCGAAATGACGCATGTTGCCGCTTTTCGGGAGCGCTACACCAGCCCAGCATGATGCAGGAGACAAACATGAACCTACGGAATCTGATCTTCACAACCGCCTGCGGGCTGGCTTTCAGCGCAGGCCTGCGGGCCGACGGTGTCTGCAAAAGCTTCATGGCGTCAGGCACCTACCTGATGACCAGCACCGGGTGGGTGTCGGTGAACCCTCCCAACCCCCTTCCAGTAGCACCGACAATGGCTCTCGGTGTGATCAATATCGATGAGAATGGTGTGATATCGAGCGCCGCCGGCTCAGTCACCGCGGTAACGGCGGGGATGACCCAGCCGCCCGACGCCATTACAGGGAAACTGATCGTGAATCCGGACTGCACAGCTACGTTTAAAGCGACTTGCACCAACGGCTGCTCCTGGGAAGGGGCAGGCTTATTTCTGAAAAACAGTAAGGAAGCCCACTTGGTGTTCACGAAAACCAACGGATATCCAGTGACTGCGTTCCTGGATTTGAAACAGATCTCGAACTGAAGTGGGAATCGGGGGTCCAGGATTTGCTGCGGCTTGCTGCAGTCCGCGGTCAGGGCGTCGGTGGGAGACTGCCTGCATGCCGGGAGACGGGTCGAACCGAACTTTGACACCGGCGATCCTTGTCGGGTTGCCGCCTGCTATGTTTTGCTTAAAATCGCCGCCTCGACCAACGCGCTAAGTGACCGAGCTGTGCTCACCGTGGTCGATGAACATGCCGAGCTCCCGGCCCAACAATCGTAGAGGCGCTCGAATCGATGTAGCCGCGATCCATGACGTAGAATGCACTGGCCTCGGGAACGATCTCATCAAGGATGCTGACGTCGTGAGCCTTGCCATCCGTGATGCGAATGAAGGTAGGGATATTGCCGGCAAAGAGCTTGTCAAATATCGCAAAGTACTTTCCCGGACACTAGTGATGGCGAATAAACGCAACGTTTCGGTCCGTGGTGTATCTTGATCACCCAAAAGAACCGCTGTTGCAGATTCACGGTTCTCTTATTATGCGGCCTGCCAGGCGCCGGCACGCTAGTCCACGCCGTGGATCCGCAGCTTCTCGATTTGCGCGGCCGTCAGGTTCTTCAGTCCGGAATCGCGCAGACGCCGCAGGTACGCTCCATCCACGCCGTGGATCCGCAGGTCGATCAGTTGCTGCGGGGTGAAGTTGTATCCCAGGCTCTTGGCCTCCTGAATGAAATCGACCGAAACGCCGTGGATCCTAAGATCGGTGATTTCGCTCGCGAAGAGGCCGCTGTAGCCCGCGTCCTTCAGCCCCTTGAGGTAGTCCGGCGACACGCCATGGATTTTCAACTGCACCAGGTCGGAGGCGTGCGGCTGCAATCCGTAGTTCTTCAGATCGCGCAGGAAGCCGGAATTCACGCCGTGAATGCTCAATTCCACGATTTGGCTGGAGGAAAGATCGTAGCCGGCGTCTTTCAGATCACCGATAAACTCGCTGGTGACCCCGTGGATGCGCAGTTCCACGATGTCGCGCGGATACAGGTTATAGCCGTAGGTTTTCAGATCGCGCAGGAAACCCGTGCGGACCCCGTGTATCGAGAGATCGATGTAATCCTGCGCGGAGAGTTTCTGGTAGCCGGCCTGCCGCGCCTCGCGGACATAATCGAGCGTCACGCCGTGAATCCGCAGGTCGATGAGCTGCCTGGTGGAGGCGCCCAGGCCCGCGTCCCGTGCGCCCCGCGCGAACTCCAGGCTCACGCCGGTGAGCATCATGGTGAAGAGCTGTTCGTCATCCGGGGCATCGTAGCCCAGCGTCTTCAGCTCCGACGTGTATTGGGGATCGGGTTCGAACCGGAAGGTCCCCGATCCCCGGCCCACGAGAAACTGCCCTGGCACAACAGGCGGCCGGCATCCTGCACGTATTCGAATTTGGCCGGGCCCCCGCTCTCGATGGTGTCGCGCGAAAGGCCGCGGAAGTTGGCGAACCGTACGTCGGTGCTGGTGGACCAATGGTTGCCGGGCTTCCACCGCTCCACCGTGAAGTGCACCATGCCCGGCGAATCGCTGCTTTTGAGTTTCCATTCCTGGCGTGTGGCTTGGAGCGGAGCCTGGCCGGTCGCGATGAGCACAGCCAGCAGCACGCCGCCTACGATGATTGCGACTGTAGTTGCTTTCTTGTCCATGATCAGAGGACTCCCGCCATTTTCAGCTTGATGATCTGTTTGAGGGTCAGGTTCGAACCGTACTGCCTGGCCTCGCGAAGGTCGCGACCGCTCAGCCCTACCATGTGTGCTTCAACAATGTCACCAGGCGAGGCACTTCCCAGCCCGGTTTCCTTCAGCGCGCGGAACAGATCGGGTTGCAAGCCAACCTCCGCGAACTGGATGGCCTGTTTCGCGGTATAAGGGCCGAAGCCCAGGGAGTGGATCTCGTGAATAGTCTCAGGCCGAACGCCGTGGGCGGCCAGATCCATCACATCCTGGAGTGTGACGTCCCTTATGCCCGCATCTTTGATCTTGCGGACGTAGTCCGGACCGACGCCGCGCTGGCACAGGCCGATCATTTCCTGGGGAGACAGCTTGCCCCAGCCGGCCTGGTTGATGCCCGCGAGAAACTGCGCCGACACGCCCGCGTTTTTCAAGTTGATGATCTCGTCGACCGACAGGTTGCCATAGCCGGCGGCTACCAGGGCCGCCAGGAAGGAGCCATTCGGCGCGGCGGTGGAGGCGGGCGCAGGCCGTGGCGTGGGGGCGGCTACGCTTCTGATCGCATCCTGCATCATGGCGATTTCGCGCTGGATCTTCACCATATCCGGGTGACGTGAGTTGTACCCCTTGCTGGCCAACTCCGCCCTGGCGGCCTCCAGGCGTGCCAAGTCATTCTGTGAGGCCCGAAGCGCGCTGAGAGCCGGGCTAACATCCAATGCCACTGGCGTGGATGCTACGGCGGGGCCTGGAGCTTGCGGGGCCGCGATGGCGGCCTGCGGACGCGGCGTACTCGCTGCCACTGCGGGCTGCGGGGCCTCAGGCGCGCTCGGGGCGGCCGCAGTCCGCGGCGCGGCCGGCGGCGTCTGGTCCTGCGCAACTTCAGGGGCGGCTTGTGCAAAGGCCGGCGGCGCTGCTTGTGCAAAGCCCAGCCAACTGGGGACCTCGGCACCAGCAACCGCGCACGCCAGCAGAACCACCGTGCTCATCGTGACTCGCGCTACGGACGCCTTCGGTGTGAACTCGCGGCGGTGGAGCAGCATCTCGATCCTATCGCCCAAATGGGAAGCGCGCCCCGCCATGCCCGATGCCAGCAGCATCCGCCGGCGGGAGAAGCACAGCTCGAACAGGCGTGCCAGGCTGGCGGCGTACGGCCGCGCCTCTCCGGTCATCGAAACCACCCAGTCGTCACAGGCGATTTCGCGCTCGCGCTCGATGCGCCGCAGCACCCACGCGGCGGCGGGATGTAGCAACAGCACCGCACTCGCAAGCCTGGCGCAGAGGTTGGACCAATCGTCCTGGCGCGCGATGTGAGCCAGTTCGTGCAGCAGTACGTGATCCAGTTCGGGCTCCTGAAATTGCGTGAGCAGGGACGCCGGCAGGATGACGGCCGGGTGCCGGAAACCCACCGCCATCGGCGATACAATTTCGCTCGACACCAGCAGGCGGGTGGGCCGGTGAACGCCGCACGACATCATCCAGGCGTCGAAGTTGCGGCGCAACTCCGGCGATGCCCGTTGCGCCCGCCGCTTGACATCGCACAGGTAGCGGTAGCTCCAGGCGATTCGTCCCAACTGTAACAGCATGACAGCCGACCAGAGGGCCACAATCCAGGACGGCCACGCGCCGGCGCGAAGCTCCAGGGGATGGGCCGAAGGCGGAGGAGTTGGCCGCGTGACGGAGGTCCGCCATGCCTGGACCGCAAGCGCTACGGGTTCGGCGTCCAGCGGCGCGGGCTCTCCCCCCGGCGGCGCCGTCGCAGCCGCCTGAACCTGAGCTACCGGTTCCGACGGGGCTCGCCATCTCGCGAGGATGCCCGGCGCCATCGGCAGCACCAGAATCACGGCCAAGACCGTCCACCACAGGACGTGCCGGGTTGCCGCGTTCATGCGAGGCGAAAGCCTCATGGCGAGCCACGCGCCCGCCGCCAGGGCGACCGCCTGCCACAGGCTGTTGAGCACCGCGGCGACGGCCACGGTTGACGCCTGATTGAGATTTTCGAGGATTCCGCTCATTGCTCTTCCTCCGCGATTAAAGTCCGGATCCGCTGCAGTTCGTTCGCGCCCAGTTCTTCATCTTCCAGAAGGTTGAGGACCAGCAGTTCGGGTGAGTTCCGGAAGAACCGGCTCACCAGGTAGCGCACGGCGTTGCGGCCGGCTTCGTCACGTCCCACCACGGCACTGTACACGAAGGCCCGCGCCTCTTCCGGCTTGGTGTGGCTCAGGTAGCCTTTTTCTTCCAGGATTCTGAGGGTGGTGAGAACCGAATTGTAGGCCAGCCCCAATTCCTTGGGCAGCGCCTCCGCCACTTCGGCGACGGTGGCGGTTCCCTTCTCCCAAATGACGTCCATGAGCCGCAACTCAGCTTCGGTCAGGTTCGGAGATTTCTTACGAGGCAACCGGCACGCTCCTTCAACTAAAGAATTAAGAGCATTGTGAACCGGGTTGCGGCGGTTGTCAACTAAAAAATTAAGAATTGTACGGATGCGTCGCATGTGCTGCAATGCATGCATTTGAGCACTACAATGAATGCATGGGGAGAGACCATAAAGAACGGCCTGTGAACGTCGCGATCCGGCTGGACGCGCGCAAGCATCGGCAACTGCGGCAATGTGTACTGAAACGGGGCACCAGCATCCAAAGAGTCGTGGAGGACCTGATCGGCCGGTGGATCGATGAAAGCGGCGATGACGCTCCGGCGGATCTCCGCGGATTCCTGCGCGACAGCGACGTGCTGGAACTGCGGCAGCGCGAGCGACAAGCCGAGCTTTCCAAGGACCAGGATCGCGGATGATTCTGGTGCTGGATTCATGGATCATTCTGGCGTGGCTCAAGAATCAGGCGCCTGGGGCCGAACGGATGGCAGACTTGTGGAACCAGGCCGAAGCCGGGCGGGTGCAACTCATGATCAGCATACTCAACCTCGGCGAAGTCTTTTATCTGTCGGCCAAATCGCGTGGGGAGCCGGCGGCCCATGCCGTGTTGAGAAATCTCCGGAGGCGTCCGCTGGAGGTGATCTCCGCACCTGACGATCTGGTGCTGCACGCAGCCACATTGAAGGCGCGCCATGCGATTTCGTATGCCGATGCGTTTGCCGCCGCGACCGCCATCCGGCAGGGGGCTCCCCTGGTTACCGGGGATCGGGAAATGCTCAGTTTGGCCTCGGAGGGACTGCGGCTGGAGTGGATCGGAACCAAACCGCCAAAGGCTTAGCTGGCAAGCCGTTGACCGGTCATCGGCAGGTCACGGATGCCTACCTGCTGTTCTGGCAGCTACCCACGGCGGCGTGCTCGCATCGCTGGACCGCGCGATTGCAGGAATGGCCCGGCGGAATTCCGAAGCGGCAGGAGATCATCGCGGCGTAAGGCAGTTACTCTTACAAATCACGTCCATTCCGAAGCCTCAAGTGCTAGAATCTTCCGACAGGGTCGTTTGTCTGTGAAGATCTGTCCCTCCTGCCAATCCAGCTATGGTGACACGGTGGAAGTCTGTTCCCTCGATGGATTCGCGCTCGTCGCCGGGATTCTGGAGCCGGGTGCGGTGCTGCGGCAGAAATACCAGATCACAGGGATACTCGGCTTCGGCGGGATGGCGGTGGTGTATCGCGCCCGGCACCTGCTGTGGAACGAGGATCGTGCCGTAAAGGTCCTGCTTCAGCCGGGTTCCGGGTTCCTGGCGGAAGCTCAGATCCTCCGGCGGGTGGAGCATCCCAACATCGTACGGGTGGAGGATGCGGACATCGCCGAAGACGGTCGGCCGTTCGTGGCGATGGAGTTCGTCGAAGGCGAGAGCCTGCGCGACCGCCTGCGGCGTGCCGGAACGATCGACCCCTCGGAGGCGTTACGCATCGCCGCTGAGACCTGTTCGGCCCTCCAGGCCGCGCATTCGAGCGGCATCATCCACCGCGACATCAAGCCGCACAACCTGCTGCTGGCCCGAGGGCCGGATGGCCAGGAGGCGGTGAAGGTCATCGATTTCGGCATCGCCAAAGTCAGGGAAGAAGCGGGCCTCGGGTTCACCGGCGTACTGGCCGGGACCACCGGCTATTTTGTCGGCACGCTGGATTACGCGTCGCCGGAGCAGGCGCTCGGCCGCCCGAGCAGTGAACTGGACTGCCGCACCGACCTCTACTCTCTCGGGCTGGTGCTGCATGAGATGCTGACCGGGGTTCTGCCCTTCCGAGGCGAAACCGCCATGGCTGCGCTGCTGCAGCGGCTCCAGCAAGTGCCCGCTCCCCTGCGGCAGATCAAGCCGGACCTCCCGGAGGCGGCATGCGCTGTCGTAATGCGCACCCTGGAACGGGAGCGCGAGGCGCGCTACTCGTCGGCCTCCGAGATGCAGCGTGCCTGCGAGGACGCGCGGGAAAGCATCCGCAGGGAACGGGAAGAAGCCATCCGGCGCGCCGAAGAAGCGCAGGCGAAGAGAATCGCCGCCGAGCAAAAGCGGCAGGAACGTGAGGAGCGGCGCCGACAGGCGGTGGAGCGTCTGCGATCCGCGGTGCGGAGCCGGTCGGTGGTAGTGCGAGGACTGCTCGCCCGCAGGGCAGTATTCGTGGCCCTCATGGCGATCGGCGTCCTGGCGGTGCTCGGGTTGGGAGTGTTCACTTACTTCTACGCGACCTACGCGCGCGTAGTCGACCAGAAACTGCGAGCCGGAGTTTTTGCCAATACCACGAGGCTGTTCGCCGCACCGGAATCGTTAGCGGTGGGCGACGTTACCTCTCTCTCGGAAATCGCAGCCGGACTGCGCCGCAGCGGCTATAACGAAAGCCGCGGCAATCTGGTCGGTTCCTACCAGATCACGCAGAATTCCATCTCCATCTTCCCGGGACGCGATTCTTACTTCGACCAGGAACCGGGCGTGGTCAAGTTCGCCGGCGGCAGGATCTCGCAGATTATTTCGCTGCGTGACAACACGCTCCGCAGCCAGTACCAACTGGAGCCGCCGCTCATCACCAATCTGACCGATGCCAGTCGCGAGAAGCGCCGCATCGTGAAATTCCCCGATACCCCCCCGGTGTTGGTCCAGGCCGTCACCGCGGCGGAGGACAAGCGCTTCTTCCAGCACAGTGGTTTCGATCCCTTCGGCGGACCGACGATTACCCAAAAGCTGGTGGACCTGCTCTGGGGTCCCCAGAGCCGATTGAGCAGGGCAATCATCACCCTCGAGGTCGAGCAGAAGTTGTCTAAAGAGGTGATTTTCGAAGACTACGCCAATCAGGTGGACCTGGGCGCGCGCGGGAGCTTCCACATCCGGGGCTTCGGCCAGGCAGCCGAAACGTACCTCGGGAAGGACCTCTCCCAGATCACTCTGCCGGAGGCCGCGCAGCTTGCAGGTATGCCCCTCTCGCCGGCCGACCTCGACCCGTTCCGTCATCCGGACCGTCTGCGCGAGCGGCGCAACGAGGTGCTGGGGCTGATGCGGGCCAACGGGAACATCGGCGATCGGGATTTCGCCCTGGCGATCGAGGCGCCCCTTACGGTGGCGAGAGCCGCCACGCAATCGGTGGAAGCTCCCTACTTCGTGGACCTGGTGAACGACTTCCTCGAAAGCAAGTTCCAGGATGAGAATTTCCAGTCCAATGCCTTTCGAGTCTATACCACGCTTGACATGCGCCTGCAGCGCGCCGCTTCGGAAGCCATCCGGTTGGGCATGCAGAATGTAGATGAGCAGATCAGCAAGCAATCCCGGTTCAAGGGCCAGACGCCTCCCGAGCCACAAGCGGCGCTGGTGGCCATCGATCCGCACACCGGCGCGGTCAAGGCTTTGGTTGGCGGCCGGAATTACGGCTTGAGCCAGCTCGACCACATCCTGGCAAAGCGCCCGCCCGGGTCGATCTTCCAGCCGTTTGTATATGCTGCCGCACTCGATACGGCCATCAAGGGCGGGCCACGAATCCTCACTCCCAGCACCATCGTGCTCGACGAGCCAACCACCTTCTGGTACGACGGCCGCTCCTACGAGCCAGGCGATTTCGACAAGACATTCCGCGGCAAGATCACGCTGCGGGAAGCGCTGGCGCACTCCCTCAATATCCCCGCCGTAAAGGTGGCCGAAATGGTGGGGTACGATGCGGTGGTGGACATGGCCAACCGTGCCGGGATGAATTACAAGCTCCACCCGACCCCGTCGGTGGCGCTGGGAGCATACGACATCACCCCGCTGGAGGCAGCCGCCGCCTACAGCATGTTTGCCAATCAGGGTCACTACGTGAAGCCGGATTTCCTCACCCAGGTGCGGGCGCCCGACGGCAAAACCCCCTACCAGGAGAAACTGGAAACCAAACAGGTGCTCGACCCGCGCGTAGCGTATCTCATGACCAGTCTGATGGAGGAGGTCCTGAGAAGCGGCGTCGCGAGCGACGTTCGCACCCGGTATGGCTTCAACGTCCCGGCGGCGGCGGCCACCGGCTCTTCGCGCGACGGCTGGTTCGCGGGCTACACTTCCGAGTTGCTCTGTCTGGTGTGGGTGGGATTCGAAGACAATCGGGATCTCGACCTGGAAGGCGCCCGTTCGGCCGCGCCCATCTGGATGGAGTTCATGAAGCGCGCGCTCCAGTACCGCGAGTATCGCGACACCAAGCCCTTCGCTGGCCCGGACGGCATCGTTTCCATCGACATCGACCCGCTATCGGGTATGCCCGCCACGACGGCCTGCCCCAAGACCCGGAAGGAAGTTTATATAGCGGGGACCCAACCCGTAGGTACGTGCCCGCTGCACGGAGGCGCGCGAAAGGGGAACGCCAGTGTTGCCGGTTGGGATACCCCATCGTCTGGGAGAACAGCACGGCCGCCGTCTGATACTCCGCCTCGCATCGCTGGATCGTCCGGCGATGGCGTCGTGGCACCTGGAGCCGCTACGCGCGCCCGGCGGCAGGAATCTCCGGATGCCGACGCCGCCGCGAAACAACAGGTTCCGGGCCAACCCAGCCAGGAGGGGCAAAAAGGCTTCCTTAATCGCCTGAAGGGGATATTCAAGAATGAAGGCGGGCCGGCGAAGGCTACCGAAAAGAAGTGACGCTCACCCGATCAGGATGCGTGCGCCAGCCGCCGGTGAGCCCGTCTGTCCCGGGTTCTATTCCAGAAACGCATCGCCGACCCGAAAACGGGAATCCGGAGCGGCCAGCGGAGCTATGCTTTCCCCGGCCTCATATGCGACAACCGAGGAGTAGCGTCCGGCTTGGGGATCGCGATGCACTATCATGCGGCGGCCGGCAACGTCCAGCACCCAGTATTCCACGATGCCCGCCCGCGCGTAGAGACCGGCCTTCGTACGCAGGTCGAAGCCCAGCGTGGAATCTGCCACCTCGATCACCAGGTGCAGATCGGCCGGCTGCGGGCTGGTCCTCGCGAAATGGGACAGGTCCCGCTTCAGTACGCTGAGATCCGGTTCGGGCTCGCTGGAGGGATTGTCCTCAGGCGCCACGTCGATCGGCGCCGCCTGTAATACGCAGTCCGCTCCGAATTTGCTGAACAACCATTTCAGGAGGAGCGCAACTGAATTCCTGTGCGGTGGCTTCTTGCCCATCTTGTCGATCAACTCGCCTTCGATGAGTTCCAGCCGCTGGCCATCAAACACGCCAGACGAAAGCGCGTCGTACTCCGAACGGGTCCAGAGCTTGCGCGGCGGATCTATTTGGGCAGGCCAATCCGTGACGGTAGTAGGCATAGCGTTACGCTTCCAATTATACGCGCGACAAATGCCCGCGTTACGAGGCGTGCGCCAGTCGCCGGTGGTCCTTAAGAATGCAGCTATCCATGATGACCGTCAATCCCGCCGCCTCAGCGAGCCGCGCGGCATCCTCGTGGATCACGCCCTCCTGCATCCAGATGGCCTTGGCGCCCTTCCGGATGGCCGCCTCCACAACCGGCAGGACGAACTCGGAGCGCCGGAAAATGTCCACGATATCAATGGGTTCAGGGACCGAGTCGAGATCCGGGTAGCACTTCTCGCCCAGGACTTCGGTTTCGTGCTGATTGACCGGGATGATGTGGTACCCGGACCTCTTCATATACTCCGCAACCCCATAGCTGGGGCGGTAGCGTTTGCTGGACAGACCAACAACGGCGATGGTCCGGGCGGTACCGAGGACGTCGGAGATTCGGTTCATACGGGTTCCCGATCGCGGGGCGGCGGCTTGGCCGGTTGAATGGCGCGCTTGAGCTTTTGCACTTCCTCGTCCTGGAGATAGCGAAACTGGCCGGGCTTCAGCGGTCCCAGCTCCAGAGGGCCGATCCGCACTCGTCTAAGCTTTTCGACCAGACGGCCAAAATGCTTAAACATCAAGCGGATCTGGTTATTCCGGCCCTCATAAAGCTTCACCTCATACCAGGGGTTGTCGCCCTCACGAATGAGTTTCAGGCCGGCAGGCATGGTGCGGCGGCCCGACAGCGGGACGCCCTCCCGAAACTGCTGCTGCTGTTCGGGGGTCAGGACGCCATTGGCCTTGACTACATAGGTCTTGGGGAGATGCGTGGCAGCCGACATGATGGCGTTGGCGACTTCGCCATCGTTGGTGAGCAGCAACAGGCCTTCGCTGTGGTAATCCAGGCGTCCCACGGGGTACACCCGCTCCTTCACCCCATGGAGCAATTCCATGACCGTCGCGCGGCCCTCCGGGTCGCGGACCGTGGTGACGGTGTTGTTGGGCTTGTACAGGACGATGTAAATCTGGCGTTTCGGAGCGCGAAGCAGGCGGCCATCGACCTTGATGTGGTCCCGTTGGAGGTCGGCCTTGGATCCCAGTTCGGTGATAACCGTTCCGTTCACCGCAACGCGGCCCTCGAGCATGAGCCTTTCCGCCTGGCGGCGGGAGGCGACGCCGGCCAGCGACAGGATTTTTTGGAGGCGTTCTTCAGCCATCAGCCCTCCTGGTCTTGGTCGCCGTGATCGGGTGCGGGGGCGTCCGAAGGCTCCGGGCTGTCCCGGTGGCTGGGAGTGATTTCGCCGTCCGCGGCTACTCCATCAGTTGCCGGGAGAGAATCCTGCTGCGCAGGCGGCACCGCCTGCGCCACCCCAGCAGTGGTGGGGCAGGCGGTGCCGCCTGCCTCGATCTCGCTGTCAGCGAATGCCATGCGGCGGATCTCCTCAAATTCCTTGAGCGATGGGAGCTCACTTAAGTCCTTGAGTCCAAACTGTATGAGGAACTCCTTGGTGGTCTTATAGAGGATCGGCTTGCCGATTACGTTCTTGCGCCCGGCGGCTGCGATCAACTTGCGGTCGAGGAGGGTATTGAGAACCCCGGCACCCCGTACGCCGCGAATCTCCATGATCTCGGGCGAGGTGACCGGCTGCTTGTAGGCGATTACAGCCAAGGTCTCGAGCGCCGGGAGGGACAGCTTGAGCGGCGGCTTCAGGCCCTTGACAAAGCTGCGTACGGCTTCGTGATGCTCCGCCTTGGTGGCCATCTTGTATCCCCCGGCGACTTCCCGGACGGTGACGCCGTGCTCTGGCCTGTCGAATTCCGCCACGAGCTGTTCCAGCAGAGTGCGGATCCGCTCGACCGGTTGCTGAAGGGCAGTCGAGATCTGGGCCAGAGTCAGCGGCTCCTCCGCCACGTAAACAATGGCTTCGAGCACGGCCTTGAGCTGGGAGTCTTCCAGGGAGACGGGCGGTGGGGCGTCCTCCGCGACAGGCTCGTTCGAGGCCAGCAACTCCTCCATCGAAACTGACGGTTCGGGCTGCAGCAGCGTGTCGGGCAGAGCAGGTTCCGGGGTTGCGCTCGCTTCCATCGATACAGAGGGTTCAGGTTCGGGCTGGGGCGTTGCCTGTTCCGATTGTTTCTGCTCCGGGCTGACGCCTTCCGGGGGTGTTTCGAATTCTTCCATGCTGGTTCAGAGGTAGTCTTTTTCGATGGCGGCGAGGGGCTGGCCGGAGGCGAACACGGAGTCGAAGCTGGCGTGACGTTTGAGGGCGATCTCGCCGAATAAGTCCTTCTGTGTCACCATTACGGCCTGCATTCGGACCATTTCGAGCACCGCCAGAAAGAGTGCGATCATAGCGCGGCGGGTGCGCTGCTGTTCGAAGATCCGCAGGATGAACACCGGCTGGTCCTCACCGATTTCGAGGAAGCGCTCCTTCAGGTAGCGGATCATGTCCGAGACGGTGATGTCGCTGGACTCCACCTCATAGACCGGGCGGTTCTTAGCCCGATCGAGCAACTCACCGAAGGCCTTGACCAGGTCGAACAGGGTGATCGCCAGGCCGGGATCGTCGTCCTCGGAGACGAAGGCCTTGATCTGCGGATTCGACCAGACGTTTTCCTCGATCATGCGTTTTTGCTGGAGCATTTCGGCGGCGTTCTTGAACCGCTCGTGTTCCAGAAGCCGCTCGACCAACTCCTGCCGGGGATCGTCGGCGCCGTCGGCATCATTTTCGAGCGCCGGGTCGCGCGGCAGCAGCATTTTGGACTTGATGTGGATCAGGGTCGCCGCCATGTAAACAAATTCGGCACCCAAGTCGATATCCATCTCCCTTGCCCTGTCGATGTACTCCAGATACTGCGCAGTGATGGTGGCGATGGGAATGTCTTTGATGTCGATCTGCTGTTTGCGAATCAGGTCCAAGAGCAGATCCAGCGGTCCTTGATACTGTTCCAGGTGAAAATTGAGCGACGATGACACTGCCTTTCACGATAACACGGGGCGCGGGGCGGGGCCTGGAAGGCGGACAGGCGGGGGTGGCTGCGGTTGAGCGCCGCCACGATGCACATTTTGGGGGGCGGTGGCCTGGAAAGCGGACGGGTAGGGGAGGCGAGGGCTGAGCGCCACCGCAGTGCACGTTCGAGGTGGGGCCTGGAAGGGGGTAGGGT
The DNA here is from genome assembly GCA_020073365.1 of Terriglobia bacterium. Lineage (GTDB taxonomy): Bacteria > Acidobacteriota > Terriglobia > Bryobacterales > Bryobacteraceae > JAIQFL01. The sequence continues at coordinate 39,892 of JAIQFL010000015.1, read as the reverse complement.
AAGGTGGGACCTCGACAACGGCATGCAAACATGAGGTCAACGGGCTCTGGGCCTGAAAAAAGTGGAACTCTCTGTGTGATGGGGATAACCTTTGAGATAAGATTGTCGTCTTTTCGATTGAAGCAACTTTGGCGAAATAACGGGCCCTCCTGGGCAAGAAGGGTGTAAATGCAACCTGCGAGCAACCTGCCGGCGCCAGATACTGGCGGCGGGGTAAAGAAGCCTGGACCGGAAATTGTGCCGCCGAAACCGCCGGCCAGAAGACGAACGGCGTTGTGGGGCATAGTTTTAGCCGCGATCGTGCTGGCTGGTGGGATCGGCTTGTACGTGAATAGTAAGGCGCAATCCAAAACGTCGGGTGGCGGTCCTGTCGTGACCGTGGCCAGCGTGGCGGTCGGGCTAGGGGACCTGAACTCCAGCATACGAGTGAACGGCACGGTAGCCGCGCAGAAGTTCGCCGCGTTGCTGGCGCCTCGCATCACCGGGAGCCGATCGGGGATGAACCGCGGCGGCGACAACAACTTTGGCGGTGGCGGCGGTGGCGGCAATCCCGGCGGCGGGATGGGTGGCGATTTTACGTTGATTCTGCTGCACTTGGCCAAAGCCGGCATCCATGTGAAGGCCGGCGACGTGGTGGCCGAGTTCGACCCCCAGTTCCAGTTGCAGCGGCTGGACGACTACAAAGACTCGGTGGTCCAGTTGGAAAACAGTATTAAGAAGATGACCGCTAATCTGGCGGCCACCAAAGAGGCCCACGACCAAACCGTCCGTAGCTCCAAGGCCGACTGGGACAAAGCTCTCCTCGATCTGCAGACCGCGGATGTCCGTTCCAAGATCGACGCCGAAAAGTATAAGCTTGCGGTGGAAGAGGCCGAGCTCAAGTACAAACAGCTCGTATTTGAGTCCTCCCTGTTGGACGAATCGCAGCGGGCGGCCATCCGCGCCTCGGAGTTAAATCGGGACCAATCCAAGATCGAGTTGTCGCGCGCCGAAATCAACGTGCAGCGGATGACCGTCAAATCGCCGATGGATGGAATCGTGGTCATGGCCAGCATCGTCCGCAACGGAGAATTCGGTCAGATCCGCGAAGGCGATCAGGTCAACGCCGGGCAGCCCTTCGTCACAATCGTGGACCCGAGTTCGATGGTTCTGAACGCGACCGTCAACCAGGTGGATGCGGAGAGGCTTCGTCTGGGAATGAAGGCTACGGTCCGGCTGGACGCCTACAATGACGTCGCGTTGCCGGGGTCGCTGTTGGGCATCGGTGCGATGTCCAAGACCAGCACATTCCGTGCCAGCTATGTGGGTGAGATTCCGATCCGCATCAAGATCGAGAAGAGCGACCCGCGCCTCATTCCGGACCTCACCGGGAGCGCGGAAGTTGTGATGAAATCCGAAAGGAACACGGTGGTCGCGCCGCTAGAGTCGGTATTTGTGGAGAGTGGCGGTTCGTTCGTTTTCCTGCAGGGTCCGGAGGGCTGGCTCAAGAGGAAGGTCGATCTCGGTCTGAGCAGTTTCACCGCCGTCGCGATCCGTTCCGGTCTGCAGAAAGGGGATGTAGTAGCTCTGCAACGTCCCATCTAGCACGCTGCCGGGTAGAGCGGGGTAGCTTTTGCGTCTGCCTGCCCCGCGTAGTATTCACACGGGCAACGGGACGGAGAGTACTCCGGCTGCCCAACAATCGAGAGAAGCAGCATCTACAGGGAAGTGTCATGCCATCGAAGGACCAAAGACCAACGACACGCTTAGGGAAGTCGAATCCGAGACGTGTCAAGATCATCACCTGGATTCTCGGCCTGCTGCTGTGCGGCAGCGGTGTGTTCGCCGCGTATCGCTACACCGCAACCACGGAAGTCGAAGTCGCGGTGGCTCGCGTGAGGCGCGCGGATTTCATCATCAGCGTGCGCACGCGCGGCGATATCAAGAGCGCCCGTTCGATCATCCTAAAGGCGCCGCAAGTACCTGGCTTGCGCATCGTCCACCTGGCGGATAACGGGCGGATGGTAAAGAAGGGCGACGTGATCGTCCAATTCGACCCCGTGCAGCAGGAGCAGAACGTGATCCAGCGATCCACCAACGTCCAGTCGGCGGATGGCGATATCACGCAGATGAAGGCCACCCAGAAGATGGACGACGAAGCGGATGCCATGAGCAAGATGTCGTCCGAATACGACGTGGAGCGTTCCAAGCTGGATGCCAGCAAGGCCGAGGTCCTCTCCGCCATCGATGGCGAAAAGAACCGCATTCAGGTAGGCGTGTCGGAAGGCAGTCTGCAGCAGGTGAAGGCTACCATTAACGCCCACCAGGTGGGACATGAAGCGGACCTGAGCCGGCTCGGCCAGCGCCGCGATAACGCGTCCAAGAACCTGAGTCTGGCCCAGACGTATCTCACCATGATGCAGCTTCGGGCGGCCAACGACGGGATTGTGAACGTGCTGCCGAACTTCCGTTCCCAGGGCACCTTCGGACAATCGACGCCACCGTTCAAAGAGGGCGACAACGTTTGGACCGGGGCGGAGATCGCGGAAATGCCGGACCTTTCCCAGTTGTACATCAATCTCAACCTGGAAGAGGTAGACCGCGGAAAGCTGCAGATGGGCCAGCCGGTCCGGGTGCGCGTGGATGCCATACCCGACAAGGAGTTCTTCGGGGAGATCGACTTCATCAGTCCCATCGCGAGCCTCGTATTCAAAGGTGGGACGACCGCGGAGAAGACTTTCCCCGCGCGTGCCACGCTGAAGAATCTGGACGACCGCTTGCGCCCCGGCATGAGCTCCACGGCGGAAATCATCATCGAGCGGCTACCGAATATGCTTCTGATTCCGGCGCGGTCGAGCTTCGACCAGGGCGGCAAGCCCGCGGTTTACGTGCAGATCGGGAAGAACTTCGTGGTGCGGCCCATCCAGGTGGGCGAGCGCAACGATGAAGATATCATCGTGACGAGCGGCGTGAAGGAAGGCGAGATCGTAACCCTGGAGAGCCCGGCCGAAGCGGCCAAGCGAGCCAGTAAGAAGAAGCTGTAGAAGTACGGCGCCACGCGCAAAGATGGTTTGACATGAAAAAGGTAATCTATCGACTTATCGGACTGGCCATCCTAGGGACCCTGGGCTGGGGCGGGTACCGGTTGTACAAGCAGTTGCCGGAACGGCTGGATACGATTCCGACCACCAAGGTGCAGCGGAGCGACGTGGTGATTCGCGCGTTCACGCGAGGCGAACTGCGCGCGGTCCGGTCGGTGACGCTGTTTGCTCCGAACCTGAACGGCACGGTGCAGGTGACCGCGCTGGCCCCGGTGGGTTCACTGGCGCGAGAGAAGGATCTGATCGTCGAGTACGACGATTCCGAGCGGCTGGCCGCCCTGGAAGAGGCGCGACTCGGAGTCCAATCGGTAGACGAACAGATCAAGAAGGCCAAAGCGGATCTGGGGATCCAGCAGAGCCAGGATGCCGTGACCCTCCTGAAGACGCGTTACGATGTGCGGCGTGCCGAGCTGGACGTTCAGCGCAACCCCATCATCGACGCCATCGACGCCAAGAAGAACATCCTCATGCTGGAGCAGTCCAAGCGCGCGCTGACCCAACTGGAGGCCGATATCCAAGCACGCAAGGACCAGGCGGATTCCCAACTCGCGGTATACCAGCAGCAGCGCAACGCCAACATGATCAACGTGAACCGCGAATTGCAGCGCATCGCGCAGACCAAGGCTTTGGCCCAAATCACCGGGCTGGTTGCCGTCCGGCAGAACCGCGCCGGTTTCTTCAGTTTCGGCCAACAGATGCCGGACATTCGCGAAGGCGACACACTACAGCCAGGCATGCCTGTGGCCGACCTGCTGGATCTTTCCGAACTGGAGGTCCTGACCAAGGTGGGCGAGTTGGATCGCGCCAATCTGAAGGAAGGCCAGGATGCCTTGCTGCAGTTGGATGCGATTCCCGACCAGCAGTTTCGGGGCAAGATTAAGGCCATGAGCGGAACCGCCACTTCCGACGTATTCTCGGGCGACCCCTCGAAAAAGTTCGACGTGATCTTCTCCATCGACATGCGGCAGTTGCTGACCGGGCTAGGGATGAAACCGGTGGATGTGGATCGCGTCATGGCAACCGCGGAAAGCAACGCAAAGAAAAACCTGGTGAACACGGCGTCTTCGTTCTTTGCCAGCCTGCAGGGCGGTGTGCCGGGAGCGCAGGGTGGAGTGCCCGGCGTGGCTGGTGGAATTCCGGGGATGCCCGGCGCCGGGCAGCCTGGAATGGCGGGAATGCCCGGTCAGACGGCTGGGCAGGATAATCAGGATCAGGCCGACCAAGGCGGCCAGGGCGGTGGACGAGGACGGCGAGGCAGCGGTGGCGGTCAAGGCCGTGGGCAAGGAGGCGATCAAACTGGCGGTGGCGGCCAAGGCCGTGGGGGCGGTGGCGATCAGGCATCCGGCGGTGGCCCAGGCCGCGGGAGCGGGGGCGATCAGGCAGCCGGCGGTGGACAAGGCCGGGGTGGCGGCGCACCCGGTGGCCAAGGCCGCGGCATGGCCAATCTTTCCGAGGAAGACCGCCAGAAGATGCAGCAGTTGCGGCAGCAGGCGCAGTCCGCCAGCGATGCCGACAGGCCAAAGATCGTGCAGCAGATTCAGGACCTGATGGCCAAGGCGGGCGTGGGTCGGGGTGGCGCGAGTGGCGCGGGGGGCCGCGGCGACGGTGGTGGCCGGGCTCCTGGCGGCGACGCTGCTGGAGCGGGCGGCGGGCGGCAAGGCGGCGGGCCGGGCGGCGGTGCAGGAGCCGGGTTCATGGGGGGCGGCAACCCGGCGAACATGATGAGAGCCGGTGGCGGTGGTGGCGGATCGATGTACACGGAAGAGGAACGCAATAACGCCAAGCTGCCGATCCCCCCAGAGCAGGATTCGCAATTACAGGCATTGCTGCGGCCGGGTCTTCTGGCGGATGTGGAAATCGTGGTCGAGAAGATTCCCGACGTCTTGCACGTTCCCACGCAGGCGGTCTTCCAGAGAAACGGGAAGCCGACGGTATTCGTGCAGCAGAAGAACGGCAAGTTCGAAGCGCGCGAAGTGCAGTTGCAGAAACAGAGCGAATCGTTGATGGTACTGGCTTCCGGTGTGCGGCCGGGCGAAGTCATCGCGCTCGCGGATCCCACCGTCGATAAGTCCGACAAGAAGAAGTCGGCCGACAAGAAATCGCCCCCCGGCAACCCCATGGGCGGAATGCCCGGAGGCAAATAACATGGGCATCTCACACATTCTTCCCGAATTGAAGATGGGGCTGGCGAGCCTCTTCGCACACAAGCTCCGCAGCCTGCTGACCATGCTCGGCATGATCTTCGGAGTGGGCGCGGTGGTGGCCATGCTGTCCATCACGGCCGGCGCGCAGAAAGAGATGATGAGCTTCATCGATCAACTGGGCGTCAACAACATCATTGTCGAGTCGCATGAAGCGCTGGATCGGAACGAGCTCCAGACGGTGCGCGCTATCTCGCCGGGGCTAAGTTTTCGCGACTACCGCGCGATCTCCGAGAACGTTTCGGGGCTGGTTGCCATTACCCCGCGCAAACGCTTCAAACCCCAGAAGTTGTTGCCCAAGACGACCAACGAACCGCCACAGCTCATCGGCGTGCTGCCGAATTTCGTGGAGATCAACAGCCTGAAGCTGATCGATGGGCGGTTCTTCTCGGACGACGAGAACAAGAGCTCAGCACCTGTGTGCGTGCTGGGCGAGGGCGCCAAGGTAAGCCTCCTGGGCTTCGACAAAGCCGTCGGCAAGTACGTCAAAGTCAATGACACGTGGCTGCAGGTGATTGGGGTGCTTACGCCATCGGCTTCGGGCGACACCGATGTCGAGGGTGTGCAGGCGGTCAACAAAAACAACCTGGTGATTGCCCCGCTCAACACAGTGATGCGGCGGTTCGAGGACAACACCAGCTACCTGAAGGATGAGATCGACGGCATCTACATGAAAGTCGGCCCTAACGTCGATTCCATTGAAACGTCCAATGTGGTCAAGGCCATCCTCACCGCGACCCACAAGGATGCGGGCGATTTCACGGTGGTGGTGCCCGCGGGCCTGCTGGAACAGAAGAAGCAGACGCAGTTGATCTTCAGCATCGTGATGATCTGCATCGCCGGGATTTCGCTCCTGGTAGGCGGCATCGGAATCATGAACATTATGCTGGCCACGGTTCTGGAGCGGACCCGGGAAATCGGAATCCGGCGCGCAATTGGTGCACGGCAATCCGACATCGTGCGTCAGTTCCTGACGGAGGCGGTGTTGATCTCGATCGTGGGCGGTCTGATCGGCATCGGCTTCGGGTTCACGTTGTCGAGGATCATCGGGTCGGCCGCGGGCTGGTCCACGGTGGTGACCACCGGGTCGATCGTGGTGGCGTTCGGCGTTTCGGTGTTCATCGGGCTGTTGTTTGGAATTTACCCGGCCGTTCAGGCCGCGAAATTGGATCCTATCGAGGCCATTCGCTACGAGTAGAACTATGCTGTTTCGAACATTCATTACAGGCATTCTCCTGACGGCCGGCGCGTTGGCGCAGATGTCGTCGTTCCCCAAGCCGAATTACTTTCGCGAGACATTCCAGAAGGCCCAGACCAGAGTCCAGCTCCGGGACCCGGTGAAATTGAAGGACTTCGTGGTGGATGGCAAGCTGGAGCTGTCGCTGAAGCATTACCTCGAGCTGGTGATGGCCAACAACACGGACGTCCAGATCCAGTTGATCAGCCTGGAGGTTCCCAAGAATGCCATCCAAATGGCATTTGGGGCGTGGGACCCGACCGCCAGAACGTCGTTCTCCACGACGCGTTCCACCAGTCTGCCCTCTAGCGCGCTGGATGCCCGGACCACCGGCGTGGCCAAGTCGCTGACCCAGCCGTACAGTCTAAGCTACTCACAAACGTTGGAGTCGGGTACCAACTATTCGGTGACGTTTTCGGGCGCGAAGAGCTCCCAGAGCAACGGCTTCAACTTCTATAACCCGTCCCTGACATCGGGCTTGAATTTCAGCGTCACCCAGCCGTTGATCCGCAACCGCGGCGTGTACGTGAACAAGCTTCCGTTGATGTCGGCACAGAGCAGCTACAAGATCTCGGAATTCAATCTGACGAGCCAGATCCTGGGTCTGGTCAACATCGCCGAGAACGCTTACTGGAACGTGATCTCGGCGCGCGAAACACTGCTGGTTCAGGAGAAGGCCCGCGACGTCGCGTCGGAGTACCTGAAATACATGCAGCAGCAACTCGACCTGGGGGCGCTCTCGCCGCTCGACATCTTTAACCCGAAGCAGCGGCTGGCCGCCGCGGAGGTGGCCGTATCGCAGGCAAAGTTCAACCTGGCGCAAACCGAGGACGTGTTGCGGCACCAGTTAGGCGCGGACCTCGATCCTCAGGTTCGCATGCTCCCCATCGTACTTACCGAGCCGGTGGACCCCGGGCCCGCCGAAGCCATCACCAAGGACCGGGAGCAGGAGGTCGCGAAAGCCCTGAACCTCAACCCGGCGATCAAGGCGAATGTCCAGAGGCTGGATGTCGACGACCTCGCGATTCAGTCTGCCAAGAACGGCCTGCTTCCGAGCCTCTCGTTTAACGCTCAGTATTCGGCGAGCGGACGAGGCGGAATCTACTATCCCAGCGCATCGAGCCTGCTGAGCAGCGGTGGTGGCGCGGTAGAGCCAATTCCGGGCGGCATCGCCGATGCGCTCGGCCAGATGTTCGGATTCGGGTACCCGACCTACCAGGCGGGTCTTGTCTTGACGCTGCCGATCCGCTCCCGGGTCGCCTCCGCCAACATGGCCAACGCGGTGGTTCAAAAGAAATCCGACTCTTTGGCCTTACGCAATCAGCAGCAGAATATCCGGCTCAATATCCTGAACGCCGTAACCGCACTGGAAGGCGCCAAGGAACAGTTGAAGCTGGCGATCATCCAGAAAGGCTTTGCGGATAAGAACCTGGATGCCGAAAACCAGAAGTACAAGCTGGGCACCGAGACCAATCAGAACGTGCTGCAAGCCCAGCAGGATCTCGCGACGGCGGAATTGAGCGTGGTGACCAGCCAGATCGCGGTGCGCACCAGGCTCCTGAGCCTGCTGACCCAGACGGGCGAGTTGCTGGACGAGCGCGGCATCGTAGTCAAGTAACACGGGCATCCTTGCCTGTGTTCCGCTCCATCGCGCTAGACTAAGGTCACGGAGCGTTTCGCCGGATGCAAACGCTGGTTCTTGCGCTGCTGCTCGCGGCGGTATTCGGTCTATTCTTACCTTCGGCCCGGAATCGGTTGCAGGGCATGCTTCACGGCAAGCCCCGGCTGATCTGGGCCTTTCCATTTTTGCTGACGGCAATCTTCTGCGCGGCGGCGGCCCTGGCAGGTGCGTTCAGCCTGGGACTGGCGCTGCTGGTCCTGGGGTATACGACCGCACCGGCGGTGTGCGCCGTGCTGGCTTCCAAGCCCATGTGGGGCAGCCGGAACGCGACAGCGCGCTATCGCGGCCCGCAACCGGGGTCCACGACTGTGCCCAACCTGTTCGACTTTCTGACCATCCTCGCGATCTGGCTACCGCTCGAATTTGCAGCCGGGGGGAGCCTGGTGCCGCGAGCCGCGCAAGGATTCCTGCACAGCGTGGCGTACGGTATCGCCATCCTGCTCGGCCTGGTTGTCTTTCTCGGGTTTCGATCGATCTCCGGCCTAAAATACAACTTGCCGCGAGGACCGCGGGATTTCTGGGTTCCGCTGGCCGGTTTTGCGATCGTCGCGCCGGTGCTGATCGTTCTGGGAGTCGAGATCGGCTTCATACCGCCGCCCCACTTTCCGGTACAGTCCGGCGGCCGGATGGCCGGGGCGGTAGGCCTCATTTTCGCCGGAACCGCCGTGCCGGAAGAAATCCTGTTCCGTTCGCTCATACAGAATCTGCTCATGCTGCGCTTTGGCCGCGGCTGGCGCATCCTGCTTCTATCGAGTCTCATCTTCGGGTGCGCGCATCTCGATAACGGGCCGCAGCCGGCGCCAAACTGGCGCTACATGATCGTGGCGACGGTAGCTGGTTTGGCATACGGCAAGGTCTTTGAGATGGGATCGACGGTGCTGTCATCGGCGGCGTTGCACACCATGGTGGATTGGACCAAGCATTTCTTTTTTTGAGATCGACACGGCGGGCTGGGTGGTGGCGGCTGATGGCGGCTGTAGTTGGTGTGGCATACGGTACGGTCTTTGATGCAGGGTCAAGGATGCTACCCAGCAGCGTTCGATACCTTAGTGGATTGGCCCAAGCATTGCTAAAGACCAGGGGAGTCCGAATGTCCGCAGCCACGGTTCGAAGATTCGCCATTCTGGAACCGCTCTCGGTTTTCGCCCTGATCATGCAATACATCTGGGCGCTTCGCTACCGCCATCCCGGCATGTGGCTGCTGATTCTGGGGTTGATGCTGCTATCCCACCTGGTCCATCGGGAGGGCGCCCGGACGCTGGGGTTTGACCGATGCCGCCTTCGGGAGTGCCTGGAGGAGTTCTCGCCGGCCCTGGCATTTCTGGCACTAGTGATGCTGGGGTCCGGCATGCTGCTCCAGACCACGCGCCCGATCGGCTTCGAGCGTGGGGTGCTCTCGTGGGTGGCGTACCTGCCCTGGGGACTGTTCCAGCAATACATCCTGAACGGCTACTTCCTGAATCGTTTCGAGGCGGTGCTTTCCCCTCGGGCCGCGCCGGTGATGGCCGCAGCGCTGTTTTCCGGCGCCCACCTGCCCAACGGATTCCTCATGGCCGTGACCCTTGTGGCGGGTTACTCCTGCGCTTGTATCTACCGGAAATATAATAACTTATACTTCCTGGGCATGGCTCACGCCACAGTGGGGTTCCTGCTCTTTCTGGTGGTTCCGGACTCCATCAGCCATCATCTGACGGTGGGGCCCGGTTGGTTTGGCCACTAGCCGATTCACCTCGTCCTACGCCGCCGTCCGCCTGGTCACTTCCCCCTCGCGGCAGGAAGCGCGGCCAACCCCGTAATGCCCGCCGAGGTTGCTGCCGATAGTGATTGCATGGCGGAGACCGAGACTCTCCCATCCGAGCCAGTTCCAGCGGCGGTTCCGACCAGTGGACCATGCCCGCGGGGAAGTATGGCTCTCTATGCCCTCACGACTCTGGTAAGCGCCTTTTTACTGTTTCAGGTACAGCCGGTCATTGCCAAGACCATCCTGCCATGGTTCGGGGGCTCGGCGGCGGTCTGGACAACGTGTCTCCTGTTCTTCCAGGTGGTGTTGCTGTTGGGCTACCTCTACGCCCACGCACTCATCCGGTATCTCAGCCCGCGCTTGCAGGTGCTGGTCCACGCCGTTCTGTTGCTGGCCAGCGCATGGGCTCTTCCGGTGCATCCGGCAACCCGCTGGAAGCCGGCCGGGCCGGAAGATCCTACCTACGTCATTCTGATGTTGCTGGCGACCACCGTGGGACTGCCTTACTTTCTGCTTTCGAGCACCGGTCCCTTGCTTCAGGCGTGGTATGCACGGCGATACCAGGGCGCGATGCCTTATCGTCTCTATGCGCTTTCGAACGCCGGCTCCATGTTCTCGCTCCTGAGCTATCCGGTCCTGTTCGAACCGGCATTCACCACCCATCAACAAGCCGGGATCTGGTCGTTGGCGTACGGCGCGTTTATCGTGTTATGTGGTTTTACGGCCGTGCGGACGGGCACTCGATCCGCCGTATCTATGCGCGCGGATCGAGAAGCATCCGGGAAGCCGGGGCTGCGCCTCTACGCAACGTGGATGGCGCTGCCGGCGTGCGCCTCCGTGCTGCTGTTAGCCACTACCAACCATCTGTCGCAGAACGTGGCGGCCATTCCGTTCCTTTGGGTGCTGCCGCTGAGCATCTACCTGTTGACGTTCATCTTGTGCTTTGAAGGCAGCGGCGGATATCGGCGCAAACCGTATCTTCGGATGCTGGCGGTATCGCTCTGGGTCATGGGAATCGCGGTGGGCATCGACATGCACGGCAACGTTCCGATCAAGATCATGGTCCCTCTCTTTGCCGCGGGACTATACGTCTGCTCGATGGCATGCCATGGCGAACTGGTCCGTCTCAAGCCGCACCCGCGGTACCTCACGCACTTCTACCTGACGATCTCCGCGGGGGGCGCGGCGGGAGGCCTGCTGGTGGGCCTGGTCGCGCCGCATATCTTCAATGCGTATTATGAGATGCCACTGGGTCTGGTGGCCTGCGGGGCACTCGTCCTTATGGTCCTTCAGCACGACGGGGAACCAATGTGGTATCCGAGTTGGCGGCATCCGGCACCGCTGGTGGCGTGGACCCTGCTGCTGGGGTTGGCGGCTTTCCTGGGACTTCAGATGCGCGATTCCGCAAGAGTGGCGCGGGTCGCGGTTCGCAACTTCTACGGGGAGTTGCGGGTCCAGGATTCGGGTCCGGCAAGCGTGCCGTATTCGACCCGTACCCTGATCCACGGGACCATCGACCATGGCGAGCAATACCTCGATCCGGCGCGGCGTGGTTACCCGACCACCTATTACGGCCCCCACACGGGAGTTGGAATTGCGATCCACGAGAGGCAAGCACGCGGGGCCATCCGGGTGGGCGTGATCGGGCTGGGCACGGGAACCCTCGCGGCGTATGGCCGCCCGGGCGACTATTACCGGTTCTACGAGATCAATCCACTGGTGCTGCGGATCGCGCAATCGGAGTTCTTCTTCCTGAGGGATTCGCGGGCCAACGTCGATGTGGTCTTAGGGGATGCGCGGCTCTCTTTGGAGCGCGAAGCGCCGCAGGACTTCGATGTACTGGCCGTGGATGCCTTCTCCAGCGATTCGATTCCGCTGCACCTGTTGACGCGCGAGGCGATGTCCGTATTCTTCCGGCATTTGAAGCCTGACGGGGTCCTCGCGGTCCACATTACCAATCGCTGTCTCGATCTGGGGCCGGTGCTGGCGGGCGAAAGTCATTCCGCCGGGAAACTCGCCCGCGTGGTGGATACCCGCGCCGACGATACCGAGAGAATCTTCGCCGCCAAATGGGTGTTAATGACGGCGCCGCCCAGCGGATTCGACAGGCAGGTAATGGGCAATTCTTTGCCTCTTGGCTCGAAACGCATTGTGCGATTGTGGACAGACGACTACAGCAACCTTTTACAGGTCCTCAAATAATGCCGCTCCGAGACCAGCGGCCGCGCCGCCAAGCCGTCGAGGTACCCAGGGGCGCGGTAGTCTCCAGTCCCACCGAGGGTGGGACGCTTGCCGCGCGTAGGACGTTTTGCCGCGCGTAGAACGTTTTGCTGAGGGTAGGAGGTTACTGGGACGTCTCGGCCTCAGGCGAAACTCCGGGGCGGAACCATGCCCGCCGACTGGCACATAACCCGTTGCTACCGGCAGTGAACTCCAGGGCCGGCGAGCTGCCGAAAATAAACAGTTTGGCGGACCGTCCAGGCGTCGGACCCAAGGCAGATGCAGGGGTTGACTCACGTCCCACCGCAGCACAGGATGTCCCAGAAGCGAACACCCGAATTAAACCGCTATCCATTCTTAGTTCTGAAACGTCATAGCGTTAGCCAGCGAATCGATTGGCAGGCGCCGTGCCCTTTATCGGGTCCGGAAATCAAAATGGATATACAACGCAAAGGTGCGGGGAAAAGAAAGCTCATCCGCTGGACCGTCACCATCGTGGTATTACTAGTGGCCGCCGTCGGAATTACCATCGGACTCGGGAAGCTGAAGCCCGCCGCGCCCGGCGTCGAGATGTCCACGCTGTGGCCCGACCAGGTGAAGCGTGGACCCATGCTGCGCGAGGTGCGCGGGTTGGGCACGCTGGTCCCCGAGGATACCATGCTGATTACCGCCCGCACGGACGGGCGGGTGGAGCGCATTCTGATTCGTCCCGGCACGCAGGCGCATGTGAGGCCCGATTCGGTCGTTATGGTGATGACCAGCCCCGAATTGGAGACCACTCTGCTCTCCGCTCAGTTTGCCTTGAAGGCGGCTGAAGCCGATTACGACAACCTCAAGGTAACGATAGAAAAGGGGCTGCTCGACATGCAAGCCGTGGCAGCCCAGGTGGATGCCGACTACAACACGGCCAGGCTTGAGGCCGACCGCGATCTGGCGCTGGCCAAGGAGAACCTGCTCCCCAGTGTGGATGCCAAGATTTCGGAGGTTAAGGCCAAGCAATTGGGAGACCGGGTCAAGATCGAACAAACACGCCTCGCCACTTCCTCGCGTTCGGAAGAGGCGCAACTGGCGGCGCAGAGGGTCAAGATCGATCAGTTGCGTGCCGACTACGAACTCAAGAAGAGCCAGGTGGACCAGTTGAAAGTGCGGGCGGGCTTTGAGGGTACGCTACAGGCGCTGGCGCCTCCGATGGTTCCCGTGGAAGAGGGGCAAAAGGTCACGGCCGGGACTCCCCTGGGTAAGGTGTCGCAACCTACCCACCTGAAGGCCGAGTTGAAGATCGCCGAAACACAAGTAAAAGATATTGCCCCCGGCCAGCCTGCCATGATCGACACGCGCCTGGCCGGCGGTGGCAGCAATGGCCTGATCGAAGGCAAGGTCTCGCGCATCGATCCCTCGATTTTGAACGGCACGGTCACGGTGGACGTGGCCCTCAGCGGCAAACTTCCGATGGGCGCCCGTCCGGATTTGAGCGTGGACGGCACCATCCAACTCGAAAAGCTGGACGATGTGGTGTTCGTGGGACGTCCGGTATTCGGGCAGGAAAACAGCACGGTGCAGCTCTTTAAGATCGAGCCGGAAGGCAAGTACGCCAACAAGGTGAAGGTGACGTTCGGCCGGAGCTCCGTGAACACCATCGAAGTCAAGGAGGGGCTGAAGGTCGGGGAACGGGTAATCCTTTCGGACATGTCGGCGTACGACAATTACGACCGAATTAAATTGAACTAAGTTCTTCGGACTCTCGTAAACAAGGGGTAATGACAATGGACAATGGCTCACAACCACTGATTCGACTAGAGAACGTGAGTAAGGTTTTCGTGACGGACGAAGTGGAGACACACGCGCTTTCCGCGGTCCATTTCGACGTCAAAAAGGGAGAGTATCTGTCGATTGCCGGCCCCTCGGGCTGCGGGAAGTCGACTCTGCTGGCCATTCTTGGGCTATTGGACACGCCCAGCGATGGCACCTATTATTTGAACGGAAAACCGGTGACCGGGCTGAAGCTGTCGGAGCGGGCGCGCATCCGCAACCGGGAGATTGGATTCATTTTCCAGGCGTTCAACTTAATCGGCGACCTCACCGTCTACGAAAACGTAGAGTTGCCGCTGACGTATCGCGGCATGCCTTCGGCCGAGCGGAAACGGCGGGTACAGGAGGCCCTGGAGCGCGTGGGAATGTCACACCGCATGAAGCATTACCCCTCGCAACTCTCGGGCGGTCAGCAGCAGCGCGTGGCAGTGGCGCGCGCGTTGTCGGGCGACCCCCTGATCCTGCTGGCGGATGAGCCGACTGGCAACCTGGATTCGGCCAATGGCGAAGCGGTGATGAACCTGTTACGGGAACTGCACCAGGCTGGGTCGACCATCTGCATGGTGACTCACGACCCGCGCTATGCCGAGTTCGCGGATCGCACGATTCGGCTGTTCGACGGGCGGATCGTGGAAGAGAGTATGGAGTCGGCTAAGAATTAGTGGCCTAAGGCTCTCCTGCCAAGTGCGCAAAGCCGGGGCGGACACCAGGTCTTCTCCGAACACGGGCAACGGTGGTGTGCGTTCCCGGCTCTGCGCCCGATTTCGCCGGAGAGAGCTTATGCCACGCACGTGAGGACTGGGCCAAGGGAGCGCTGAACGTGGAGGGGGGCGCGATGGTTGGACGGTTAAATGGTACCTGGGCATTATTGCTGGCGCTAGTGGCGGGCAATTGTCTTTATGCAAGCATCATTGGAACTCCGAAAGCCGAGTTTCAGCAGACATATTCCTTAAATCCGAACGGGCGGGTGGTCATTCAGAACCTCTACGGCGATGTCCGCATCACGGCGTGGGATCGCGACGAGGTGTTGGTGCAGGCCATTAAGAAGTCTCGCGATCCGCGGCAGTTGGAAGACGCGCGCATCGTGGTGGATTCTTCCAACGAACTGCTCTCCATTCGGACCCAATACGCCGGCGCGGACGCCGAGCATCCGGCCAGCGTGGAGTATCGCATCACGGTTCCGCGGACGGCCAACCTGGAGAATGTCCGGTTGGTCAACGGGGGTCTCTCGATCAGCGGACTGGCGGGTTCCATCAAGGCATCCTCCGTGAACGGCAGCATCCGGGCCGAACGGCTCGGGGGACAGGTGGACCTCTCGACCGTCAACGGACACCTGGACGCCGACTTCAACCGGGTCAGCCGCTCGAACTCCATTTCGCTGAGTTCGGTGAACGGGCCGATCAACCTGTCGATTCCCTCGGGTGCGGGCGTACAACTGTTCGCGCACAACCTGAGCGGGGGCATCGATTCCGACTTCGGACACGTTTGGCGGGCGTCAGGCGGCCACCGCTTGCGCACCACCGTGAATCGCGGCGGAGCGCAGATCCATCTGAACAATGTCAACGGCGGGATTTCGATCCGTGGCAGTTTGAACCGCCGCATCGTGAGCTAAAGGTAGGGCATGCTTTAGCTTGCCGGCCTGGTTTTTGTAATACCAACTACGAGGGGAGCTAAAGCATGCCCCACCGGGTGCCCGCTATCTGCTAACCTGACAGGCCATGCACTCGGTTCGGCAGGATCTCCAGTACGGAGCCCGCCTGTTATGGAAGGCCCGGGGTTCTAGCGCCATCGCGCTTTTGGCGTTGGGGCTGGGGATGGGTGCGACTACCGCCATCTTCAGCGTGGTGGACGCCGTGCTCTTGAGGCCCCTGCCGTTCCGCGAACCCGACCGCGTCCTGGTGGTGTGGGAGAAGAACCCCGCGCAGAACAAGTTTAGACTGTCCGTCGCGCCCGGCAATTTCCGGGAGTGGCAACAACAGAGCCGCAGTTTGGAAGGCATGGCCGCGCTTCAGGATATCCACATCAATCTGACCGGGGGACCTAACGGGCACGTCGATCCGGAGGAACTGCGAGCGGAACGCGTTTCCGCGGAGATGTTTCCCCTGCTGGGTGTGCAGCCGGCGATCGGGCGCGCCTTTCGTGCGGAGGAAGATCAGCCCGGCCACACGTATTACGCATTGTTAAGCCATCGGCTGTGGGAGCGCCGCTTCGGAGCCGACCGCTCCATTCCGGGAAAGACCATTCGGTTGCGGGATCAGAACTACACCGTGTTAGGGGTGTTGCCTGCCGGCTTTTCTTTGCTGGATCCCGCGGTGGACGTCTGGTTGCCCCTGGGCCTCAATGCCAACGACGCTCGCACCGCCGGCTTGCGCAACCTGATGGTGGTCGCACGGCTGAAGGCCGGGGTGGGCATCGACCAGGCGCGCACCGAGATGGAAACCATCGGCAGCGGCCTGGAGCGGTCCAATCCGGAGCTGAATACCGGCTGGCGCCCTTCCCTGTTCCCGTTCCGGGACGAGTTGGTGGGTAAGGCCCACCAGGCGCTTCTGGTGTTGCTCGGGGCGGTGGGCTTTCTGCTCCTGATGGCTTGTACGAATGTGGCCAACCTGTTGCTGGCGCGGGGCGCTACCAGGCGTAAAGAGATCGCTATCCGCAACGCCCTGGGGGCCAGCCGCGGCCGCATTCTGGCGCAACTGTTCTCCGAGAGCCTGTTGTTGGCGTTGGCGGGCGGCGCGTTCGGACTCGTCCTGGCGCGCGGTGTCGTAGGGGTACTAGTGTGGCTCGGGTCGGAGAGCATTCCGCGGTTGGCCGATGCGCGGCTGGACGCCCGGCTGTTTCTGTTCGCGCTAGGAATATCCGTGGCGACCGGCATTCTGTTCGGGATGGCGCCGGCCATCCAGGTTTCAGGCGGCAATCTGAACGCGGCGCTGACGGAGGGCGGACGCGGCGGCACTACCGGGCAGCGGGGCCGCCTGATGCGCAGCACCCTGGTGGTTTTGGAGGTGGCGCTGTCGGTGGTGGTGCTGATCGGTGCGGGCTTATTGATTCGCAGCTTCGTCAGGCTGCGCCAGACGGACCCGGGATTCCAGCCGTCCGGCCTTCTTACCTTCCGTCTGCTTCTGGGGGGTAGCCGGAATGCGTCCCCGGATCGGCGGATCTCTTTTGTCCAACAGGTGGGTGATCGCATGGCCGTGCTGCCGGGTGTTCGAGCTGTGGGCGGTGTCAACTGGTTGCCGCTGACAGGGCTGGGAGGAGGCACGACGTTTACAATCGAGGGCCGAAATGCACCGCCTCCGGCCCAACGTCCAGTCGGGCTGGTCCGCAGCGTGACGCCGTCGTACTTCCGCGCGATGGGGATTCCTCTCATCGCGGGACGCGAGTTTACGGCCAACGACACCTCTCAATTGCCTCCCGTGGTCGTGGTAAACCAGACGCTGGCCCGGCGCTTCTGGCCGCAAGGGCAGCCGGTGGGCGGACGCCTCTTCCTGTGGGACGTGGCTAACGGACGGGTGGCCGAGATCGTCGGAGTAGTAGGAGACGTGAAGCAGGACCGCGTCGAGAACGAAGATTGGCCCACCATTTATGGCCCGTATCCTCAGCTTCCCTACGTCACCATGGTGCTGGTTGTGAGGACGGCGGGTTCGCCCCTCGCGCTGGCCTCCACCGTGGAGCGGGAGGTCCATCAGCTCGATCCGGACCAGCCGGTGGCGGATGTACGTTCCATGGAAACCCTGGTGGACCAGTCCATCGCCGAGAGCCGGTTCAATGCGGTGCTGCTGGGGATCCTCGCGGCCATCGCGTTCGTGTTGGCGGCGGTGGGGATCTACGGAGTAGTCTCCTACGATGTGAGCGAGCGAACCCACGAGATTGGGTTGCGGATGGCGCTGGGCGCGCAGTCCAGGGACGTGCTCCAATTGATATTGGGGCAGGGAGCGCGGCTCGCGGCGTTCGGAATCGCCTCGGGTCTGGCGGCCGCATTAGCGCTTACACGGCTGATGGCTACCATGCTCTACGGGGTGAAGGCCACTGACGCGTATACCTTCGCAGCCATCTCCCTGTTGTTGGGAGCGGTGGCGCTGGCGGCTTGTTATCTGCCTTCGCGGCGAGCCATGGCGCTCGATCCAGTGACGGCGCTACGGCATGAATAGGACAAATCATGATCACACTTCGCAATGTCGAAAAGTTTTACGAAGGCGGCTATGGACGGAGCTATGTGCTGCGCCGCATCAACGTGGAAATCAAAGAGGGTGAATTCGTCACCATTATGGGGCCTTCGGGCGCCGGGAAGTCGACGCTGCTGAGCATCCTCGGCATGCTGGATGGCGCATGGACCGGCGAGTTCGAGTTCGCCAACCACATGGTCCACCGGATGAAGCCTAAGGACCGGGTGGAGTTGAACAAGAAGTACATCGGCTTCGTGTTCCAGAGTTACCACCTGATCGACAACCTGACGGTTTACGAAAACCTGGACATTCCGCTTTCGTATCGCAATGTGAAGGGTTCCGAGCGGGCGTCGATGGTGTGCGATACGCTCGACCGGTTCCACATTGTAGGCAAGCGCGATCTCTACCCCAGCCAGCTTTCGGGCGGGCAGCAGCAACTGGTCGCCGTGGCGCGGGCGGTGATCGCGCATCCCAAGCTGATCCTGGCCGACGAGCCCACCGGCAACCTGCACTCCAGCCAGGGCAAGGAGATCATGGAGTTGTTCAAGAAGCTCAATGATGAAGGGACCACCATCGTTCAGGTGACGCACTCGGAGGCCAACGCGGCATTCGGCCACCGCATCATTCAACTGGCGGACGGCTGGGTGGTGAGCGGCGGAAGCACGGAGGCTTCCGGAAAGGCAGTATAGGCGGACGCGGTTGCACCGGCCGTCTTGCCGCCGGTCTCCACTCCACCGAAATCCTGGCGTGCTACGGGGGCGTGGCATACTGGAACAAACCCGATGACGTTAGAGGAATTGCGCTCCCGCTACCGGAGTCAGGTTATCGCCTTGGCGGAGAAGCGGGGCGCCCACAATATCCGCGTGTTCGGATCAGTGGCCCGGGGCCATGCGCGTAACGACTCGGACATTGACTTCCTTGTGGATTTCGGGGCGGGACGATCGCTACTCGACCTCACGGGCTTGTGGGCCGACCTGGAGAGTGCCCTGGGCTGTAAGGTCGATGTGGTATCCAGCCGGAGGCTCAAGCCCCGTCTGGCGTCCGAAGTGATGCGCGACGCGGTCCTGCTGTGAGGGCGGACCGCCTCCGTCTTCTCGACGCCGTCAGCCGCGATTGATGGTTCGATCGCTGGCACAAACCACCGCACAACCAGGCGCACTCCGCCTGCGCTACAATGGCCCTTCGACATGCAAGTACTCCAGGCCGGGTCCCACAAATTGATTTACCTGGAACTTCAACCGGAGATGATCACGAACATCGCACGGCAGGCGGGGTTCGAGACCAAGACGAAGGACGGGCGGCGCAGCATCCAGCTCGACCTCAGCACGCCGGGAAGAGAGGGCCCTCTCCTGCTGTTCGATGCGGCCGATCCAGCCAACCTGGGGTGGTTCTCGCGCTGCCAGTTCTACGTCGACGGGCGTTCCGGCACGGTCATGCAGACGCCCATGACGCTGGCCAACAAACGCGACCGCAGCGGCAAGCCCCATCGCAATTCCGTGCGGTTGGGGATCGCCAAGGAGCTTCCCGCCAGCTTCCGACTGCCCGGCAAGCAGGCCCTCACCGAACAGGTCTTTTACCACCTCCTGCTCAATTTTCTGACCGCTCTCGCCAAGACCGGCGTTGCGGTGTGCGGCGAAGGCGTCGTACAACCCCTGGCCGGACGCATGGAGAGCGTCGGTTCCCGCAATTAATGTGGTTCGCAAAACATGGTGACGGGGTTCGCTGTCCCGAGGCGCCATCCTTCCGCGGCGTGGATAGCGTTGCCGGTCACCTGGTTTTGCGAACCTCACTAATGTGCGGCGGCTCACATCCTCTGAAAATGTGCCGTAACGGGGATGTCCCTGGCGGAATCGTATGCTCTGGAGACTGGGGCTGAAGGACGATTTCGGGGGGAACCGTCTTCAGTCTCAACTCGTTTGTGCCGGTTCCCGGGTTTTTTTGTCAAGACTGGGAGCCGGCATTTTTTTCGTAGCGCTCTGGCCCCGATCCGTACCACACCCCCGCTATGTTGTGCGCATCCGCGTTAAGATAAGCCTTAGTGAAGACCGCCGAACGCCAGTTTACGACCATTAGCGGAGTTCCCATCGAACCGGTTTACGGACCGGAGCACTTGCGTGCGCTCGATCCCGTCCACGACCTGGGTGCGCCCGGTGAATTTCCCTATACGCGCGGCATTCACCGCGACATGTACCGCGGTAAGCTGTGGACCATGCGGCAATTCTCGGGATTCGCCACGCCCGAGGAGACCAATCGCCGCTACCACTACCTGCTGGCGCAGGGGCAGACGGGCCTTTCCGTGGCGTTCGATCTGCCCACCCTGATGGGTTACGACGCCGGCCACCCATTGAGCGAAGGCGAGGTGGGGAAGTGCGGCGCTTCGGTCTGCTCTCTGGAAGACATGGAGATTCTGTTCCGCGGCATTCCCCTGGGCGACGTGACGGTCTCCATGACCATCAATTCGCCCGCCGCGGTGCTGTGGGCCATGTACCTGGCGGTCGCCGAGCAGCAGGGTGTGGATTGGGCGCGGCTTTCCGGCACCATTCAGAACGACATCCTGAAAGAGTACATCGCGCAGAAGGAGTACATCTTTCCGCCGCGGCCTTCCATGCGCCTGGTGACCGACACCATCGAGTTCGGAGCGCGGCACACACCGCGGTTCAACCCCATTTCGATCAGCGGCTACCACATCCGCGAGGCGGGATCGACTGCCGTTCAGGAGCTGGCATTTACCCTGAGGGATGGCATCGAGTACGTGGATTGGGCGCTGGCGCGCGGCCTCGCCATCGACGAGTTCGCGCCCCGCCTCAGCTTCTTCTTCAACGCGCACAGCGACTTTTTCGAGGAGATCGCCAAGTACCGCGCGGCCCGCAAGATCTGGGCCTACGTGATGCGCGACCGCTATGGCGCCCAGACGGAGCGGAGCACCAAGTTGCGTTTCCATGCTCAGACGGCGGGCTGCTCGTTGACCTGGCAACAGCCTTACAACAACGTCGTGCGGACCGCACTGCAGGCCATGGCGGCCGTCCTGGGCGGCGCGCAATCCCTGCACACCAATTCGCTCGACGAAGCCTACGCCCTGCCAAGCGAGCATGCCGTCACCATCGCCCTGCGCACACAGCAGGTGCTGGCCTACGAAAGCGGCGTGACGGACGCGCCCGACCCGCTGGGCGGCAGTTACTTCCTGGAAAAGCTGACGCTCGAAAGCGAGGCCGCGGCCAACGAGTATATCCGGCGCATCGACGAGATGGGCGGCATGATCCCGGCCGTCGAGGCGGGCTTCCCGCAGACCGAGATCGCGGCGGCCAGCTACCGCTACCAGAAGGAAGTGGAAGCCGGCGAGCGCACCATCGTGGGGGTGAACCGATTCCAGTCGGACGACCAGCCGCTTGAACTGCTGCAAATCGACGAGAGCTCGGCTCAGCACCAGGAAAAGAAGCTGGCAGCCTTGAGGCAGCGGCGTAGTCAGAGCGAGGTGCGGAGGACGTTGGATGCGCTGAAACGCGCCGCGGAAGGGACCACGGAGAACACCATGCCCTACCTGCTGGACGCCGTGCGCGCGTATGCCACGCTCGGCGAAATCTGCGACGCGTTGCGCGCGGTTTTCGGATCGTACCAGGAAACGACGCACCTGTAAAAACATGTCACGACCCATTCGAGTGTTAGTGGCCAAGCCCGGGTTGGACGGCCACGACCGCGGCGCGAAGATCATCGCGCGCGCCTTGCGCGACGCCGGTATGGAAGTAATCTACACGGGGTTGCGGCAGACTCCCGAAATGATCGTGAATGCCGCGCTGCAGGAAGACGTACAGGTGATCGGCCTGTCGATTCTTTCGGGCGCGCACAACGCGATCGTGCCGCGAGTGCTGGAGTTATTGCGCGAGAAAGAGATGACCGACGTGATGTTGGTGGTCGGCGGCATTATTCCGGACGAAGACGCCGAGACGCTCAAGAAACAGGGGGTAGCCGCTGTGTTTCAGCCGGGAGCGTCGCTGGATTCGATCGTCAGTTTCATCCGTGGGGCAGTGCCCGTGGGATAGGGGTTCCTGCTTCGCCGGACTTGTCTTTTCGTGTCGCAGCCACTTTTGCCTGCCGCGCGGGAGAATCGGATTGGTGGGGCAGGCTTTCAGCCTCGCCGACTCCCACCCAACTTCGCTCCTCGCGCCTGTGCCAGCACTTCACACCTGTAGCCCTCGCCACTCGTTGTTGCGTGCCCCCAAGATCAGCTAAAATAATGGCTTACCATCTGAACAAGCGGCTTTACCGAGTGGTGTTTCCCGTGCATCAGAGTAATCGTCACAGCGCAGAGTGGAAAGGTATGTTCGCATGAAGTTCTTCAGGCGCGTCCGCCTGGTCGTCGTTTCAGTTTGTCTGTGCGCATCGGGTATCGTACCACTTGGCGCGCAGCCTGCCCAGCAACAGCAACCACCGTCCACGCCGCCGGCGGGGCAACCGCCCCAGCCTGCCAAGCCGCCGGCCCCAACGCCGCAGCAGCCTCCGTCCACGCCGCCGGCGGGGCAACCGCCCCAACCTGCTAAGCCGCCGGCCCCAACGCCGCAGCAGCCTCCGCGAAATCCGTTTGAGACGGTCCCGCAGGTCCAGCAGCCCCCTGCTCAACAACCCGGGCAGCCGCAGTTGGAAGCCCCCAAGCCCGCGCAGGCGGCCCCCCAGCCGTTGGCTGGGCAAGTCATCGAAGCTTTCGAATTCCGGGGAGCCCGGCGCGTTCCGCAGGACACCCTCAAGGCTATGATCACCACCAAGCCTGGGGACCTTTACAACGAAGAGATCCTGCGGCGCGACTTCATGATTTTATGGAATACGGGGCGATTCGACGACATCCGTCTCGAAACCGAACCCGGCCGTACCGGTTTGCTCGTGCGCTTTGTGGTCACCGAGCGGCGCGTGATCCGGTCGATCGATTATCAGGGTATCCACTCGGTAACCGTTTCGGAGATCCTGGACCGGTTCAAGGAGCGCAAAGTCGGCCTCTCGGTGGAATCGCAATTCGACCCTGACAAGATCCAGCGCGCGGCGGTGGCGCTCAAGGATTTCCTGGCGGAGCGCGGCCGGCAGTACGCCACGGTGGATCCGCAGATCGAACAGATTCCGCCTTCGTCCCTGAAGGTGGTTTTCAACGTGAATGAAGGGCCAAAAGTCAAGGTCGGGACCATTGACGTGCAGGGAAACACGGCTCGCTCCGACCGGTGGGTGATCGCGCAGATGAAGAATCTGCATCCCTACGGCATTCCCCACTCCATGGTGCTCGAAAATGTTTTCCCCAAGACCTTCGACGAAGCCAAGCTCGAAGAGGACCATGAACGCATCCGTCAGGCGTATCAGGATATCGGCTATTTTCAGGCCAAGACTCTGGACGGAAAGGTCACGATCGTGCCCAAGGGCGGCCGGGGATGGCGTCTGCCGTTGATCAAAATGAACAATCCGGGCATATACGCCGACATCACGCTGCCCGTGGAAGAGGGCAAGCTGTTCCACTTGAACGAGACCAAGTTCCAGGGCGTGAAACTGTTCCGCGAGCCCGCCGTGCTGGGGAACCTGTTCGGCATGAAAAAGGGCGACCCGTTCTCCACCGACAAGCTGCGCAAGGGCATCGAGAACATGCGCAAGCTGTATGGTCAGTTCGGTTATATCGACTTCGTTCCAGAGCCTTCTTTCGAGTTTCCGGGCGCCGACCAGATCGATCTCACGCTCACGGCCGACGAGGGGAAGCAGTTCTTCATCCGGCGCATCGATTTTTCGGGTAACACCACCACGCGCGACAAGGTCATCCGGCGCGAGATTCTGCTCGACGAAGGCGACATGTTCAATACCCAGTTGTGGGACTACAGCATCCTGCGGCTGAACCAGCTCGGGTATTTCGAAATGCTGAAGAAGGACGAGGCAGCCACCATCAACCGCAATCCCCAGTCGAATACGGTGGATATCACGCTGAAGGTTAAAGAGCGCGGCAAGAACTCCATCGGGTTGAATGGCGGCGTCTCGGGAATCGCGGGCAGTTTCGTGGGTTTCAACTATTCCACCAACAACTTCCTGGGATTGGGCGAGACGCTTTCCATCGAATCGCAGCTCGGCACGCGTATGCGCGACGTGAGCTTCGGGTTCACGGAGCCGTATTTCCTGGACCGACCGCTGCAGCTCGGGTTTGTAATATACATACGCGACTTCAATTTCGACCAGGGCCGCGAGGCTTCCATCCTGGCGGGGCAGAACCTGATTCCGTTATACAACCAACTGGGCACGCAGAACCTGCTGAACTACACGCAGAACAGCCACGGGCTGAACATCTCGGCGAGCTATCCGCTGCGGCGCAGCTTCGCGCGGGTGGGGGTCACCCTGGGGTACGATATTTCCAACGTTGTCACGCAAACCACCGCCGCGACGAACTACTTCCAGTACATCAATTTCAGCGGCGTAGCAGGGCCCAATTCGCTGGAGGGCATCCGCACTGTCCACGTGGTGCCGTCGTATTCGTATAACACGGTGAACCACCCCATCGAGCCGACCGGCGGCCGCAGCCTGTTCATATCGACCGATCTGGCCGGCAGCGTGCTGGGCGGCAACGTGAATACCGTGAGCCCGACGGTCGACGCCAAGTACTTCAAGCCCGCGCCGTGGCACAAGTCCCACATTCTGGCGTTCCACGCCATGGGATCGATGATCACCGGTTACAACGGCAAATATGTTCCGCCGTTCTCCCGCCGGTTCATGGGCGGCGAACAGGACATCCGCGGCTTCGAGATCTGGGGCATCACGCCTATTGCGTTCATCCCCTCTTCCACGCCGGTGGGGGTGGTGAATGACGATGGAACCCCACGCATGCAGAAGACCGTCAGCAACGGCGCGATCGTCAATCAGCAGGTCCAAATGAACGTTCCCTCGTATCAGCTCATCACGCCGGGCGGCGACACCCAGTTGTTGTTCAACTTTGAATACCGGATCAAGATCATCGGGCCGGTAACGCTGGCGCCGTTCTTCGATGCGGGCGTGGATAAGATCCTGCGGGCCAATCAGCTCACGGTGGTTTCCAGCCGCGTGAACGACCTGAATACGCAATTCCCCCAGGCGGGTTTCGATGGTCTGGTCAAAGTGGCCGCGGGCACGCAAAAACCGCGCGCCTCCACCGGGCTGGAGCTTCAAGTCATGCTGCCGGTGGTCAATGCTCCGTTCCGTCTTTACTTCGCCTACAACCCGTCGGTAGTGCGGCAGTATCTGCAGCCTCCCATCGTGGCGGACCGCTCTTCCTTCCCCAACAACGCCACGTTTTTGCAGTCCATCGCCACGTTCGGCCAGGCTTACCCGTTCTTCGAGAAGCGGACGATGTTCCGGTTCACCATCGGCAGGACGTTTTAACATCCGGACATCTGATTTGCTATGGTAGTATTTTCACACCTAGGAGTTTCCAGCTTGAAAAAGGGCTTTGTTATTCTCGCTGTGTTGGCTTTGGGAGTGTCTGTCATGGCGCGCGCCCAAGGCCAGGTTCCGACGAAAGTTGCGGTGATCCACATCCAGCAGGCCATTGTGAGCACCAAGGATGGACAGAAGGCCCAGCAGGACATGGGAGCCAGGTTCGGCCCCAAGAGGGCAGCACTGGAGAAGAAACAGTCCGACATGGCGGCGATGCAGGACCAGTTGAAGAAGGGCGCCGTCACCATGAGCGACGAAGCCAAGAGCAAGATGGCCAAGGACATCGAGAAGCTCAACACCGAGCTGACGCGCGGCAGCGAGGACTATGATGCCGAAGTGCAACAGGAAGAGGGCAAGCTCATGAACGACATCGGCCAGAAAATGATGGAGGTAGTCAGCAAGTACGCGGCCCAGAATGGCTTTGCCATGGTACTCGACGTCAGCAACCCGCAGACCGTTCTGTGGTTCGATCCCTCGACCAATATCACGGCGGAGTGCATCAAGCTGTACGATCAGGCGCATCCCGGAGCCGGCGCGGCTGCCGCTCCGAAGACCACCCCCGCGGCCGGTGCCCCCGCGGCGGGGACTCCCAAGCCAGCGGCGGCAACCCCGCCGGCTGCCAAGCCAACTCCCCCGGCAGCACCTCCGGCGGCGCCCCCGACGAAGAAGCAGTAAGCACACCAGGAGTTTTCAGTTTGAGAAACAATATCACTGTTATCCCCGCGTTGATCTTGGGAATGACTGCCCTCGCGCAGGCTCAAACCCCGCTCAAGGTCGCGACCATCCACGTGCAGAATGCCATTCTGGGGACCAAGGACGGACAGAAGGCCGCGGCGGACCTGCAAGCCAAGTTCAACCCCAGGCGGCAGGAGCTGGAAAAAAAGCAGGCGGACATTACAGCGATCCAGGCCCAGATGCGCGCGGGCAGCGCCACCATGAGCGATGCGGCCAAGACTAAACTGCAACGTGATTACGACACCGGCACCACGGCCCTGAAGCGGGCCAGCGACGACTTCGAAGCCGAAGTCCAGCAGGAAGAGGGCAAGATCATGAACGAGCTTGGCCAAAAGGTGATGGACGTGATCAACCGCTACGCGATTCAGAATTCGATTGCCATGGTGGTCGACGTCAGCAACCAGCAGGCAGCCGTGTTATGGTTCGACCCATCGATCGATATCACGGTCGAGATCGTCAAGCGGTACGACGAGGCGCATCCGGCCCCGGGTGCGGCGCCGCCCGCTGCCGCCACTCCCCCCGCCAAGAAGCAGTAGGGCAGGACCGGCTCCGATCGGAGCCACGACCGTAGCAAGCTGTGAAAAGATCAAAGATCCGCAGGCGGAACCGCCTGCGCCACCATCTGAAACGACGGTGCCCCAGATGCACGTGGGGTCGCACATTGTTTATAATCGGGCCTGATGAAAGCTCTCTTGATTCTCTGCATTTCCGGGGCGGTTCTGGCACAGACGCCGCCTCCAGCCAAGAAGGCGGCGGCCACGAATACCGGCGCCCCCACGGCCGCCAAGACAGCGGCCCCGCGTCCTAACCCGCTGCTGAACCCGGCCTCCCTGAAAGCGGTCGCGCCGGAACTCTACCGCGTGAAGTTCACAACGACCCATGGCGATTTCATTGTCGAGGTACATCGCGATTGGGCTCCGCTGGGAGCGGACCGTTTCTACAACCTGGTAAAGAACAGGTTTTTCACCGACGCGGCCTTCTTCCGCTACGTGCCCAACTTCATCGTGCAGTTTGGCATGCCGGCCAATCCGAGCGTCGCCCAGGCGTGGCAGAACGCCAACATCAAGGACGAACCGGTGAAGCAAGGCAACAAGAAGGGGACGGTGGTCTTCGCCAAGACGGACGCACCCAATACCAGGACTACCCAACTCTTCATCAACCTGAACGATAATACCGGGTTGGATGCTCAGGGCTTCTCGGCTTTTGGCACAGTCACCGATGGCATGGACGTGGTGCAGGGCTTCTACAGCGGATACGGCGAGCGGCCGGACCAAACGGCGATCACGGCCCAGGGCAAAGCTTATCTCGACAAGAATTTCCCCAAGCTCGACAGCATCAAGTCCGCCACCATCATCTTCCCCGAGCCGGCGGCCCCGGCGGTGAAGAAAGCGCCTGGCGCGGCTGCGACCGGAGCGCCTGCGAAGTCGGAAGCGCCGGCCACCAAGTCCGCGCCTCCGCCGCCCGCCAAGAAGCAGTGACCCCGGCGAACCGGCGATGCGGTGTTACATCCTAGGTGGTCTCCTCGTTCTCGCCGGCGTCGCACGGTCCCAGCCGGTTGTCGTGACCGTTCTCGCGACCACTGATCTGCATGGCAATCTCTACCCCATCGATTACGGGATCGACCGTCCTGCGCCCCGCGGACTCGCCAAGATCGCCACGCTGATTCGAGCCGCCGAGGCGGAGAGCCCGCTCCACCTGCTCATCGACTGCGGCGATACCATCCAGGGCACGCCCCTGGAGTTCGTCTATCAGACCCTGGTTCGCACCGGCAAGGGGCCGATGGGGCTCAAATCCGCGGCGGCCCTCTCCCACGATCCCATGATGCTGGCCATGAATCGGCTGGAGTACGACGCCATGACCGTGGGCAACCACGAATACAACTTCGGCCTGAAGAATCTCAATCAGGCCCGCTCCGAAGCGAAGTTTCCCTGGCTCTCTGCCAACACGGCGGTCGCGCAGGGGGGCAGGGAGCGGCCTTTCGCACCGTATCTCGTCAAGACCGTCGGTGGCGTCAAGGTGGCCCTCATTGGCATCACGACGCCCGCGGTGCCCACCTGGGAAATCCCCGGAAACCTCGGTTCTTATCGCTTCTTGCCGCCGGTGGAGGCGCTCCGCAAGGCCGTCTCGGAATTGCGGGCGAACGAACATCCCGACATCATCCTGGTGGCGGCGCATTCCGGTTTGGGGCGCAACCTCGAAACCAATGCCGAGGAATCGCCAGACGAAGACGTGGTTTACGATCTGGCCACGCGGGTGCCCGAGGTGGACGCCATCGTTTTCGGGCACTCCCACCGCGAGTTGGAAGGCCGGTTGATCGGCAAGGTCCTGGTGGTGCAGCCCAAGAACTGGGGGATTTCGCTGGCCCGTTTGGATTTCACCCTGGACCCGAAACCGGGCGGCGGCTGGACGCTGGCCGGGAAGAAGAGCCGGCTGATTCCGGTGACCGCCGACACCGCCGCGGCCGCGGACATTCTGGAGATCGCCAAGCCCTACCACGAGATGGCGGAACGGCATCTCGACGAGCCGGTGGCCACTGCGCCGCGCGAGCTCGATGCGGCTTTGGGCCGCGTGGAGGATACGCCCGTGCTGGATGCCATCCAGCACGTGGAGATGTACTACTCCAAGGCCGACGTCTCGTTCGCATCGCTCTTTAACCCCAGCGTACGCGTTCCCAGGGGACGGATCACGGTGCGGCAGATTGCAGCTCTGTACCCGTACGACAACGAACTGTACCTCATCGAGGGTAACGGCAAGATGGTGAAGGATGCGCTGGAGAACGCCGCGAGGTACTACCTGTCATGCGAAGGAGCGCGTTGCTCCCAGCCGCCGCTGACCAATCGCAGCGTGATGGGATACAACTACGACGTGGCGCAAGGAGTGGAGTACGAGGTGGACCTGAGCCGCCCGGAAGGAGATCGCATCCGGAACCTGCGTTATCAGTCGAAGCCGCTCGATCCCGACCGCAAATTGCGGATTGCCATTAACAGCTATCGCGCGGGAGGCAGCGCGGGCTACGGCATGTTCATCGGGGCCAAGGTCCTGTGGCGGTCGCAGGAGGAGATTCGCGATATGATCGTGCGCTACTATGCCGAGGGGAAATCGCTGCCTGCCGCGGCCGACGACAATTGGCGCGTAGTGCCGGAGGCCGCGCGCCGCACCCTGGAGAAGGAAGCGCTGGCCGAGGCGGCCCGCCAACATCTGCAATAGTGACACAACGGCCTACGCTCGCGCAGCCGGATGCCATGCGTTACCCTCCACGATGGAGATCCGACTATGCTTCAAAACGCGTTCATCGACAAGGTCGAGCAACCCACGGATGCGGATGTGGCCGAAGCACTGGGGCCGGCTAAAGCGCTCTGGGACCAGTTGCTGGCCGATCTGGCGCACGAATGTGACCTTACTACTCAGGAGTGGAACTCTTACTCACGCAAGGCGGGATGGTCGTTGCGTCTGAAGCGCCAGACACGCAACATTCTGTATCTCTCACCGTGTCGCGGCAGTTTCAGGGTGTCGTTCGCGCTGGGTGACAGGGCCGTCGAGGCGGCACGCCACTGCGGGCTTCCGCGACCCGTAATCCGGACCATCGATGAGGCGAAACGGTATGCCGAAGGGACCGCGGTGCGGATCGACGTAAAGGGGCACAAAGATATCGCCGCCGTCAAGAAACTCACCACGGTCAAGCTGGAGAACTGAGCGGTGTGAGCTGAGTCCCCTTGACAGCAGCCGCGTATTCGGTCATTTTGGCAACACATGGGTAGCCCAAGCTGGCTGGCGCGCGTGTTTCTGCTCTCCTGGTTCCGACGGGCGCGAGTCCTGCCGCTCTGGCTCGCGGGCGCGGTGCTTGCCGTGGTCCTGGCGTGGGGCCAAGACCCGGTCTTTCGGTCGGCCGTCGCCCTCGTCCGCGTGGACGCCCAAGTCACGGATGGAACGGTTGCCATCGATGGCCTGCAAAAGGAAGACTTCACGATCCAGGACAACGGGCGGCCGCGGCCCATCCTCTACTGCTCGCAAGAGGAGCAATCGCTGGATCTCCTGCTGCTGTTCGATATCAGCGACAGCATGTTCCCGGGCATCCGCCGGCTGGCTGCGTCCGCCCACACCGCGCTGACCGAGCTTCGCCAGGGGGACCGGGTTGCGATCGCCGATTTCAACACCGGGAGCTGGCTGATGGCGCCGTTCAACGACAACCTCCAGGAGGTGGAAGAGTCCGTGAGCCGGGTGGTCGATCTGCGATTCGGCGGTGGCACCCATATCCTTTCCGCCCTCCACGACGCGGCCCAGTATTTCGCGAAGCATGGCGACAAGCAGCGGCGCCGCGCCATCCTGATTTTTACGGACGACGACGGCCAGCCGTCGATGAGCGAGAACAAGGTGGTCGATCGCATGTGGGAGTCGGATGTCCTGTTGTGCGGCCTGATCATTTCAACCCCTGGGTCCTTGCGCCGAGGGCCCTATCGCCCGAGCGAGAGTATGACCGGCGTGGCCGCGAGAACCGGCGGTGAGGTAGTGAATGCCGACAATCCCGGGCATGCGTTCCGGGAGATGCTGCACCGCATTCGCAAACGCTACAGCATCTATTACGAGATGCCGCCGGGCATGCCAGGCAAGTCCCGGCAGGTCTCGGTGGAACTCAGCGAGGATGCCAAGAGCCGCTATCCCAACGGACGAGTCCTGGCGCGCAAGGGATATGTAATTCCGCGTACGGGCGAACCGCAGTAGGGCGCTCGCAGGCTGGCTTAAGAACAGAATTAGCTTTGCAACTTAACTATTCGTATAGTAGGCTAAATATCTCGTGTAGTTGACCCGATATGCCCTTCCCTAAACTGACCAAGCTCGAACTTCAGATCATGGAGGCGCTCTGGAGCCGCGGTGCGTGCTCCGTTCGCGAGATCCAAGAGGCCTTTCCCGAACCTGGCAGACCTGCCTATACCACCGTACAGACCACCGTCTATCGCCTGGAGGGAAAAGGCGCCCTACGTTGCGTGAAGAGAATCAGCAATGCGAACATCTTCGAGGCTTCCATCTCCCGCAATGAGGCGCAGGGCCGCTTGATCGACGAACTGCTGGGTCTGTTCGGCGGCCGCACCAAACCGGTAATGGCCCACCTGATCGAATCCGGCAAGCTCACCCTGGACGACGTGAAGGAGGCCGAGCAGGCTCTCCGAAAACTGGCGAGAAAGGACAAACCGAAATGATCCCGGCATACTTGTTACCGCTGGCCAACCACCTTTGGCAATCCACTCTTTTCGCCGCCGTGGCGGCGCTGTTGACGCTGGCGTTCCGAAAGAACCGCGCGCCGGTGCGATATGCGATCTGGCTGGCGGCGTCCGTGAAATTCCTCATCCCGTTTGCGTTGCTGGTCGGCATCGGCAGTCAACTGGATTGGCGGGCGGCCCCGGCGGCCAGGCCTGGTCGATTGTCTTTCGTGATGCAACAGGTCGGCCAGCCTTTCGTGGCACCGGCTCCGGCGCCTCGGCCGGCGGTGGCGCCGCCGGCGCCAAGCCGCATTCCCGCCGTTCTGTTTGGTGTATGGTTTTGCGGTTTCGTGACCGGTGTCCTTTCCTGGTTCAGCCGCTGGCGGCGCATCCGGACGGTCCTGCGTGCGGCCCAGCCCTTGCCGCTTGACATACCAATCCAAGCGATGTCCTCGCCCGCACGTATGGAGCCGGGGATCTTCGGTGTACGCAGACCCATCCTGCTGCTGCCTCAAGGCATTCGAGACCACCTGACGCAGGCCCAGTTGGACGCAGTCCTGGCACACGAGTTGTGTCACGTCCGGAGGCGCGACAACCTGGCTGCCGCCGTTCATATGTTGGTCGAAGCCCTCTTCTGGTTTCATCCCCTGGTGTGGTGGATCGAGACCCGCCTGGGAAGAGCGCGAGCGCGCCTGTGACGAAGAAGTTCTGCGGTCGTCGAACGACCCCGAAGTCTATGCCGAGGGCATTCTCAAGGTCTGCAAGCTGTATCTGGAATCGCCCCTGGCCTGCATGTCCGGCGTAACGGGCTCCAATCTCACGAAACGAATCGAGGCAATCATGACCCATCACGTGACACACAATCTTCGCTTCGGAAAGAAACTGCTGCTGGCCGCCGCGGGAGTGGCGGCCGTGGCAACCCCCATCCTCATCGGGATTATGCATGCGCCCCAAATGCGAGCCCAGTCGCAGCCCGAGAAGCGCCTGGCCTTCGAGGTGGCCTCCGTCAAAGCCAACAAATCCGCAGATCCGCGCAGCTTTGGGACGATGAAGGGTGAGCCCGGGGGCAGATTGATCGTGAGGGAGTCTCCCCTATATATGATCATTGCTGCTGCTTACAACGTGTCTTTTCAATCCCCCCGGCTTTCCGGCGGACCGGACTGGATCCGCTCGGAACGGTACGATATTGAAGCAACCCCCGAGAAGGGCGCGATTCCCGCCGAGTTACCGGCCAAGGAGCAAGACGCCAGGATGAGATTGATGTTGCAGACACTCCTCGCGGACCGGTTCAAGCTGAAGGTCCTCCGCGAGACAAAGGAACTGCCGGTGTATGTGTTGCTCGTCGGAAAGAATGGGCCCAAGCTCCGGGAATCGAAGGTCGCGGAAAAGGATTGCGCCGACCCAAAGGACCCCGAGAAGAAAGGCGTTCCCTGCCATCGATTCATGGGTGGTCAGGGGCGAGGACTGCACGGGACTGCGGTCAACATGGCAGACCTGGTAGGGTTTGTGGAGAACTGGACGGATCGCCCCTTGATAGACAAGACCGGCATCGAGCGGCTCTACGATATCGAGAGTGAAGGCTGGCTGCCCATGCGCCCCAGACAGCCTCCTTCTCCAGGAACACCACCCAGTGCGGAGGACCTGGCTTTCTCCGATCCTGCCATCCCGACGCTTTTTATGATCTTCGAGCGGCTCGGGCTAAAGATGGAGCCGCAAAAAGCCCCGATCGAAACGTACGTCATCGACCACGTGGAGAGACCGACGGAGAACTAACTAACGTGGGGCATGCTCCAGCTTGGCCTTGGAGTCGAGGAGCAGATCCCGTGGACGCGTCCCGCTAGCCCGGCCACTTGGGCACTACCCGCCGGTGGACTCGCGGACGATGAGCGTTGGCGGAATGATCACGGTGCGCGGCGGCCGGCGTCGCTTCGAGCCGATGGCCTTCACCAGAATCTCCGCAGCCTGCTGCCCAATGCTGGCACTGCTCTGGTCGATGGTGGAGAGCGGCACGCGCAGGAGGTCGGAATAGTGCACGTTGCCGACACCGATTACCTTGATCGACTGGGGGATGCCGATACCCGCTTCGAGAATGGCTTTCATGGCGCCGGCGGCAGTGGGGTCGTTATAGCCGAAGATGCCATCGGGCCGCGGGTCGATCGTGAGCAATTGGCGCGCCGCAAGGTAGCCCGAGGCGTCGTCGGTGGCACTCACCACATACGAATCGGGTACCGTGAGGCCGGCGGATGCCAGCGCCTCCCGATATCCTTTTAAGCGCCCCACTCCGGTGGTGATCGGAGGGCCTGCGATGTGGGCGATGTGGCGGCAGCCCCGCTCGATCAGGTGAGTGGTCGCGAGCCGGCCGATGGCCTCATCGTCGGCCCCCACGTAGGGCGCGCTCGCGGCGGTGAACCGACGGTCAATCAGAACATACGGCACGCTGCGCGCTTCGATCCGCTGAAAAACGTCCAGCGAGGATGGCGGCTGTGCCGAGGCGAGAATCAGGCCGTCCACCTGCCGCGCGAGAAGACGGTCGACTTCGCTCGATTCGACCGCGCAGTTCTCTTCGGAATTGCAGATGACCACGTCATAGCCCAGTGGCCGGATGGCGGAGGAAACGCCCTTGGCGATTTCCGCGAAGAAGGAGTGCATGAGGTCGGGCACGATGAGCCCGATCATGAAGGTGCGCCGCGCGGCCAGGCTGCGGGCCACCCAGTTGGGCTGATAGTTCAGCTCCTTGATGCGGGCGAGCACGCGGCTGCGCGTTTCCGCGCCTACATCGGCGCATCCGCGGACCACTTTCGAAACGGTCATGACGGACACGTTGAGATCGCGCGCTATGTCTTTCAGGCGAACGGGAGAGTTGACGGTGTTAGACATAGATACGATGTGCCTGGCGGGGTTGGATGAGGCCGGAACATCTGCCAGAATGCCGAGTATATCAAGTTGCGCGGAAGCGTGGTGGTGTGGGACAGACGATCGGGTTTCGTCGTCTGTCCGCCGCCGGCGTCAGTCGGCCAACACAGGCTCGCAAGCCTGCGCTATCGATGGCCCAACTTGCCGCGCAACCGGGTGAAATCCATCTCGATGAACTGCTTCACGCCGTCCCTCCCCTTGAGGCTCAGCCACAGGCCTCCGTCCTGGCCGTGCAAGTCGAGTTGAAAATCGAAAAATGGACAGCATTTCCGTTCCAGCTCCACCCATTGGGCCACCTCCACCACCGACACCTGTCTGGAGTCGATCTCTAGTGCGTAACCGTCATTCAGTTCGCGGGCCGCAACCACGGCTGGCATCAATTGGTCGCCCAATCGGCGGTGCTGCGCCCTTTGTTGCGGTGTAAATGCCTTGAGGTTGCACGCGAATGGCGTTGGGTTGGAGTTTTCAGAGCCCGCCGGTTTCGACTGGGACTGGCAGACGCACGCGGAAATTACGGCGAGCGTGGATACAAGGATTCTGGTTGTCATGAGCCGAGCTTACGACTTAAACTTGACTTTAAGTCAAGAGGTTTTTTCCGTGCCCCTTCCCATGACCATCGGCCAGGTAGCGAAACAGATCGGCCTGCGCGCGTCCGCCATTCGCTTTTACGAAAAATCCGGTTTGCTTCCGAAGCCGCTCCGCTCCGGCGGGCAGCGGCGTTACGACAGCGCCATTCTGGAGCGGCTCGCCGTGCTGGAGCGCGCCAAAGACTGCGGATTCACGCTCGAGGAGGTTCGTAGGCTCTTCAATGGCTTCCGCCGCGACGTCCCTCTGTCGGAGCGCTGGCAGGGCCTCGCCCGCAAGAAGATTGCGGAGTTGGACGCCTTGACCCAGCGCATCGCCGTAATGAAGGAGTTGCTCGAACGGGCTCAAAAGTGCCGGTGCATCGACTTTCACGAGTGCGGCCGGAGAATCCTGGGGAGCGGATCCAAAGGTGGCCGGAGCGGATAGGCCAACCGCAGGCAGTTGCGGAAGTGACACAGCGGCCGGTCGCCGCCGCCAGCCGGGCTTCAGCCTGCCCTGTCGATACTGGCGCCCACTTGCGGCATGCCCCGGTGGATGGCATCCAGAACCCCGTTCACGAACTGGACGGATTCTTCGTTGGAATACTTGCGAGCCAATTCCAGGGCCTCATCGATGGCGACCGCCGGCGGAGTGCCGCCGTAGGTCATCTCGTACACCGCCAGGCGGAGGATATTGCGGTCCACCGCGGGCATTCGTTCCATCCGCCAATGCTCGGCATGCCTGGATATCTGTTCGTCCACCCAGGCGATGTGCTCGACCGTCCCGCGAACCAGGTCGGCCACGAACGGCTCGCGCTCGGGCCGTTCTTCGGAATAGAGGGTGTCGTAATAGGCGTTGATGGCCTCGTCCACCGGCTGCCTGCGGGCATCCCACAGAAAGAGAATCTGCAGGGCGCGTTGCCGGGACTTGTGTCGCGAGGGCATTAGGTGGCCTGCCGGAGCGTTCGAAGCAGATTGGCCATTTCGATGGCGGCCATGGCGGCATCGAAACCTTTGTTGCCTCCCTTGGCTCCCGCGCGGTCGATGGCCTGTTCCAGTGTGTTGGTAGTGAGCACGCCGAAAGCCACCGGCACTCCGGTCTCGGCAGCCACATGGGCCACCCCTTTGGCCACCTCCGCCGCCACATAATCGAAGTGCGGGGTCTCGCCACGGATCACCGCGCTGAGGCAGACGATCGCGTCGTACCGGTGTTGGCGGGCGACTTCCCCGGCGACCATCGGCACCTCCCACGAACCCGGGACCTTGACGACGTCGATCAGGTCGGGGCTAGCGCCGCTGCGGTTCAGTGCGTCCATGGCGCCGCTCAACAGACGCTCGGTGATGAAGCTGTTGAAGCGGCTCACAATGATGGCGAAACGAAGTCCGGCGGCGGAAAGCTGCCCTTCAAATACTTTTGCCATAGCTCATTTCCCCGCGAAGGCCGGGCTGCGTTTCTCAAGGAACGCGCGGGTGCCTTCCCGGCGATCTTCGGTTGCCGCGCTGATTCCGAACGCAGCCGCTTCGAAGCGCATACCGGCCTCCAGGCCGATATCCAGCCCCACATCCACGGATTCGAGGACCAACCCGAGCGCCAGCGGCGCGTTGGCCATTACTTTGTGCAGCCAGGACCGGCTGTGGCCCAGTAGCTCCGCCTGCGGCACCACGGCATTCACCAGGCCGATGCGATGGGCTTCGGCAGCCGTTACCGCTTCGCCCGAAAGCAACAGTTCGAGTGCGCGGCCACGTCCCACCAGGCGGGGAAGGCGCTGAGTCCCTCCATAGCCGGGGATGATCCCCAATTTCACTTCGGGCTGTCCGAGCCTGGCGTTCTCCGAGGCGAACCGCACCGTGCAGGCCATGGCCAGTTCGAGCCCTCCGCCCAGGGCGTATCCGTTTACCGCTGCTACCGAGGGCTTGCCGAGCGTTTCGAGCAGGCGGAATGCCTGTTGTCCCCGCAGCGCATACTGGCGTGCTTCGATGGCCGAGAGTGCCGCGAGCTCCTTGATATCGGCGCCGGCTACGAAGGCCTTGTCGCCGGCCCCCGTAACAATGGCGGCGCGTATCGCGGATTCCCCAGCCACACGCTCAAAGGCGTCTCTCAATTCCGCTACCAAGGAGCCGGAAAGAGCGTTGAGCTTCTCCGGCCGGTTGACCGTGATCAGCGCGATTCCGTGCTCATCCGCTTCAAACAGGATTTGGCTGTAAGCCACTATGGATCAGTGTAACACCGCACGGCGAGCGGCCCATTGCGTAGCGTCGCCGAGCTGGTGGGACGTCTGGCTAACCTAGACGGAAGATGTACTCGTCAAGAGATGGAGGTCATTCGCCGATCAAGTGCAGCAGCACGCTTCGCCGGTGCGGGAAAGCGCGGTGTTCGAAAACATACACCCCCTGCCACGTGCCCAACGCCAGCCGGCCCTTGTCCACGGGTATGGAAAGCTGCGTCGGGGTGAGGGTGGCGCGAATGTGCGCGGGCATATCGTCCGGTCCTTCTACCGTATGCCGGTAGAGACGATTGTCCTCCTCGACCAGGCGGTTGAAGAACGCATTCAGATCGTGGACCACATCGGGATCGGCGTTTTCCTGGATGGTCAGCGAGGCCGACGTGTGCTGGATAAAGACCGTCAGCAGACCTGCGCGCACCGGGCAGCCGCTGAGCCAGCGGGCGATCTGGTCCGTGATCTCGTACAACCCCTTGCCGCGCGTCGATATCGACAACCGCTCGGAGAACTGCTGTAAGCCGGAGCTACTCAACCGTGACGCTCTTGGCCAGATTGCGCGGCTGATCTACGTCGCAGCCGCGGCGGACGGCGATGTGGTAAGCCAGCAACTGCAGCGGCACGATCGAAAGGATGGGCGTCAGCAGCTCCGTGGTGGCCGGAATTTCGATGATGTAGTCGGCCGACTTGGGCGCATCCTCGTCTCCCTGGGTTACCACCGCCACGACGATCCCTTCGCGGGCCTTGACCTCCTGGATATTCGACAGCGTCTTCTCATAGAGGACGCGGCTCTCATCGCTCGCAGGATCGCGAGTCGCCAACACTACTACCGGCAGATGCTCGTCGATCAGCGCGTTGGGCCCGTGCTTCATCTCTCCCGCCGGGTATCCCTCGGCATGGATGTAGGAGATCTCCTTGAGTTTGAGCGCCCCTTCGAGCGCGATGGGGAAATGCACACCACGGCCCAGGAAGAGCGCGTCCTTGACGTTGTGGAGATGCCCGGCCACGGCCTTGTATACGGCGTCGTTGTTGAGCACGGTTTCGAGCTTGCCGGGAAGCCGCAGCAGCTCCTGCACCAGGCAGCGGGACATGCTCTCATCCAGATTGCGATTGGCTTGCCCCAGATGCATCGCCAGGATGAACAGCGCGGTCAACTGGCACGTGAAGGCCTTGGTGGAGGCCACCCCGATTTCCGGCCCCGCGTGCGTGTAAATGGTGCCCGCCGCTTCGCGGGTGATCATGGAGCCCACCACGTTGCAGATTGCCAGCGTCTTGGAGCCCTTGTGTTTGGCCTCGCGCTGGGCCGCCAGGGTGTCGGCGGTCTCCCCCGATTGCGAAATCACCACCGTGAGTGTGTCTTCGAGAACGATGGGGTCGCGATAGCGGAACTCGCTGCCGTAGTCTACCTCGACGGGGATGCGCGCCAGCTTCTCGATCATGAACTTGCCGGCCAGGGCGGCGTGCCAGCTCGTACCGCAGGCGATGATCCGCACCTGCCGGAAGCGCGCGAACTCGGCCGGCGCGATGTCCATTTCATCCAGGAAAATGCGGCCCGTCTCCTGTCCCACGCGGCCCAGCGTAGTGTCACGGACGGCGCGCGGCTGCTCGTAAATCTCCTTGAGCATGAAATGCTGGTAGCCGCCTTTTTCCGCCTCGATGGGGTTCCACAAGATGTGCTGGACCTGCCGCTTTACCAGGCGCCCGTCGAAATCCGAGAGCCGTACGCCCTCGCGCGTCAGGATCGCCATATCGCCATCCGCCAGGAAGAACATATCCTGGGTGTGGGTGAGGATGGCGGGCACATCCGACGCCACGAAGTATTCGCCATCGCCGATCCCGATCACTACCGGCGGCCCGAGGCGCGCGGCCACGATTTTATTTGGATCGGAGCGCGAAATCACGGCCAGGGCGAACACGCCGGTGAGCTCCTTCACGGCGGCGCGCACAGCCTCTTCGAGGTTGCCTTTGAAGTGTTTCTCCACCAGGTGCGCGATGACTTCGGTATCGGTCTCGGTCTTGAAGACGTGGCCCTGCTGCTGGAGCCCGTGCTTCAGGCTCAGGTAGTTCTCGACGATCCCGTTGTGCACCACAACGATGTCGCCCTGGCAATCGCGGTGCGGGTGCGCGTTCTCTTCGGTGGGACGCCCGTGGGTGGCCCAGCGAGTGTGGCCGATGCCAAAAGTCCCGTCCACGGGGCTCATGCGGATGACCTCTTCGAGATTGCGCAGTTTGCCCTTGGCGCGGCGCACCTCAAGCTGGTCATTGTCGCAAAGGACGGCGAGGCCCGCCGAATCGTATCCCCGATACTCCAGGCGCTTCAGTCCTTCAAGAATGATCGGAACGGCCCGGTGGGTTCCGATGTAGCCGACGATTCCACACATCCCCTTATTATATGGGGCGAGGGGACGAGTCGAGGCCAGCGGCAGTCTTCTGGAGGTCCTAATGGTCCTAAAGGTCCTAGACCGCCGCCTGGACTCACCCGCCCCGGCACGGGTCATCTCATGCACCCATGCGCGGGTTCGCGGATGCCCCGCCGCAGCATTTTCCAATCCAAGGATGATCCTGAAATTAGGAATCGTTTCCAATGCAAGATGATCCTGAAATTGGGTACACCAAGACCAGGTGGATGACACTCCTTTCTTCCGGCTCGTGAGGCTCTGCAGGACGCCGTTCAGTCTTTGTCCTCCGCGACGAAAGGAGGACGTCCGAAATCAAA